>DASPVJ010000212.1:0-36072 GCA_035622435.1 Xanthobacteraceae bacterium | reverse complement strand
AACAGGCGCCGGGCGCGGCGCGTGTCGGTGAGCCACGCGGTCGGCGCCTCTTCGCCGACGATGATCGCGGCGCGGCCGAGGCGCGCGGCGAATTCCTGCGCAAGCGCGCGCACCGACAAGGTCTCCGGCCCGCTCACGTTGAGCGCCGAGGTGGGCGTCGTGCAGTGAAGCAGCGCGCGCAGCGCCTGGGCGCAGGCGTCGCCCTGCCAGATGACGTTGACGTGGCCCATGGTCACGTCGACCGGCGCGCCGTCGCGCACCTTGCGGGCGATGTCGTGGAGCACGCCGTAGCGCAGGTCGATCGCATAGTTGAGGCGGAACAGCCGGCCCGGCGTGCCGTACGCGCGCGAGAAATGCTCGAACATGCGCTCGCGCCCGACGCACGACATGGCGTATTCGCCGGGCGGATCGGGCGGCGTGTCCTCGCTGGCGCCGCCGCGGTCGACCGGCACGAACGGATAGACGCAGCCGGTCGAGAACGCGACGATGCGCGCGCGGGCGAAAACCTCGGCGACGATCGCCGGCACGTGGACGTTCAGCGCCCAGGTCAAAGGCAAATCGCCTTCGGCGCCGAACTTGCGGCCGGCCATGAACACGACGTTTTCAAGCTGCGGCAAACGCCCGACGGCGACGCGATCGGAAAGGTCGCAGCCGATCGTTTCGACGCCGCGGCGCTCGAGCCGATCGCGCACGCCCGGTTCGCTGAAGCGGGCGACCGCCATCACGCGCTTGTCGGGCGCGGCGCGGCGCGCCATGAAGGCGAGCGTCGGCCCCATCTTGCCGCCGGCGCCGAGGATGAGGATATCGCCGTCAAGCCGCGCCAAGTCGGCGACGACCGCCTCGCTCGGGCGCGCGAGCAACTCATCGAGCGCCTCGACGTCGGCGATGCGCCGCGGCAGCGCCGCCGAGTCGGTCAGGATGGTGGCGCCCGCGCTCACGGCGTCACATCAGGAACACGCCCTTGCCGCCGGTCTGCCGGTCGAACAGCCGATAGGCCTCCTCGGCCTGATCGAGCCGCCAGCGGTGGGTGAACAAATCATCGACCTTGATGTTGCGGTCGGCGACGAACCGGGCGCAGTCCGCCTGCCCGACCTTGGAGAAAGTCCACGAGCCGACGATGGTGAGCTGCTTGCGCAGCATGTCCGGGCTCACGTCGATGGTCACATTGCCGCCCTCGCCGACGAAGCACACGGTGCCCCAGGCGCGCGCGCCGCGCACCGCGGTGATGCGGCCCTCCGGCGACCCCGAGGTATCGAGCGTCAGCTCCGCCCCCATGCCGTGGGTCGCGTCCTTGATGGCGCCAACCGGATCGTTGGACTTGGGATCGACCAGCACGGCGGCGCCGAATGTCTTGGCGCGGGCGAGGCGCTCCTCGCTTACGTCGAGGGCGATCACGCGGGCGCCCATGGCGGCGGCAAGCTGCGTCGCCGACAGACCGACCGGGCCCTGGCCGACGATCGCCACGGTGTCGCGGCCGGAGAGATTCATGCGCCGCAGGGCGCCGAACGCGGTGCCGGTGCCGCACGAGATGGCGGCGCCGGTTGCAAAGCTCAGCTCCTCGGGCAGCGGCACCAGGGTGTGCGCCGGCACCTTCATGTGCGGCGCGTGCGCGCCATGGCCGGTGGCGCCGTAGACGGTGCTGCCGGCAACGCACATTTGCGACCAGCCGGTGAGGCAATGGGGGCACGTGCCGCAGCCGGTGTAGTGGTGCACCATCACCCGGTCGCCGACGCGCGCGACGCTCTCGGCGACGCCGGGCCCGACCGCGGCGACGACCCCGCACGGCTCGTGCCCGGCAATGATCGGGCCGCTCACCTTGCCGAGGCCGAGCGACGAGGCGCCGCCGGTGGCGCGGTAGAACTTCAGGTCGCTGCCGCACATGCCCGACGCCCTGATGTCGAGCACGACCTCCCCGGGTCCGGGCGTCGGATCGGGAAATTCCATCAGCTCCAGCTTGCGGTCGCCGAGAAACGTCACTGCGCGCATGGCGGCCTCACTCACCTCATCCGCGGGGCAAACCCCAATGTGCGCTCGAAGCGCTCCGCGTACAACGGCCAGACCTCCGGGTTGACGATGCGCGGCGCGGGCTTGCCGTCGAGGGCATCGATGAGCTGCTCGGCGGCGATGCGGCCCATGTTGACGCGCGCTTCGTGGGTGATGCCGGCGGTATGCGGGCTCGCCAGCACGGTGTCGAACTGCAGCAGCGGATGCTCGCGCGGCGGCGGCTCCTTGCCCCACACGTCGAGCCCGGCGCCAGCGATGCCGTTGCGCCGCAACGTGTCGAGCAGCGCGGCCTCGTCGTGGACGAAGCCGCGGCAGGTGGTGATGAAATAGGCGTGCGGCCGCATCAGCGCGAACTCGCGCGCGCCGATCATGCCGCGCGTCTCCTCGGTGAGCGGACAGTTGAGCGAGACGAAATCGGCGCGCCGCAACAGGTCGTCGAGCTCGACCTTCTCCGCGCCGCGCTCGGCGATCTCGTCGGCGGTCAGATACGGATCGTAGGCGATGACGTGCATGGCAAAGAGGCCGCGCGTGAGTTCGGCGACGCGCCGCCCGACGTGGCCGAGGCCGACGATGCCGAGGGTCTTGCCGTGCACTTCGGCGCCGATGAACGAGTTGCGGTTGATGGGGTCGCCGCGGCGAATGGCGCGGTCGGATTGCGATATCCGCTTGGTGAGCGAGAGCATCATGCCGAGCACGTGCTCGGCGACCGCTTCACGGTTGCCGCCCGCCTGGTTGAGCACCAGGATGCCGGCTGACGTGCACGCCTTCACGTCGATGGTGTCGTAGCCGGCGCCGTTGGCGGAGACGATCAGCAGATTGGGCAGGCCCGCGATCAACGCGCCGGTGGCGTGGAACCGCGTCGCCAGCTCGTCGCGCGAAGAACCGATCTGGTAGGCGTGCGCGGCCTCCATGATCGGCGCGGCGAGCGCCGCCGGGCTGTCGTTCTCCAGCTTGTCGAGCCTGATGTCCGGCCGCTTGGCGAGCGTGTCGACGTAGCTCTGGTGGGCGAGGTACTTCACATAGAACACGCGCTTGGTGTTGACGGCCATGAACGCGATTCCTTGGGGATTGGAGTAGGTGGCAGGGGTAAGAGGGCGCAAGGATCGCGGATATCGCCGGTCGGGGCAAGCCGCCGCAAACTTATGCGAGTCATGAGGCCCTGGTGAGTCAGTCGAACTGGGAACCGCTTTAATTCAAAAATTCCGCAATGATGTCCGCCGATTGCCCGGCGCTGGTGACGAGAAAGAGGTGGCCGTCGTCGACGGTCACGAGGCGCGCGTCCGGAATGAGCCGCGCCAGGATGCGGCCGTTGGCGAGCGGCACGATCGGATCGTCGGTGCCGGCCATGACCAAGGTCGGCTGCCTCAGGAACGCGAGCCACGGCAGGCTGGTCCAGCCGAAGCCGGCGAAGAGTTGCAGGTAGTAGCCGTAGTCGCTCGACCAGCGCACGTGGCGAAGATGCGTGCGCACCAGCTCGGGCGAGGAGCGGAATGCGCCGCCGTAAATGTCGCCGGCGATTCGCCCCATGTAGCTGGGGTCCTTGTAGCGTCGCGGCGTCGCCATCTTGACGAGCACGGTGAGTTTTCCCGGCACCATCAAGTGGCCGGGCGAGGTGGCGGCAAGAACGAGCCGCCGGCAGCGCGTGCCCTGCTGGAAGGCGAATTGCTGGGCGAGCGCCCCGCCCCACGACACGCCGAGCACGTCGACCGCGTCGTATCCCAGTTGGTCGAGCAGCTGCGCGCTCATCCGCGCGAGGGTCCACGGCCGGTAGGGCAGCCGCGGCGCCGGCGAGCCGCCCACGCCCGGCACGTCGAAGACGATCGCCTCGGGGCCGTCGAGCGCGGCGAGGAACGGCTCGACCATCTCGATGCTGGCGCCGATGCCGTTGAAGATAAGCAGCGGCGGCCGCGCCTTGTCGCCGCGGCGAACGCCGACGCGCAACGTCTGCCCGTCCACCTCGCGCAGGCCGATTTGCAACTCACGTCTCCATGACGTAGCGGCCAGGCGCGTCGCCGAGCGGGGCGTACTCGGCGCTGCCCAACGCGGCCGGCGCGGCGACGGTCTCACCCGAACGCGCCTTGATCCATTCGAGCCAGTGCGGCCACCAGCTCCCTTGGTGCTTTTGCGCCTGCTCCTGCCACGCGTCGGCGGCCGCCGCCCGCGCTGCGCCGGTCCAGAAGAACGCCTTGGGGTTTCCCGGCGGGTTGAGCAGGCTCTGGATATGGCCGCTGTTGGCGAGCACGAACGTACTCCGCTCTCCGTAGAGCCTCGCCGTGTTATAGCACCCCTGCCACGGGGTGATGTGATCGGTCACGCCGGCGACCACGTAGCTGTCCATGTCGACCTGCCGCATGTCGAGCGGCTTGCCGCGCACCTCGAGACGGCCGGGATTGACGTAAGGGTTGGCGTCGATGAGGTCGAGGAAGTCCGCGTGCAGGCGCGCGGGAAGCCGCGTGGTGTCGTTGTTCCAATAAAGGATGTCGAAGGCGGGCGGCGCGTTGCCGAGCAGGTAGTTGTTCACCCAGTAGTTCCAGATCAGGTCGTTCGGCCGCATCCAGGCGAACATGCGCGCAAGTTCCCGCCCTTGAACCACGCCGGCGAGCCGCGAGGCGGTCTTCGCCGCGGCGATCGATTCCGGCGTGACGAACATTCCCGCCGTCGTGTCCTGGGCCACCGCCATGTCGAGCACGCAGACCGCGACCGTGGCGCTGTGCACCTTGGCTTCGCCGCGCGCCGCGAGGTTCCCGAGGAAGGCCGACGTGGTGATGCCGCCGGAGCACGAGCCCCAGATGTTGACGTCGTCGCTGCCGGTGATCTCCCGCATCACGTCGACGGCCGCCTCCAGCGCTTCGACGTAGGTGTCGAGCCCGAAGTGACTCTCGGCGGCCGTGGGGTTCTTCCAGCTGATGGCGAAGGTTTGCAGCCCGCCGCTCAGCGCAAACCCAATGATGCTCTTCTCGGGCGCCAGGTCGAAGACGTAGAACTTGTTGATCTGCGGCGGGGCGATGAGGAGCGGCCGCTTGTGCACGTCGGGTGTCGTCGGCCGGTACTGGATCAGCTCCATCACCTCGTTGCGAAAGACGACGGCGCCCGGCGTCGTCGCCAGGTTCTTGCCCACGGCGAACTTGCGGGTGTCGACCTGCGCCGGCAGGCCGCCGTTGCGCACCACGTCGCCGACGAAATTTTCCAGGCCGTGCAGCAGGCTCGCGCCGCCGCTGTCGACGAGCTTCTTGAGCGCCGCCGGGTTGCCGACGAGCGCGTTGGTGGGGGCCATCGCGTCGACGAGAAGCGAAACGACGAAGCGGGCGCGCTCGGCGTCGCGCTTGTCCATCTGCGCCGCATCGATGAATCGATTCAGCGCCTCGCCCCAGGCGATATAGACCTGCGCGAGCGCCCGGTAGGCGGCGCTCTCCCTCCAGGCTGGATCGGCAAAGCGCTTGTCCTTGGCGTCGGGCGCCAGCGCCGAGCCGCCGGTGGCGATGCGCGCGAGTTCGCCGAGCAGCGCAAGGCACTGCTGCGCCGCCAGCCCGGGATTGGCGATCATGCGGCCGACGAGCGCGGCGGCCGAATCGAAAACGTCCCGGCTGCGCACCCCGACCAGCGGATTGGCCGCCAGCGTGTGCTGTGCCGCCTGGTCGCGGATGTCGCTGTCGAAAGTTCCGACGTCACGGAGTTCATGGGCCACGGCGCGTCCTCCACGAGCGGCGTGCGCGATGCCTCGGTGCTCATACCGCGACATGGCGCTTGCCTATCAGCATGCACAAAACCTCGGCGACGAGGGCGGGCTTTGCTTCGCCTTCGATCTCCAGCGTGCTCTGCAGCTTGAGCAGCATGCGTCCGCCGCTCTGCGGCTCGGCCGAAGCGAGGCTCGCGCGCATGCGCACCCGCGCGCCCGCCTTGACCGGCGCGATGAAGCGGACCTTGTCGAGGCCGTAGTTGAGCGCGCCCGCGGCGTCGGGCGGAACGACCCCCAGCTCCATCACCATGGCGGCGACCAGCGACAGGCTGAGATAGCCGTGCGCGACCGGCCCGCCGAACGGGCTCTCGCGCCTGGCGCGTTCGACGTCGACGTGGATCCACTGACGATCGCCGGTACACGCCGCGAACTGGTCGATGCGGTCCTGCCCCACGGTGATCCACGCGGAAGCGCCGAGCTCGCGGCCGACGAACTGCGGGGCGGTGGTCATATCGTAGTTTGCAATGGCCATGACACGTCCTTTCCTCACGCCAGCGCGCGCAGATCCTTGCGCAGGATCTTGCCCACGTTCGACTTCGGCAGCGCTTCGATGAAGCGCACCTCTTTCGGCATTTTGTACGCGGTGAGCTGCCGCCGGCAGTGGGCGATCACATCCGCCTCGGTGATCGTCGCACCCGGCGCCCTGGTCACGAACAGCCGCACCGCCTCGCCGGTTTTCCCGTCCGGCCGGCCGACGCAGGCGCATTCGGCAACGCCCGCGCAGGCCGCGGCGACCGCCTCGACTTCGTTCGGGTAGACGTTGAAGCCGGAAACGATGATCATATCCTTCTTGCGGTCGACGATCCTGAGAAACCCGTCCGCGTCGAACACGCCGATGTCGCCGGTGCGGAAGTAGCCGTCGGCGGTGAACGCCGCCGCGTTGGCCTCGGGTTTCTGCCAATAGCCCCGCATCACTTGCGGCCCCTTGGCGCAGATTTCGCCGGGCTCGCCGAGCGCCGCTTCCTTGTCGTCGGCGTCGAGGAGCTTGATGTCGGTCGACGGCAGCGGCAGGCCGACCGTCCCCGAGAACCCCGCCCCCGTCATCGGATTGAGCGTGAGCACCGGGGAGGTCTCGGAAAGGCCGTAGCCTTCGAGGATGTCCTGGCCGGTCAGCGCCTTCCATTTTTCCGACGTCGAGGGCAGCACCGCGGCGCCGCCGCCGATCGCGACCCGCAGCCGGGAGAAATCCGCTTCGGCGATGTTCGGGTGCATCAACAGTCCGCTGAACAGCGTGTTCACTCCGGTGAAGACCGTGCAGCGCGCCTTGCGCAGGATTTCGACGAAGCTTCCCATGTCGCGCGGGTTGGGAACGAGCCAATTCTCCGCGCCGATCGAGTAGTAGGTGATGAAGTTCACCATCAACGCGAAGATGTGATAGAGCGGCAGCGCCGTGACGATGACTTCCTGACCCGGGCGCAAGGCGTCGGGCATGAACGTTCTGAACTGTTCGTTGTTGGCCACGAGGTTGCGGTGCGACAGGGCGGCGCCCTTGGAGAGCCCGGTGGTGCCGCCGGTGTATTGCAGGAACAGAAGATCGTCCCCGCCGAGCGCCACCGGCGCGAAGGCGAGATCGGCGCCCTGCGTCAGCGCGTCGGCGAATGCAATGGCATTCGTCAGGCGCGGATCGACCGGCGGGCTCGGGAGCGCCGCGGCGGTGCCGTCGCCAAGGCCGACGCTGATGACATGCTTCACCGCGGTGTTGCCGATGATCTCGGCAAGGGTTGCGGACACGCCGCTGAACACGACGATGACCTCGGCGCCGGCATCCTTGAGCTGATGCTCGAGTTCGCGCGGCGTGTAGAGCGGGTTCACGTTCACCTGGACGGCGCCGGCGCGGACGATGCCGAGCATGGCGAGCGGGAAGGCCGGGATGTTGGGCAGCATCACGGCGATGCGGTCGCCCTTCTTTACGCCGAGCCGGCGCTGCAAGTAGGCCGCGAAATCGCGCGAGCGCCGATCGGTGTCGGCATAGGTCAGGGTCTGGCCGAAGCAGCGAAACGCCGGCCGGTCGGCGAAGCGCTGCATGGCGGCCTCGAGCATCTCCAGCACCGAGCCATGGGCGTCGGGGTCGATCTCGGCCGGAATGCGCCCGCCGTAGGCGGCGAGCCAGTGCCTGTTCGACAGGGGGCCTCCCGCAGATTGCAGTTCCATGGCATCCTCCCGGCAAGTTCCGATGAACAGGGACGTTAGACGCCCGGGGGCGCCGTGTCAGTGACCGCGGCGGCCAATCTATTGGCCCGGGAAGGCCAAATTGCGCCAAGCGCATGTTCCGGCGAAGTGGGTACCGGTTCGCCGATAAGAACATGCGCCACTCAACAGCGTCGCCGTGGGAGGGGCGAGGGATGAGCAAGCGGACGACCGCCGCCGTCTGGGTGAAGGGCATCGCCGAGATGCTTTCCGCCGAGGGCCTCGATAGCCGTACCCTGTTGGCCGCGGCGGGGATCGACCCGGCGGCGCTCGACGCTCCGGGCGCGCGCGTGCAGACCGAAAAGGTCAGCCGCCTGTGGGAACTCGCGACCGAGCAGTCGGGCAATCCGGCGATCGGGGTCGCGCAGCCGCATGTGGTGCGGCCGGCAAGCTTCGACGTTGTCGGCTATGCCATGATGTCGTGCGCGGACCTGCGCACCGCCTTCGACCGCCTGATCCGCTACCTCCTCATTCTGAGCGACGCGTTCACCATGGCGATGAGCGAGGAGCGCACCGGCTATCGCGTCACCTTCGTGCTCCTCGGCGGCGAGCGTCCGGTGCCGCGGCAGCGCATCGAGTTCATCGTCGTCACCTTGATCGGCTTCTGCCGCTGGATCAGCGGGCGCGAGGTCGTTCCGTTGGCGATCGAACTGCCCTATCCCGCTCCGGCCGATCCGGCGCCCTACCGCGCGGCGCTGCGCTGCCCGGTGGCGTTCGATGCGCCGCGCAACAGCCTGCTGTTTGCCCGCGCCGACATGACGGCGCCGCTCCCCGCCTCCAACCCGCAGCTCGCCGAGCTGCACGAGCGCTTCGCCGGCGAGTACCTCAAGCAATTCGACCACGCGCAGACGAGCTACCGGGCGCGGCAAGTGATCGTGCGCCGGCTGCCCGACGGCGAGCCGCGGCGCGACGAAGTCGCCGGCGAGCTGCACATGAGCGAGCGCACCTTGCAGCGGCGCCTCGAACAGGAGGAGACCTCCTACGTCCAGCTCCTGGACGGCACGCGGCGGGAACTCGCCGAGCAGTATCTCGGCCGCCTGCATCTCTCGCTGGCGCAGGCGGCCTACCTCCTCGGCTTTTCCGACCAGAGCAGCTTCTTCCGCGCCTGCAAACGATGGTTCGACGTCTCGCCCGGCCAGTACCGCAACCAGTTGCTCGGGCGGACCGTCCCGGCGGCTTCCAGAGCGTGATCATGGCTTTGGCCGAAACGCGCGACCCGACGCCCTCGCCCGCCCGCAAGCCCGAGTTCAGCGCGGCGGAGATCGGGGCGCTCGCCCATCTCTACCGCGGCGAGATCTATCGCAGCACCGCCTGGCGCACGCGCCTCGACAGCTCGACCAACTGGGCGGTGGTCACCACCGGCATCGCGCTCTCCGCGACCTACAGCAGCGCGGAAGCTTCGCCGCTGCCCATGGTGCTCGTCGGTCTCCTCGTCATCGTCTTCCTGCTGTTCGAAGCGCGCCGCTACCGCTATTTCAACGTTTGGCGCGCCCGCGCGCGGCTGCTCGAGACCGACTTCTACGCGCCCATGCTCCGGGGCGAAGGCGTGCGCCTCGATGCGGGCTGGACCGAGCTTTTGGCCAAGGACTACGTCGATCCCCGCTATCACATCAGTTTCGTCCGCGCGGTCGGCCGGCGGCTGCGCCGCACGTATGCTTGGATATTCGTCATCCAGTTCATTGCCTACTACGGCAAGCTCGCCATCCACCCGGCGCCCCTCGCCACCCTTGCCGACTTCTGGCAGCGCGCCGCCATCGGCCCGATCCCGGGCGTCGCGGTCGTTGCCGCCGGCCTCCTGTTCCATGCCGGCTGGGCGCTGTTCGCATTGGTCACCTATCGCATCGAGGTCGCCTCGCGCCGCGAGCGGCGGAGCCTGATCGCCATGGGGTAGCCGGGACGCAAGCTTCGCCGTGACCCACGAGACCAAACAACCGGCGCCTTTATTCGTCCCGCAGTGCCGCAACACTGGAATTGCCGACTGTCGCTTCGATTGGGAGCGTGACGATGCAAGCTTTCGCCTGCGAGCAAGCGCTCCTCGCCCGGTTGACGACCGCGCTCGCCAAGGTGCAGGGCGTGCAGGCGATCGTTCTCGGCGGTTCCCGCGCCCGCGGCATCACCGCCGTGGGCTCCGATTACGACATCGGGCTTTACTACGCGCCGGGCGACCCGCTCGATATCGAATCGCTCAACGCAGTGGTCGCAACGCTCGACGACACCGGACCCGCCGCCCGCGCGACGGCGATAGGCGCCTGGGGGCCATGGATCAACGGCGGCGGCTGGCTCACGGTCGGCGGCACGCGCGTCGATCTGCTGTACCGGGATTTGGCGCGGGTTCGTTCCTGCATGGACGCGTGCAGGACCGGCCACGTCGAGCGGCACTATCAGCCCGGGCATCCGCACGCCTTCGTAACGGCGATCTACATGGGCGAGGTTGCCTATGGCCGGCCCCTGTGGGACCCGACGGGTGTCGTGGCCGCGCTTAAGCAACAGACGCATCCTTACCCGAAAGCGCTTGGCGAAGCGCTGATCGAATTATTCCTGCCCGAGGCGTATTTCGCCCTGGACACCGCGCGCCACGGCCGCGCACTCGACGATCCGATCTATGTGCTCGGATGCTGCTTCCGCAGCCTCGCCTGCCTGTGCCAAGTCGTCTTCGCGATCAATCGTACGTACCTGTTGAACGAAAAAGGAGCGATTGAAGCCGCGCAAGGCCTCGCGCGCCGGCCGGCCGACCTGCACGCGCGCATCAGCGCCGCCCTGCGGGATGTCATGGCCGGGCGTGTCGGCGCAGGCCTCGAACGGCTCGAAGCCCTGGTCAAGGAAACCGAGGCGCTCATCGCCTGACACGAGAGGCGGCCCGCTGCGGCCCCATGCGCCTCCTCGCATGAGCGGGCGTCGAGAGCTAAAATATTAGGTATTTATTCGACTTACGGCACGGCGAAGCCCCGCCGAGCATTGACTTTCGGCGGTTCGTCACTATGTTCGCCGCGCCGGTCGGAGGACAGGACAGATTCGACCGTCTCTTCCCCGCCCAAGCCGTCGTCGTTCCGTGTCCGACGAAGCTCGGTCCGGGACGGCATAGATTCGAGGATACATGTCTTTTTCACAGCTCGGTTTGTCCGAGAAGGTTCTCGCCGCCGTTGCGGCGGCCGGCTACACCGTCCCAACCCCGATCCAGCAGCAGGCGATCCCGCACGTGCTCAAGCGGCGCGACGTGCTCGGCATCGCCCAGACCGGCACCGGCAAGACCGCCGCGTTCGTGCTGCCGATGCTCACCATGCTCGAGCACGGGCGCGCCCGCGCGCGCATGCCGCGCACCCTCATCCTCGAGCCGACCCGCGAACTCGCGGCGCAGGTCGAGGAGAGCTTCGCCAAGTACGGCATCAACCACAAGCTCAACGTGGCGCTCCTGATCGGCGGCGTTTCCTTCGACAACCAGGACGTCAAGCTCACGCGCGGCGTCGACGTGCTGATCGCGACCCCCGGCCGGCTGCTCGATCATTTCGAGCGCGGCCGCCTGCTGCTCACCGGCGTCGAGCTTCTGGTGATCGACGAGTCCGACCGCATGCTCGACATGGGGTTCATCCCCGACATCGAGCGCATCTGCAAGCTCGTGCCGTTCACCCGCCAGACGCTGTTCTTCACCGCCACCATGCCGCCGGAGATCCGCCGCATCGTCGATACGTTCCTGCACAATCCGGAACGGGTCGAGGTGGCGCGGCCCGCCACCACCGTGGCGACGACGACGCAACTGCTCGCCCCCGCCGGCCGCGAACCGCACGACAAGCGCGACGCGCTGCGCCGTCTGATCCGCTCGGAAGCCTCCTTCAAGAACGCGATCGTCTTCTGCAATCGCAAGCGCGAAGTCGCGGTGCTGCATCGCTCGCTGGTGCGCCACGGCTTCAACGCCGTCGCGTTGCACGGCGACATGGACCAGCCGGCGCGCATGGCGGCGCTCGATCAGTTCCGGCGCGGCGAGGCGTCGCTCCTGATCGCCTCCGACGTCGCCGCCCGCGGCCTCGACATCCCCGACGTGAGCCACATTTTCAATTTCGACGTGCCGCACCATCCCGACGACTACGTCCATCGCATCGGCCGCACCGGCCGCGCCGGACGTTCGGGCACCGCGATCACCTTGGTGACGCCGGCCGACCACAAGGCGGTGGCGGCGATCGAAAAGCTGATCGGCCGGACCATCGAATGGTCGAAGGCCCCTCCCCGCCCGGAGCCGCGCGAACGGGACGAGCGGCATCGGCATCGCCCGCCGCGGCGCGAGCGCCCGGCCGGCCCCGCTCCGACCGCGCAGGTCGCCCGGCTCGAGGAGGCCCGGCCGCACCGGCGGCACGGCCGCGACCAGCGCGCCGACGACCATTCCGGGCATCTTCCCGCCTTCCTGCTGCGCCCGACGCGCGCCAAAGCCTGAGCGACGCCTCGCGCCCGACGCCGCCCGCGCGGTACGCGCGCATGCCGCGCACCCCCATCGACCTATACGTGTGTTTACGTCCCGTTCACCGCTCTCGGTTACGGTGTGCCGCGGGATCGGTACGGGGGTGCGGGCCGCTTGGTCCGCGTAGGGCGCCAGAATGGCCGTCGTTGGCAATGAACACGAGCGCACGATGGCGTTCGCGGAAATCGCGCTCGGCCAGATCAAGGCGCTGCGCCAGCCCGCGTACCCTCGCAACTACGAGATCTGGTACACTTACGCCACCGGATACAACTCCGCGCTCAATCAGAACATCAACGAAGCGCTTGCCCGCAAGGGCACGCTGAGCGCCGGCGATCTCGATCAGATCTACGATGCCCATCTGTCGTCGATCCGCCTGACCGAGCGCATCGACAACGTCGGCGCCAAGGTCGTCGACGAGATCGACCAGATCATGGCAATGATCGAGGCGGTCTCCGGATCGGCAAGCAACTACAGCGAAAGCCTCGCCGACGTGAGCCAGAAGCTCGGCTCGGCCGACCGCGAGGGCGTGCGCGCGATCATCGAAGGCCTGGTGGTCGCCACCAAGGAGATGGAAAAGACCAATCACGCGCTCGAGGCGCGCCTGAAGGCGTCGAAGCACGAAATTTCCCAGCTGCAGAACAACCTCGAAGCGGTCCGCCACGAAAGCCTGACCGATCCGCTCACCACGCTCGCCAACCGCAAATTCTTCGATCTGGCGATCGACAAGGCGATGGCCGAGTCGGCGAAGAGCGGCGAGCCGCTCTGCCTGCTGATGACCGACATCGACCATTTCAAGAAGTTCAACGACACCTTCGGGCACCTGACCGGCGACCAGGTGCTGCGCCTGGTGGCGCAGGCGGTCAAGCAGAACGTCAAGGGGCAGGACGTAGCCGCGCGCTACGGCGGGGAGGAGTTCGCCGTCATTCTCCCGCGCACCGCGCTCAAGCAGGCGCTCACGGTCGCCGACCACATCCGCCGCTCGGTCATGGGCAAAGAGCTGATGAAGCGCTCGACCGGCGAGCACCTCGGCCGCGTCACGATTTCGATCGGCGTCGCGGCGCTGCGCGCCGACGACACGGCGCAATCGCTCATCGCTCGCGCCGACGCCGGCCTGTACGCCGCCAAACGCAACGGCCGCAACCGGGTGATCTGCGAAGCCGACCCGGAATTCGCCGCGACGAATATCGCCGCGGTCGCCTGACGCAGGAATCAGTGTTCAGTGATCAGAGGCGCAAGTGCCTTGTGCACCTCTGTCTGATTACTGATTACTGATCACTGGATCAGCGCGCCGGTTCGAGGGAGCCGTCCTTGGCCGGGGTCAGCGCCACCGATTCGCCGCAGCCGCAGGCGGAGGTCTGGTTCGGGTTGTTGAATACGAACTGCGCGGAAAGCTTGTCGACCTTGTAGTCCATCTCGGTCCCGAGCAGGAACAGCACCGCCTTCGGGTCGATGAGGATGCGCACCCCCTTGTCCTCGACGATCTCGTCGGCGGGATCGATGCGGTCGGCGTATTCCATCGTATAGGCCATGCCGGCGCAGCCGCCGTTCTTGACGCCGACGCGGACGCCGGCGATCGGCTTTTCGGCGCGCGCGAAGATCTCCTTGATGCGCGCCGCCGCAGCCTCGCTCAGGCGCATCACTTGCAGCTTCGGCCGCGGCCGCGTCGATGGTGTCGCCATCGCTTCCTCTTCCTGGTGCCGGTCGAGGGCACCGCGCGAATCGTTTCATTCGATATCTGGTCGCGTCGAGACCGGAGCGCAACCGTTATCACCACATATTCAGCGCCACCCGCGCCTCGTCCGACATGCGGCTCTGATCCCACGGCGGATCCCAGACGACGTTCACCGCAACCTCGCCGACGCCCGGCACGCTCGCCACCGCGTTCTCGACCATGGCCGGCAGCTCGGCGGCGGACGGGCAATTGGGCGTCGTCAGCGTCATGTCGACCGTGACCTTGCGGTCGTCGGCGATGTCGACCTTGTAGATCAGGCCGAGTTCGTAGATGTCGGCCGGAATCTCCGGGTCGTAGACGGTTTTCAGCGCGGCGACGATGTCGTCGGTCATCCGCGCCACGTCGTCCGCCGCCAAACCCGGCACGGACGCCGCGGCCGCGGCGGGCGCCGGCGCGGACACGTTCGCTTCGCTCGCATCGCGCTCGTTCATGCGAAGAAATCCCGGGCCTTGATCAGCGCCTGCGCAAGGGTCTCGACCTCGGCGGTCGTATTGTAGAGCGCGAACGACGCGCGGCAGGTCGCGGTCACGCCGAAGCGGGCGAGCAGCGGCATGGTGCAATGGGTGCCGGCGCGCACCGCGATGCCGGACCGGTCGATGATGGTGGCGACGTCGTGCGGATGGGCGCCCTTCATCTCGAAGGCGAGGATCGCCCCCTTGTCGGGGGCGGTGCCGATGATGCGCAACGAGTTGATCTCGCGCAGCCGCTCGTGCGCGTACTTGATGACCGCGGCCTCGTGCGCATGGATGCGCGCCTTGCCGACCGACTGGACGTAGTCGATGGCGGCGCCGAGGCCGATCGCCTGGACGATCGGCGGCGTGCCCGCCTCGAACTTGTGCGGCGGCTCGCCGTAGGTGATGCGATCCTCGTAGACCTCGCGGATCATCTCGCCGCCGCCGTTGAACGGCGCCATCGCGTCGAGGTGCGCGTAGCGGCCGTAGAGCACGCCGATGCCGGTCGGCCCGTAGAGCTTGTGTCCGGTGAAGGCGTAAAAATCGCAGCCGATGTCGCGCACGTCGACGTCGAGGTGCACCGCCGCCTGGCTGCCGTCGAGCAGCACCGGAATGCCGCGCGCGTGCGCCAGCCGCACGACTTCCTTCACCGGCACCACGGTGCCGAGCACGTTCGACATGTGGGTGACGGCGACGAGCCTGGTGCGGTCGGTGAGCAACTGCTCGAACGCGTCAAGGAGGAAGTTGCCCTCGTCGTCGACCGGCGCCCATTTGATCACCGCGCCCTTGCGCTCGCGCAGGAAGTGCCACGGCACGATGTTGGAATGGTGCTCCATGATCGAGAGCACGATCTCGTCGCCGGGCTTGATGCGGTCGACCCCGAACGAATAGGCGACGAGGTTGATCGCCTCGGTGGCGTTGCGGGTGAACACGATCTCCTGCGGCTTTTCCGCGTTGAGGAACGCGCGCACCTTCTCGCGCGCGCCCTCGTAGGCCTCGGTGGCCGCGTTGGCGAGGTAGTGCAGGCCGCGGTGGACGTTGGAATATTCGCTCGTATAGGCGCGCTCGAGGCGGTCCAGCACCGCGCGCGGCTTCTGTGCCGACGCGGCGTTGTCGAGATAGACGAGCGGTTTGCCGTAGACCTGCATGGCGAGCGCGGGGAAGTCCGCGCGGATGCGGTTAACGTCATAGGCGCCGTTGTTGACTGCCGGGTGCATCATGTCCGCCGTTCATCCGCGCGCTTGAAGCCACGCCGTCGCGGCTCCGCTCAACGCCTCGCATACGCCATCGTGTTCGATCGTCTCGATCGCTTCGCCGACGAAAGCCTGGATCAGCAGCGCCTCGGCCTCGTGCGGGGGAATGCCGCGCGCCCGCAAATAAAACAAGAGGTCCTGGTCGAGCGCGCCGGCGGTGGCGCCGTGGCCGCACTGCACGTCGTCGGCGAAAATCTCCAGCTCCGGCTTGTTGTCGGCCTCGGCCCCCTCGGACAGCAGCAGCGCCCGCGTCATCATGCGGGCGTCGGTCTGTTGCGCGCCGGGGCGCACGATGATCTTGCCCTGGAATACGCCCTGGCTTTCGTCGTCGAGCACCGACTTGAACAATTCGCGGCTCAGGCCGCCGCGCGCCGCATGGTCGACCACCAGGGTGGTGTCGACGTGCTGGCGGCCGCGCAGCAGGCTGGCGCCGCCGAGGGTGGCGGAAGCCCGCTCGCCGGCGAATCGCAGGTTGAGCTGATTGCGCACGACGGCGCCGCCGGTCACGAACGAAAGGTCGCGCAGGTGCGAGCGGGCGCCGATCGCCGCCATCAGGGTAGAGATATGGAGCGCGCGCGCCCCCTCGCCGCCGATCTTGACGTGATCGACCGAGGCGTCGTCGCCGACCATCATTTCGAGCGCGTTGTTGACCTGGTAGTCGAGATCGTCGGGGCCCTCGTGGCTCTCGATCAGGGTCAGGCGGGCGCCGTTGCCGACGACGACGAGAGAACGGGCGAACACCGCCGCGGCGGCGCTTGCCGTGTAGGCGAAGACCAAGTGGAGCGGGCGGGCCAAGCTTGCGCCGTCGGCGAGGCGCACGGCGACCCCGCCCCCCATGAAGGCGGTGTTGAGGGCGGCCGCGACGTCGTCGCTCGGGGCCACGGTGCCGAGAAGAGGCACGACCTGCGGGTCGCCGGCGGCAAGCGCGAGGGCCATCGGCAGGATCGTCAGGCCCGGCTCAAGCGCGCGCAAATCGGACAATTCGGCCACGAAAGCGCCGTCCACCACGACGATTCGCCGCGCCTCGACGCCGCGCATCAGCCCGCCGGCGCGCTGCGCGCGAGCGATGCCGGCGGCATCGGGCGGGCCCGCGAGCGGCTTTGCCTCGCGCATGAGGGCGCGCAGATCGGTGTATTTCCACTCCTCGACGCGCCGGTGCGGCAGGCCGTCGGCTTCGAAGCGATGGAATGCCGCTTCGCGCTGGCTCGCCAGCGGATCGCCGGCGCGCCCCGCCTTGCGGGCGGCGAACGCTTCGGCCAGCGCCTCTTCGGCCTTGGTTCTGATCGGACGCACCTCGGCGCTCATTGCCAGCCTCACGCCGCTTCTTCCTGGAACTGGGCATAGCCGCGCGCTTCCAGTTCGAGCGCCAGTTCCTTGCCGCCGGTCTTCACGATGCGGCCCTTGGAGAGCACGTGCACCACGTCCGGCACGATGTAGTTGAGAAGCCGCTGGTAGTGGGTGATGACCACCATGGCGCGCGTGGGCGAGCGCAGCCGGTTGACGCCGTCGGCGACGATTTTGAGCGCGTCGATGTCGAGGCCGGAGTCGGTCTCGTCGAGCACGGCAAGGCGCGGCTCGAGCAGCGCCATTTGCAGGATTTCGTTGCGCTTCTTCTCGCCGCCGGAGAAGCCGACGTTGACCCCGCGGCGGAGCATCTCCTGGTCGACGCCGAGCGTGCCGGCGGCCGCGCGCACCCGCTTCATGAACTCGGGGGTCGAGAGTTCCGCCTCCCCGCGCTTGCGCCGCTGCGCGTTGAGGGCGGTGCGCAGGAACGTCATGGTGGCGACGCCGGGGATCTCCAGCGGGTACTGGAAGGCGAGGAACAGGCCCTTGGCGGCGCGCTCGTCCGGCGCCATCGCCAGCATGTCCTCGCCGTCGAAGCGCACCTCGCCCGACGTGACCGCGTAGTCCGCCTTGCCGGCCAGCACATAGGCGAGCGTCGACTTGCCCGACCCGTTCGGGCCCATGATGGCGTGGACCTCGCCGGCGCTCACCGCGAGGTTGAGCCCGGACAGGATCGTCCGGCCGTCGATCTCCACGGAGAGATTGTCGATTTCCAGCATCGGCATGGAGAAGATCCTGAAGCCTTGTTCGTTCACGGTTTTCCTCGGCGCGCCCGCTCAGCCGACCGAGCCCTCCAGGCTGATCGAGATGAGCTTCTGCGCCTCCACCGCGAATTCCATCGGCAGGTGCTGCAGCACGTCGCGCACGAACCCGTTGACGATCAGCGCCACCGCCTCCTCGGCGTTGAGCCCGCGCTGCATGCAGTAGAACAGCTGCGCTTCCGAGATCTTCGACGTCGTCGCCTCGTGCTCGAACACGGCGGAGGAATTCTTCGCCTCGATGTAGGGCACGGTGTGGGCGCCGCACTTGTCGCCGATCAAGAGCGAATCGCAGTTGGTGAAGTTGCGCGCGCCGGTCGCCCGGCGATGGGCGGAGACGAGGCCGCGGTAGGTATTGTTGGAATGCCCGGCAGCGATGCCCTTGGAGATGATGCGGCTCGACGTGTTCCTGCCCAGGTGCAGCATCTTGGTGCCGGAATCGACCTGCTGGCGGCCGTTGGAAATGGCGATCGAGTAGAACTCGCCCTGGGAGTTGTCGCCGCGCAGGATGCAGCTCGGGTACTTCCAGGTGATGGCCGAGCCGGTTTCCACCTGGGTCCAGGAAATCTTCGACCTGGCTCCGCGGCAGTCGCCGCGCTTGGTGACGAAGTTGTAGACGCCGCCGCGCCCCTGGGCGTCGCCCGGATACCAGTTCTGCACGGTCGAGTACTTGATCTCGGCCTCGTCGAGGGCGACGAGTTCGACCACCGCCGCGTGGAGCTGGTTCTCGTCGCGCATCGGCGCGGTGCAGCCTTCGAGGTAGCTCACGTAGGAGCCCTTGTCGGCGATGATGAGGGTGCGCTCGAACTGGCCGGTGTTGCGCTCGTTGATGCGGAAATAGGTCGACAGCTCCATCGGGCAGCGCACGCCCGCCGGCACGTAGACGAACGAGCCGTCGGAGAACACCGCCGAGTTCAGCGTGGCGAAGAAATTGTCGGTGACCGGCACGACCGAGCCGAGATACTTCTTCACCAACTCGGGATGCTCATGGATCGCCTCGGAGATCGGGCAGAAGATCACGCCCGCCTTCCTGAGCTCCTCCTTGAAGGTCGTCGCCACCGACACGGAATCGAACACGGCGTCGACGGCGACGCGCGAATAGGTCCCCTGCGGGCGCTCGACGCCGGCGAGGATTTCCTGCTCGCGCAGCGGAATGCCGAGCTTCTCGTAGGTTCGGAGGATTTCCGGATCGATCTCGTCGAGCGACTTCGGCCCCGCCTTCTTCTTCGGCGCGGCGTAATAGTAGATGTCCTGGTAGTCGATCGGCCCGTAGTCGACCCGCGCCCACTGCGGCTCGCGCAGGGTCTGCCAACGGCGGTAGGCGTCGAGCCGCCAGGCGAGCATCCATTCCGGCTCGCCCTTCTTGGCCGAGATGAAGCGGATGGTGTCGTCGCTCAGGCCCTTGGGGGCCTTCTCGGACTCGATGTCGGTGACGAATCCGTACTTATACTGATCAACGTCGATGCGGCGGACCTGCTCGACGGTCTCTTGCACGGCCGGCATATTCCCCTCCACTGCGGTTTCAAGGACCGCGGGTCGGATAGTCGGTTATGGTCGTCGGGTTGACCGGATGGTTTTCATCCCTGGCGATTTGCCGCCTCAGGCGGCGATGCCGCGTTGCTCCTTAGATAAGGTCTGCGCAAGCCGCGTCCAAGCGGCAAGGAACCGGTCGACGTCGGCTTCTTGCGTCGCATAGCCGAGGCTCACGCGCACCGCCCCCCGGGCGAGCGGCGCCGGCACCCCCATGGCGGCCAGCACGTGGGACGCCCCGACCTTGCCGGATGAACATGCCGCGCCAGAGGATACCGCAACGCCGTCAAGATCAAGCCCGATCACGGCGGTCTCGGCCTTGACGCCGGGAAGGGCGAACAGGGTCGTATTGGGCAACCGCTCGACCCCGGCCCCGAATACCACGGTTTGTGGGAACTCCGCCGTCAGCCGGGCCTCCAGGCGATCACGCAGGGCAGCCGAGCGCCGCCGTTCGGCCGCAAGCTCCCGGCCGGCGGCCGCGGCCGCTGCGCCAAAGCCGGCAATAGCCGCGACATTCTCGGTGCCGGCTCGGGCGCCCCGTTCCTGGCCGCCGCCCGTGATCAAGGGCCTAGGCCAATTCACCCCATCCGTCCGGCGTACCAGGGCACCGACGCCCTTGGGGCCGCCGAGCTTGTGCCCAGAAAGGGTAAGAAGATCGCCGCCCAGGCCGCTGATGTCGCAAGGGATTCTGCCGGCCGTCTGGACCGCGTCGACGTGCAGCAGTCCGCCTGCCGCGTGCACGATCCCGGCCGCGGCCTCAACCGGCTGAACGACGCCGGTCTCGTTGTTGGCGTGCATGAGGGAGACGAGGGCGCGGCCCCGGCCTTCTTGCGCAAGCGCGGCAAGCTGATGTTCGAGGGCGAGGAGGTCGACGCGGCCGTCCGGGTCGACCGGCAGCGTCATGACCGCATCCGCCGCAAACCGGCCGCCGGCGAGAACCGAGGGGTGCTCGATCGCGGAAACCAGCAGCACCTGCGGTCCGGCGCCCTGCCGGCCGGGGGCTAAGGCCGTGGCGTTCGCCTCGGTGCCGCCCGAGGTGAAGACAACGTCGGCGGGCGCCGCCCCCACCAGCGCGCCGACGCGGCGCCGTGCGTCGTCCACCAGGCGGCGGGCGGCGCGGCCTTCCGCATGGACCGAGGACGGGTTTCCGGCCGCCTCGAGCGCCGCCACCATGGCTTCGCGCGCCTCAGGCCGCAACGGTGCCGTCGCGTTCCAGTCGAGATAGACCCGTGCCATTACACCGCTCACGAAGCTTGCTTTTCGCCCCCGGACTTGTGCTAGAAACGCGGGCCACGCCTCCGGCGCTCTGCGCCGGTTGTCGCGAAGGCACAGCCGCCATAAATTAGAATGGTTCTAAAAACTTACGTGCGCCCGTCGATCCCGTCAAGCGCGCCGTAATTCGGCTGTCTTCGACGCCCGCGGCCCGCGTCGCCCGACCAAGGTTCAACCCATGCCGGAAGTCATTTTCGTCGGCCCTGCCGGACGCATCGAAGGACGCTACCACCCGGCCCGGCAGAAGAACGCGCCGCTCGCCATCGTGCTGCATCCGCATCCGCAATTCGGCGGCACGATGAACCATCAGATCGTCTACCAAGTGTACTATGCGTTCGTGCATCGCAATTTCGCGGTGCTGCGCTTCAATTTTCGCGGCGTCGGCCGCAGCCAGGGCTCGTTCGACCACGGCCAAGGGGAATTGTCCGACGCCGCTTCGGCGCTCGACTGGGCGCAGTCGATCAACCCGGAGGCGCGCAGCTGCTGGATCGCCGGCTTTTCGTTCGGCGCCTGGATCGGCATGCAGCTTTTGATGCGGCGGCCCGAGATCGAGGGTTTCATCTCGATCGCGCCGCCGGCGAACCTGTACGATTTCTCTTTCCTGGCGCCCTGCCCGTCCTCGGGCCTTATCGTCCACGGCGACAAGGACGCAGTGGTGCCGGCCAGGGACGTGAGCGCGCTGGTGGAGAAGCTCAAGACCCAGAAG
The DNA here is from genome assembly GCA_035622435.1 of Xanthobacteraceae bacterium. Classification (GTDB taxonomy): domain Bacteria; phylum Pseudomonadota; class Alphaproteobacteria; order Rhizobiales; family Xanthobacteraceae; genus AP-16. The sequence goes on along the minus strand of DASPVJ010000212.1, from coordinate 14,651 downwards.
GGCATCGTGATCGACCAGAAAGTGATCCCGGGCGCCAACCATTTCTTCGACGGCAAGATCGAGCCGTTGATGCAGGCGATCGCCGCCTATCTCGACAAGCGCCTCAAGCTCGACCGCACCAGCGCGGCTTAAGCCACGCGCCTCACGGGCGCGCGGTCGCCCCGCCGGTCATGGGCCGGGGTGCGCCGGTCGTCGTCGGAAAGGTGATCGGCAGGCGCTTGAGCGCGCGCACGGCGAGAAAGGCAAACGCCTGCGCCTCGACGGCGTCGGACGCCCAGCCGACCGCTTGCCCGGTTTCGACGGCGGCGGGCGCCAGCCGCTCGGCAAGCATGCGCATCAGGGTCGGGTTGCGGGCGCCGCCGCCGGCTATGATCCACGAGCGCGGCGGGCGCGGCAGCCGCGGGACGACGGCCGCGACCGCCGCGGCGGTGAGCGCCGTCAGGGTGGCGGCGCCGTCGGCGACCGACAGCGCCGACGCATCGAGGCCGGCGAAGGCGTTGCGGTCGAGGGACTTGGGCGGCGGGGCCGCGAAGAACGGGTGGGCCAGCGCCGCGGCAATCCATTGCTCGTCGGCGCGCCCTTGCGCCGCGGCAACCCCGTCGCGATCCCACGCCGCCCCGCTGCGCGCCGCCATGAAATCGTCGATGAGCGCGTTGCCGGGCCCGGTGTCGCAGGCGATGAGTTCGCCCGCATCGCCCACGTAGGTGACGTTGGCGACCCCGCCGATGTTGAGCACGGCGACCGGATGCGGGCGGTCGAGGGTTGCGACGAGAGCGCGGTGAAACACCGGAACGAGCGGAGCCCCCTGCCCGCCCGCCGCCACATCGGCGGCGCGCAAGTCGAACACCACCGGCACGCCGATGCGCCGCGCCAGCCCATAACCGTCGCCGATCTGGACCGTAAGGCGGCGCTCCGGGCGATGCAGCACGGTCTGGCCATGAAAGCCCACGACCGCGATATCGCGGCGGCCGATACGGTGCGCGGCGAGCAAGTCCTCGACCGCCTCCGCGTGCGCCTTCGTCACCAGCGCCTCGGCGTCGGCGAGCGCGCCCGGCCGCGCCGCGCGGTCGGAGAGCCCGGCCGCGTCGGCGAGCGCCCGGCGCAGCAGGGCGCGCTCGTCCTCCGCGTAGCGCCGGTAGCCGACCGGCCCGAAGGCGGCGACGCGTTCGCCGTCGGTCTCGATCAGCGCCACGTCGACGCCGTCGAGCGAGGTGCCGCTCATCAGCCCCAGCGCGCGCAGCGTCATTGCCGAGGGTCCTCGGTTGAATCCGGCGCCGGACCTGTTACACCAGCGGCCCGAAACACGCGACGGGCACGCCGATGAGCGCCTACAAGTCCGAGTTTCTCCAGGTTCTCGCCGACCGCGGCTTTATCCACCAAGTGTCAGAACCCGCGGCGCTGGACGAGCGCGCACGCACCTCGCGCCTCACCGCCTATATCGGCTTCGACTGCACCGCGCCCTCGCTGCACGTCGGCTCGCTGGTGCAGATCATGCTGCTCTACTGGCTCCAGCAGACCGGCCATCGGCCGATCGCGCTGATGGGCGCGGGGACCACGCGGGTCGGCGATCCATCCGGCAGGGACGAAAGCCGCAAGCTGTTGACCGACGCCGCGATCGCCGAAAATCTCAACGGCATTCAGGCGATTTTCGCCAAGTTCCTCAAGTTCGGCGACGGGCCAGGCGACGCCATCATGGCGAACAACGCCGATTGGCTGAACGGTCTCAACTATGTGGATTTCCTACGCGAGGTCGGCCGCTACTTTTCGGTCAACCGGATGCTTAGCTTCGACTCCGTGAAGCTGCGGCTCGACCGCCAACAGGAGCTCTCGTTCCTGGAGTTCAACTACATGATCCTCCAGGCCTACGACTTCGCCGAGCTTTACCGGCGCCACGGTTGCGTGCTGCAAATGGGCGGCTCCGATCAGTGGGGCAACATCGTCAACGGCATCGAGCTTGGCCGGCGCATGCACAATGCGCAGCTGTTCGCGGTGACCTCCCCGCTCATTGCCACCAGCTCGGGCGCCAAGATGGGCAAGACGGTGGAGGGCGCGGTGTGGCTCAGCGCCGATCGGGTGAGCCCGTACAATTACTGGCAGTACTGGCGCAACACCGACGACGGCGACGTCGCGCGCTTCCTCAAGCTGTTCACGACCTTGCCGCTCGCGGAAATCGCCAGGCTCGCGGCCTTGAAGGGCCAGGACATCAACGAGGCCAAGAAGGTTCTCGCGACCGAAGCGACCGCCCTGGTGCACGGGCGCGAAGCCGCGGCGGTTGCCGCGGAAACCGCGCGCACGACGTTCGAGGAAGGCGCGCTCGCCGAGACGTTGCCGACCGTGGAGGTCCAATTTCACGAGGGCATGGGCGTGCTTACCGCGTTTGTGGCAACCGGGCTCGCTCCCACTATCAGCGAAGCTCGGCGCGGAGTCCGTGGTGGCGCATTGCGCGTGAACGACGAACGGGTGACCGACGAGAAAATGGTCCTCACCCAGCAGAACGTGACACAGGGCGTGATCAAATTATCGCTCGGCCGCAAGCGCCACGTCTTGTTGAAGCTGGTCTGACGGCGCTCAGCGCGGATCGGTCTGCTGCTGGGGAAATCCCGCCTCCGAACCGGGGAACTCGAAAATCTTGCGGGAGATGCCCGGCATGATCGCCGACATCGGATTGACCCGCAGGGTCGGCGCGTGCGGCGAACCCACCACTTCGTAGGTGATGCCGAACAATCCCTCCTTCTGGCTGCCGCCGAGGATGAAGCCGAGGACGGGCGGCTGCGCGAACATGTTGTTGAGCGCATAGGCGGGAACGAACGTTCCGTGCATGCGCACATCCTCATGGCCGTAGTCGATGTAGCCCTCCAGCGTCGCGCCGACCGCGACGCCGTGCACGACGCCGTCGCGGATCGACAGCTTGCCCGGCGCCTTGGTGAAATTGACGCGCATCTCGGTGAAGTCGACGCCGTTGCCGGGCGGCTGCGGATGCGTGGCGCCGGCCTCCGGCGGCGCCGCCCCGCCGGCGATGCGCTCCAGCGCCGGCTCGCCGCGCACGGTGAAATTGCTGACGCTGATGTGGCCGTCCTGCGGCGTCTGCTCGGGGGTCGGCGGATCCATGGCGATCCACATCTGACCGCCGACGATCTTCGGATAAGTGTCGGTGAGGCGGAACAGCGCGCCGGCGTCGTTGGTCTGGAAGAACACGACCTGGCGGCCGTTGCTGTAGGCGCGCAAGTCGCCGAGCAGCGTGGAGTCACGCCCCACCTTGGCGTTGACGCCGAAGCTGCGGATCTGCCCGCCGCGGCGCGACATGTGCAGTTCGACGTTGCGCAGCGCTTCGCCGTTGAAGCCCACGAGCGCGCCGACCTTGATGTCGAGGTCGACGTCGCGCGCGGACGGCTTGGCGTTCTCGTCGCCCGGGCCCGACATCGCTCCTTTGACGAAGCCGCGGCCGTCGTAGACGTCGCCGCGCATCGTCACCTTCATGCTGCCGTCGGACGCGCGCTCGGCCCTGAGCGAAGCCTTGTCGCCATCCGACAGGGCGAAGGTCGGGAAGTTCGCGAGCACGACCTCGCCGTCATTGTCGAGTTCGACCGTGCCTTTCACCTGGATGCCGGGGCCGCTGATGACGAGGTCCTCGAGCCGATAGGTGCGGCCCCTGTCGACGAGGGTGAAGGTGGCGCGGCACGGCTTGCCGGCGTTCTTGACCCATCCGGGAAGCAGGTCCGTGATCTTGGCCTGCAGGAGGTCGACGTCGACAGCAAAGCGGCTTTCATGGTCGCCCGATCCGATGCGGCCGCCGAGCTTCACCGGAATGGGGCCGCCGACCATCGCGCCGAGATCGGCGCTGAAGCGGGCGCGCGCGGCGTCATCGAGCGTCGTCTGCATGCGGATTTCCGCGTCGGCGTCGCCGACCGGCTTCTTGTAGTCGATCGACAGCGGCGTGCCCGCGATCCGCACGTCGCCCTTGAGCTGCACGCCTTGCGGGTTGGCGGTGACGTGAACCGTATTCGCCTCGAGCTTCTGGCCGCGCACCATGCGCTCGACCGCCAGATTGGCCACGTCCGCCTCGACCCCGTAGGCGACGGTTCCCACGAGTTCGAGACCGACCGGCATGCCGAGCGTGACCTGGGCGACGAACGTGCCGCGGCTCGTAGCTGGATCGAGCTGGATGGTGGCGCCGCTGCGCAGCGGCCCGGCGCTGACCAATTCGGCGGCGGCATCGACGGCGCCGTCGACCCGGAAATGCGTGCGCGAATACGGCGGGTTCGGATGCGTGTCGGCGACTTCGAACGCGCCGTTCGACAGGGTGAGCTTGCGGCCGGAGGATGGGAGCACATAGGTGGCGCGGCCGACCTTGACGCTGGCGGTGCGCCCGATGACGCGCACGGTCATGTCCGCGTCGCGGATCGGCTGCAGCGCCTCGAACGGCTGGATGACGGCGCCGCTGGCGTTGATCTCCACCGAGAGGCCGTCGTCGGGCACCGGCGGGCCGCCCGGCCGCATCGTGTTGAGCGGCGCATTGACCGACATCACCATGTGGTCGACCTGGCCGCCGAGGATGTGCTCGTCGCACCAGGCGCGGATCTTATCCACGACGAAGGGCGGCCACAGTTGTTTGAGGGCGGCCCCCGTCATCGGCGTCGAGCTGAGGCTGCCGGTCAGGCGCGGCTCGGTCCCGGAGGAATCGAGCACCCCGGCGCCGGTCACGACGAGCGAGCCACCGGCGATCTCGGCGCGCTCCACTTCGATCCGATGCGCGGCCGGATCGATGCGGCCGCGCATGGCGATGCGGTCGAGCACCAGGGGCGGCTCGCTCCTGCGGTCGAGCGATCCCAGTTCGACCCGTCCGCCGGTGACGGCCACGCCCCACGGCCCGCCGCGCGTACGCGGCGGCTCCACTTGGCCGAGCAACGAGATGTGGTTGGCGCCGGTCGATATCTCGATCGGCGTGAGGAGCAGCCGTTGCTCCGCGTCCCACCGCAGGCCGACTTGTGCCTCGTCGATGCGCAACCGCGCGAGCCGTTCGTGCGGATCGACCAGCAGGCCGGCGCCGATCACGACCTGCCCCTCGAGCGCAAGCGGGGCGGCATCGGGCCCCACCTCTGCCCGTAGCGTCGCCGAGATCGGCGTGTCGGCCTCGATCGTGCCGCTGTTCACCCGCAGCGCCAGCAGGAGGTCCTTGGGGGAAACGTCGCGTACGACCGCCTCGATGAGGCGGCGCCCGTCGGGATGCGGCGTAACGGTCGCGGCAAGCGACCACGGCCCGTCGGCGCCGGTCGAGGCAAGCGCAAGGGCCACGCTGCCGGTCGCCGGCCGCGTGAGGCTGAGATCGATATTGGCGAATTCCCAGTGCTTGCCGTTGCGCCGATCGTCGACCGCGATGGTGCCGCTTTTGATGCCGATTTCGGTGAGGCCCTGCCCGTCGAGCCCCAGGGCATCGAGCCGGTCGAGCCAGCCGAGCAACTCCGCCAAACCGCCCTGCCTTGCCGGCGCCGGCTTCGGGGCGCCCGGGGCGGGGGCCGGCGGCAGGATCGAGATCGCGCCTTCCGGCACCGGCGGCGCCAGCGAGGGCCCGGCGATCGGGCGCTGGTCGGCGCCGGCGAACACGGTCACTTGGCCGTCCTGCTCGATACGCACGGCCATGCCGGCGCCGATCAGGCTGAGCCGCTGCGGGCGGATTTGACCGACCAGGAGGCTCGCGACGGATATGCCGACTTCGGCCTTGGGAGCGGTGGCGACGACCGCGCCGTCCGGATCGCGCACGACCACGTCGCGCAGCCGCACTGCCATATGGCCCTGTTCGGTGCGCTCGATCTGGGTGCCGCCGACGGCGACGTGATGGCGCCCGCCGAGTCGCTCTTCGATCGCCGCGGTGAGCCACGGCGTCACCATGTCGAGAGACAAGGGGCCGCTGGCAAGCCGCAGCCACAGGGCCGACAACGCGATCACGCCAAGGCAAGCGACCACGCCAAGAGCGAAGGCGACCTTGATGATGCGCCCGCGGCGCCCGACCAGCAGATGATGCAGGCGATCGTGGGTCGGATGCGGCCGGGCGCCGCGGGAATGCCGCCAATCCAAGACCGCGTGCGCCAGCGCGCGCGCACGGCCGTGCAGCGCCTCCCACGAACGCTGCAAGAAGCCGGCGCCGAGGCCCGAGATACTGTGCGTGTCCCACATGCCCGGTCGGGCGTCCCCTCGCTCGCCGCGTTCAGTCCGTCCGGTGCGTCCTGCGCTGTTTAGCTGCCGATTCGCAGGCTTTGCACGAAACCCGCTCGAACCGCCAGCCGCCTCCCCCTATAATCCTGTTGCTCACATTGGCCCTGGGAAAGCGACGAAAGGAAGGCATATGCCGACGGCGCTTACAGCCGGCGTCAAGGCGCCCGACTTCAGCCTGACGGGCGACGACGGCCGGACGGTCTCGCTCAAGGACTTCCGCGGCCGCAAGCTCGTCCTTTACTTCTACCCCAAGGCCGATACGCCGGGCTGCACCCGGGAAGCGATCGCGTTCAACGGGCTCAAGGCCGCGTTCGCGAAAGCCGATACGGCGATTCTCGGCGTCTCCGCCGACCCGGTCAAAGCCCAGGATGCCTTCAAGCGCAAGCACCGGCTTGCGATCGCGCTCGCCTCGGACGAAACCCACCGGATGCTTAACGCCTACGGCGTGTGGGGCGAGAAATCCATGTACGGCAGGACCTTCATGGGCATCACGCGAGCGACCTTCCTGATCGGACCGGACGCGCGCATCGCCCAGGTCTGGCCCAAGGTCAAGGTCGACGGCCACGCCGACGAGGTATTGGCGGCCGCCCGGGCGCTGTGACGGCCTCGCCCCCATTTGCCGAAAATTAACCATGCCCCGGTGAAATCGGCCGATCGCGCGTCGGACCCGCTGTCGCGGCCGCCGCTGGAGCGCCGATGTCCGACCGGGTTACGTCCCCTTACCGCGACGACGCCCATCGCGGCCGCCCGATCGACGGCCGGGCGCCGCGCGCGCCGAGCCCGCCCGGCCGCTCGAAACGGCCTGCCGACTACACCCTGGGCCATGGCGGGCGCCAAGTCCGGCTCGGCCCCATCGCATTCTGGACGATCGTCGGCGCGCTGTCGGCGATGACCGCCTGGTCGCTCGGCACCGCGAGCTACTTTGCCTTTCGCGAAGACCTCCTCACCCGGCTGATCTCGCGCCAGGCGCAAATGCAGTACGGCTACGAGGACCGCATCGCCGAACTGCGCGCCCAGGTCGACCGGCTGGCGAGCCGCCAGCTGCTCGACCAGGAGCAATACGAGCAGAAGCTCGATCAACTGGTGCGGCGGCAATCGGTGCTCGAAACGCGCGCCGCCGCGCTCTCGAACCTCCCCGACCAAATGCCCACCGGCTCGATCCGGCCCACGGCGCGGCCGCCGATCGGCGAGCGGGCGCCGCCGCCCAAGCCTTCCCCCATCAACGACACCGTCATCCCGGTCGCGCCACCGGACCGCGAGGCGCGGCTCGAATCGCGCACACCGGCCGCAACCGGCCTGCGCCTTCCCGCCGGCGGCGGAATCGAAGCGATATTGGCGCGCCTGCAAGGCTCGCTCGACCGCGTTGAAGCAAGGCAAATGTCGACGCTCAACACGCTCGAGGAAAATTACGACGCGAGGGCCCGGCGCATCCGCCGCGTGCTCGGCGATCTCGGCCTCGAGGTCGCCAAGCTCCCCGCCGGCTCCCCGCCGCGTGCGGTCGGCGGGCCGTTCGTGCCGGCAAAGCTCGGCCCGGAGAACGCGGCCTTTGAGCGGCAATTGCTGCGCATCAGCGCCGCGCGCGGCCAAGTCGACCGCCTCACGCGCGCGCTCGCGACCGTGCCGGTCCGCAGGCCGGTGCCGGGCGAGATCGACACCACGTCCGGCTTCGGCATGCGGGTCGACCCGTTCCTGCACGTGCCGGCCATGCACACCGGGGTCGACTTTCGCGGCGAGATCGGCGAAGCCATCCGCGCCACCGCTACCGGCACCGTCACTCACACCGGCTGGAGCGGCGGCTACGGCAAGATGGTCGAGATCGACCACGGCAACGGGCTCTCCACCCGCTACGGCCACCTCTCATCGATCGAGGTCGAGGTCGGGCAGAGCGTACGGACCGGACAGATCGTCGGCCGGCTCGGCTCGACCGGCCGCTCGACCGGGCCGCATCTGCACTACGAAACCCGCATGGACGGGGAGGCCGTCGATCCCCAGCGCTTCCTGCGCGCCGGCTTGCGCCTCGGCGAATTGCTTTGATTAAGCCGGCGAAAAGCGAGTAGCGAGTAGCGAGTAGTTCAGCAGCCGCTGATCCTCTTGCCACTCGCCATTCGCGGTGCTCGTCACTATCCGCTAGACTGCCAGCATGATCGCCACCGCCCCTCGCCCGCCGCTGACCCGGCGGCGCTTCATCAACCTCGTCGGCAAGGCCGGCGGCTACGCGGCGATTTACAACACCATGGCGGCCATGGGCCTGTTGCCGGTTCCGGCCGCCTATGCCGGCCCGCCGCAGCTTCAGCCGGGCTCCGGCCGCGGGGTGCGGGTCGTCGTCCTCGGCGCCGGCATCGGCGGGCTCACGGCGGCTTACGAGCTCGGCAAGGCGGGCTACGAATGCGTCGTCCTCGAGGCGCGCGATCGGGCGGGCGGGCGCGCCTGGACCTTGCGCGGCGGCGACAAGCTGGAAGAGACCGACAGCGTTCAAACGGTCGCGTGGGAGCGCGCCGACCACCTCTACTTCAACCCCGGCCCCGCCCGCCTGCCGCAGCATCACGCGGCGATCCTCGGTTATGCCCGCGAGTTCGGCGTGCCGCTGGAAGTCATCGTCAACGACAATCGCAACGCGCTCGCCCAGCACGACCGCGCCTTCGAGGGCAAGCCGGTCAGCCAGCGCCAGGTGCGCGGCGATATTGCCGGCCACCTCGCCGAGCTTCTCGCCAAGGCCCTCGACAAGGGCGCGCTCGATGAGGCGATCGGCGAAATCGACAAGGAGAAACTCCTGGCGTTCGTGCGCGGGTTCGGCGCCTTGCAGAAGGACCTCACCTACCAGGGCTCCCCACGCGCGGGCTACGACGTGTTGCCGGTCGCCGGCCTCGAGTTCGGCAAGCTCAGTTCGCCGCTGGCGCTGAAAGTCCTCACGCAAAGCCCGTTCTGGCAGTTGGCCACGAGCTTCCCCGACGGATTCACCCAGGCGGCGACCATGCTCCAGCCGGTGGGCGGCATGGACCGCATCGCCGCCGCGGTCGCGCGTCGCCTCGGCGACGTCGTCACCTACGGAGCGGAGGTGACGCGGGTTGCCCGCACCGGGGAAAGCAGCGCGGTCGTCGTTTACAAGGATCGAAGCGGAGCGGAAAAGTCGATCGAGGCGCCGTTCGTGCTGATCACCTTGCCGCTGCCGGCGCTGCGGCGCCTGGACGTGGATTTCTCCCCGCCGTACCGCACCGCGGCGGCCGCCGGCGCCGGCGACTACGTGCCGGCCGTCAAGGCCGCCTTCTACTGCGGCCGGCGCTTCTGGGAGGAGGACGAGCGGATTTACGGCGGCATTTCCTGGACCAGCCAGGACATCACCCAAATCTGGTACCCATCCACGAACTTTCACGGCCGCGACGGCATCCTCCTCGGCGCCTACGTGTGGACGCACGAGATCGGCGAGCGTTTCACCGGGCAGCCGCCGGACGAGCGTCTTCGCCGCGCCGTCGCGCAAGGCGCGAAGCTGCACCCGAATTATGCCGCGGAAGTCTCGCGCGGGGTTTGCGTGTCGTGGACCAAGATTCCATTCTCCTACGGCGGATGGTGCGAGTGGAGCGAGGAGAACAAGCGCAACGCCTACCCGGTGCTGCTCGAGCCGGACGGGCCGCTGTTTCTCGCCGGCGAGCACTTGAGCAACGTGCCGGGCTGGCAGGAAGGCTCGATTTTGTCCGCCCACAAGGCGGTCGCGGCGATCGCCGAGCGCGCGGCGGCGCGCAAAATCTAGCGGATCGGCGCGCCAACGCGCCAACGCGGACAGCCATCAACAATAACAACCCGCGCCCGTCCGATTATTACAGACCCCTAAATTGTTTTGTTGTGTTCCCGTTTAGTTGGTCGGACACGGCGCGCCCGCCGCGTCCCACTGCTTGAGAAACTCGATCAACTGGGCCGCGGAATAGGGGGCCGGCTGGCGACCGGGTCCCGGCTCCCAGCCCCAGTGGACCAACTTGTCAATCGCGATGTGCCCCACGATCGTGTGCATATCAACGGGTTCCCCGGCCTCCGGGACGATTTTGCGGCGGCCGTTGCGTGCCGGGTCCTTGATCTGCGCGCAGATGTCGGCACTCGACTTGCCGAACCACTGCATCGAAACCGGTGCGAGCTGCCATACCTCTGCGCCGGGCGGACCGTGCTGGACTTGCGCGTTGTGAGGGGTGTGACAGGTGTTGCACGCGATGGACTCGGCGCCCTTGCGGCTCGCCCCGCCGCTGATGTTCATACCATGCGGACGCGCTTTACGCCCATACTCGGGTCCAGACCACATCGGCAGGTTGTCCGAGCCGACGTGACAATTGGCGCAGCGAGGATGCGAGAACACCTCGTAGATCTTGCCCCACAGCGCCAAGCCCTGCGCTTGCGCCAGGGCGGGCGTGGTCATAAGAAGCATGGCGAGCACATAACGGATCATTGTGCTCATGCTCCTCACACGAAATCGATGTGCTTGTTCAACGGCAGCTCGCGAATCCGCTTGCCGGTGGCCGCAAAGATCGCGTTGGCAATGGCCGGGGCGGTCGGCGGGACGCTTGGCTCACCGATGCCACGGATCTCGTCGGTGTTGGTGAGCGCGCGAAATTCGATCGCCGGCGCCTGATAAAGCCGCATGCCCTGGAACGCGTGATAATTCGTCTGCTTGGCGATCCCGTCCGCATAGGTCAGCTCGGCGTTCATCGCGTGGCCCAATCCCCAGATGACGCCGCCTTGCACCTGGTTTTCGAAGTTCACCGGGTCCAGGACCTTGCCGACCTCGACGGCGACGAAGACCTTATCGATTTTGATTCCGCGCGGCGTATTCGTGACCTCGACCACCTCGGCCGCCGGCACGCCGAACGACAGCGTGAAAGCGACGCCGCGCCCGCGGCCTTCGCCGAGCTCGCTCCCCCAATTCGACATCTCGCCGACGGCCTCCAGCACCTTGCGCGATGGCTCGTGCCAGCACAGCCGCAGCCGCTCCGTGAGCGGGTCCGCGCCCGCGGCGTGGATCAGCTCGTCGAGGAAGCAGTCGTGCAGGAAGCCGTTGCCGGACGCTCCGACCGAGCGCCACGAGCTGACCGGCACCAGCTCGGGCACGCGATAGCCGGTCACCCGATAGTGCGGAATCCTGAAGGGCTGATCCCAGGCGCCGGCCACGATGGCCGTATCGGGCAAGGGAATGCGCAGGTTCTGCCGGCCCATTTGCGAGGCCGTCACCGACGGGCAAGCAATGCTCAGGTCGTAGGCGTGGACCTTGCCCCACTTGACTGCGCCGCGCATGCGGGCAACGGCCAGCGGGCGCGGAAAGTCATGGGTCATGTCCTCTTCCCGCGTCCAGGTCATCTTGATCGGCCGCCCCGGATATGCCTTCGCCAGCTCGACGGCTTGGCGCACGTAATCGTCCTCCAGGCGCCGGCCGAAACTGCCTCCGGACATCTGCGCATTGAGATAAATCTTTTCCGCCGGCAACCCCGTCAGCGACGCGGCATTCGCGACCAAGAACCGGGGAATTTGCGTGCCGGTCCAAATATCGAGTTGCCCGTCCTTGAGCTGAACCACCGCGTTCATGGGTTCGAGCGGCGCGTGGGCGAGGTAGGGCACTCTGTATTCAGCCTTGATCACGCCAGCACCCGCGAGCGCGGCCTCGACATCGCCCTCGTTCTTGAAGCGGCTGTCCCGGTGAGCCGGGACAAAGGACGCCGCCACCGCCTCCAACATCGCCGCGCTGGTTGCGGGGTAAGGAGCCGGGCCCCAGTCGAATTTGATCAGGTTCGCAGCCTTGAACGCGCGCCAGGTGTTGTCGGCGATTACGCCCACGCCGCCGGTGATCGGCACGATCTTGAGGACCCCCCTCGCCTTCTCGGCGGCGGCGGCGTCGAAGCTGCGCATGGCACCGCCCAGTCGCGGATTGGTGCGAACGGTGGCGTAGACCATGCCGTCCTTTTTGATGTCGATGCCGAAGGTGGCGGTGCCGGTGCACTTCGCCACCATGTCGATGCGCCGCATCAGCTTGCCGAGATAACGCCACTTCGTATCCGGCCTCGGTTCCACGTTCGCCGGCGGATCGATCGTTGCCGCCGTTGCGGCGAGCGCCGCGTAGCTCAGCGACCGGCCGTCCGGAGTGATGACGGCGCCGTTCCTTGTTTTCAGATCGGCCTTGGCGATACCGGTTTGCTTGGCGGCTGCCAGCAGCAGCACCTCGCGGGCCGTCGCGCCCGCCACCCGCATCTTCTGGTACGCGTCGGCAACCGTCGATGAGCCGCCGGTCACCTGCAGGCCCGCGAATTTGGCAAGGGCATCCGCAAGCACGCGCACGTCGCGGGCGAGGATGCTGTCGTCGGTGGCTGCGAAACAGAAGCCTTCCGCCAAGACCTTGCTATTGTAGTAGGCGACGCTTGGCGGCCCAGGATCGACCTTGATGTCCTCCCAGGCGAGATCCAGTTCCTCGGCGACCAGCGCCGCCTGGACCGAGTAGACGCCCTGGCCGACGTCGGCCCGTGGGGTGATGATCGTGACCCCGCTCTGGTCGATCCGCACGTAGGGCGTCAGCGCGGCTTGCCCGGGCTTTAATTCCCCGAGCAGAGGATTGGCGGGTGTCCGCTTGTAGGCGTAAACGCCAAACGCAACGCCGCCGGCGACGGCGGCCGAGCCGATGAGGAAGGTACGGCGCGCAATTTTGCCGGCGCGACTCACGGCTTGCGCTCTTTCAGCTTGGAGGCGGCAGTTTTTATCGCGGCCCGTATGCGCACATAGGTCCCACAGCGGCACAGGTTGGCCGACATGTAGCGGTCGATATCCTCGTCCGTCGGGTCGGGCTCGGCCTTCAGCAGCGCAGCCGCCGCCATGATCTGCCCGGGCTGGCAGTAGCCGCATTGCGCCACCTGATGCTCGACCCAGGCGGCCTGCACCGGATGTATCGCCGTCGGCGACCCCAAGCCCTCGATGGTGACGATGTCGCCTTTGACGTCGCCGACCTGCAGCGAGCAGGATCGCACCGCTACGTCCGCCATATGCACGGTACAGGCGCCGCACATCGCGATGCCGCAGCCGTACTTCGGGCCCGTTATCCCCAGTTCGTCCCGCAGGACCCAAAGCAGCGGCATGTCGGGCTCGACATCCAAATCGCGCGTCATCTGCCCGTTGACCTTCAGGCGCATGGCGCCTCCGAACGCGGCCGGTTGTTCTGGCCAAGACCCGAGAAAGGCCGCGATGCGGCTAGGATAATCCCCGGTTGCCTATTGGAAAATACCGAAATTCGATTGATGCCGCGGCTGCCGCGGCCGGGTCGGATTGATCAAAACCCGCAAGCGCGAACCTACTCCACGTCCTCCACTTGCTCCGGCGCGCCGCCGAACGCGCGCTGCGCCAGCGCCGCCTCCATGAACCGGTCGAGGTCGCCGTCGAGCACGCCGCCGGTATCCGAGGTCGATACGCCGGTGCGCAGATCCTTGACCATCTGATAGGGCTGCAGCACGTAGGAGCGGATCTGGTGGCCCCAGCCGATGTCGGTCTTGGCCGCCTGCTCGGCGGCGGCCTTCTCCTCGCGCTTCTTCAATTCGAGTTCGTAGAGCCGCGCGCGCAGCATCGCCCAGGCCTGGGCGCGGTTGCGGTGCTGCGAGCGGTCGTTCTGGCACACCACCACGATGTTGGTCGGGATGTGGGTGAGCCGCACCGCCGACTCGGTCTTGTTGACGTGCTGGCCGCCCGCGCCGCCCGCCCGCATGGTGTCGACGCGCACGTCCGCTTCCTTGACGTCGATGTTGATGCGGTCGTCGACCACCGGATAGGCGTTGATGCTGGCGAACGAAGTGTGGCGCCGCGCGTTGGCGTCGAACGGCGAGATGCGCACCAGGCGGTGGACGCCGTCCTCGGTCTTGAGCCAGCCGTAGGCGTTGCGGCCCTTGACGCGGATGGTCGCCGACTTGATGCCGGCCTCTTCGCCCGGCGTCTCCTCCAGATATTCGACCTTGTAGCCGTGCTGCTCGGCCCAGCGCACGTACATGCGCAACAGCATGTTGGCCCAGTCCTGGCTTTCCGTGCCTCCGGCCCCGGCATGGACCTCGAGGAAGGTGTCGTTGGCGTCCGCTTCCCCCGACAGCAGCGCCTCGAGCACGCGCCGCTCGCCGTCGGCCCTGAGCTTCTTGAGCGCGGCCTCCGCCTCGGCAACGACTTTGGCGTCCTTCTCGTCTTCGCCCAATTCGATCATGGTGACCTGGTCGTCGAGCTCCTGCTCGATGCGGCCGATCGCATTGAGGCTGTCCTCGAGCGCGGTGCGCTCCTGCATCACGCGCTGCGCGCGCGCCTGATCGTTCCACAAGCCGGGGTCCTCGGCCTGCCGGTTCAAGTCGGCAAGCCGCCTTTGCGCCTTGTCGACGTCAAAGATGCCTCCTCAGCAGTCCGATCGACTGCCTGATCGCATCGATATCGCTCTGAGTCTCCGGGCGCATGGG
>DASPVJ010000211.1:0-2753 GCA_035622435.1 Xanthobacteraceae bacterium | reverse complement strand
CCGGTCGGCGTCGGCAAGGCCGGCAAGCGCTGGTCGGGCCAGACCTACATCGACGGCAAGTATCGCCGGCCCGACTGGTCGCCGCCCAAGGAAGTCAAGCGCGACAAGCCGTCCCTGCCGGACAAGATCCCCGGCGGCAGCCCGCGCAATCCCATGGGCGAAGCGGCGCTGACCTTGAGCGGCGGCGAATACGCCATCCACGGCACCAACGTGCCGAGTTCGGTTGGTGGCTTCGTGTCCTACGGCTGCATCCGCATGTACAACGCCGACGTTCTCGACCTCTTCGCCCGGGTGAGCGTCGGAACGTCGGTGACTGTGCAGTAGCGCTTAATCCCTCCCCCGCGCAGCGGGGGAGGGTGGCGACGCCCGCGAAGGCGGGCGGAGCCGGGTGGGGGCTCTTCGGACAACGCTGTCGTTTGTGGAGGCCCCACCCGGCTGCGCGCGAACGCGCGCAGCCACCCTCCCCCTTCGGGGGAGGGATTTAGCGGATCAAAAATCCGAGGCGACGCCTTTGACTTCCCAGTCGCCGTAGCGCACCGGGTCCGGCCCCTTGCGGCCGTTAAGTTCCTTTGGCCGTTCCGCCTGCTGGCGGTCGATTTCGGCGCGCCGATGCGCGGCCTCGGCGAGCGCGCGTTCGGCGGCCTCGGTCAGCGGGCGCCGGTCTTTATCGTTGCTCATGCGGTTTAAAGTTGGGCGCGGCGGTCGCCGCGTCAAGGGCGTCGCCGGGTCGCTTACAATTGCGTGTTCCCCGTGACAGGCTGCCGTCCCGATCCCACCCGCGACCCACCGCGAGCCCTCCTGTCCATGGCCAATCCTCGACGTGCCCCCGCGGAGGTGCCGGGCCTCGCCGCCCGGCGGGTCGCGGCCGACCTGCTCGACGGCGTGCTGCGGCGCCATCGTCCGCTCGACGAGCAACTCGACGGCGCCGAAGCAAACCTCGGCCTGGCGGCGCTGGCGGAGCGCGACCGGGCGCTGGCGCGCAAGCTCGTCGCCACCGCGCTGCGGCGGCTCGGCACCTTGCGCCACCTGCTCGGCACTGCGCTCGAGCGCGGCTTTCCGGCCGATGCGCCGCGGGTCGAGACGATCCTGCTGATCGGCGCCGCGCAGATTTTCTGGCTCGACGTGCCGGACCACGCGGCGGTCGACCTCGCGGTGCGGCTCGCCCAGGCGGACCGGCGCGCGGCGCGCTACCCGGGCCTCGTCAACGCGGTGCTGCGGCGCATGGCCCGCGACGGGCGGACGGCGCTGGCGGGCCTCGACACCGCGGCGCTCGATACGCCCGAGTGGTTGATGGCGCGCTGGACTGCCGCCTACGGCCGCGCCACCGCCCACGCCATCGCGGCGATGCACGGCGAGGAGCCGCCGCTCGACCTCACCGTCAAAAACGATCCGGACGGTTGGGCCGCGCGCCTGCGCGGCCGGGCGGTCGCGACCGGCACGGTGCGCATGGTTGCCCATGGGCCGGTGTCGCTCTTGCCCGGCTATGCGGAAGGGGCGTGGTGGGTGCAGGACGCGGCGGCGGCGCTGCCGGTGCGCCTGTTCGGCGCGGTTGCCGGCCGGCGCATCGCCGACCTGTGCGCGGCGCCCGGCGGCAAGACCGCGCAGCTTGCGGCGGCCGGCGCCAAGGTGACCGCGGTCGACCGCTCGCCGGCGCGGCTCGCGCGCCTCGCCGACAACCTCGCGCGCCTCGGCTTGGCGGCCGAGACGGTCGCCGCCGACGCGCTCGAATGGCAGGCCGAGCCGTTCGACGGCGTGCTCGTCGACGCGCCGTGCACCTCGACCGGCACCATTCGCCGCCACCCGGATATTCCCTGGCTCAAGCGGGAGACGGACGTGACCGCCATGGCGGCGGTGCAGGCGCGCCTGCTCGACCGGGCGGTTCAATTGACGCGGCCGGGCGGCACCCTCGTCTATTGCACCTGCTCGCTCGAGCCGGAGGAATGCGAGGCCCAGGTTGCCGCGCTGATCGCGCGCACGCCGGGGCTCGTCCGCCGGCCGCTCGAGGCCGCCGAGGTCGGTGGGGACGCCGCGTTCGTGACCAAGGCGGGCGATCTGCGTACCTTGCCGTGCCATTGGCCCGATCCCGATCCGCGCATGGCCGGGCTCGACGGCTTCTACGCCGCCCGCCTCGACCGGGCCTGACCCCCGCCTGCGTCCCGCCGCCCTTGCTGCGGTGCAGCAAGGGCGCGCCGATGGCGCCGCCCGGCGATGCCCGGTAAGAACACCTGCGTCCGATCCAGGTTGCGAATCGCGCTCCCTCGGCGGCGGGCGTGAGCCGGCGCGGTTCCGGGAAGGGAGTGAACGTGCCGATGTCCCGCGGGAGCGTCGCGGAACGTGCCAGATTGTCCTGGTTCGCGGCACGCTGCGGGCTGCGCGGCCTGTTCGGCCGGATCAACGCCCATCCGCTGCTGCGCTGGCGCTTCGCGCCCGCGACGACCGATCGCCTGCTGATGGCGCCGAAGGATTTGCGCACCGCCGACCCGACGCGGGCGAGCGAAATTTACGCCGGGCGCTTCGCCTTCGCCGGCAAGGTCGTGATCTGCGACGGGCGCTCGCCCTTCGAGATGGAGCCGCCGTCGGAGGAATGGGCCGAGGCCCTGTTCGGCTTCGGATGGCTGCGGCACCTGCGCGCCGCGGAGTCCGGCATCACCCGCGCCAACGCCCGCGCCCTGGTCGACGAGTGGATCACCCTGCAGGCCCTGTGGGATTCGACCGCCTGGCGCGCCGACGTGGTGGCGCGGCGCATCATCTCG
>DASPVJ010000210.1:0-4457 GCA_035622435.1 Xanthobacteraceae bacterium | reverse complement strand
GGCGACGCGATCGTGCACGTGGGGCCGGGCTTTGCCGGGCATGCCGACGCGATAATCGACGGCCGCGGCCTGATGGTCATGCCCGGCCTCGTCGACATCCATGCGCATCCGAGCCACGAGCCGGTCTACCGCGGCATCCGCGAGGAGCACGGCGTCGCCAACATGTACATGTCGAGCCTCTACGAGCGCAGCCAGGCGTTCGACGCGTCCGATCCCGGCCTGCGCCGCGCCAGCCTGGAAGTGGCGTTGTGCGAACTCTTCAAGAGCGGCGTCACGTCGGTGTGCGACATTTCCCCCATCTACGAGGGCTGGACCGACGTCTTCGCCAAGAGCGGCATGCGCGGATTTCTGGCGCCGGGCTTCGCCAGCGCCCGCTGGAAGCTCGCCGACGACCGCTCGCTCGGCTTCGACTGGGACGAGGCGCGCGGCCGCAAAGGCATGGCGGCGGCGCTCGCCTTCATCGACGCCCTCGCCAAGCACCCGTCCGGCTTGATCTCCGGCGTGGTCTCGCCCATGCAGATCGAGAACTGCTCCGACGACCTGTTGCGCGACAGCCTCGCCGCGGCGAACGACCGCAAGGTTCCCTTCACCCTGCACGTCGCCCAGGGCGTGCTCGAGCACCTGGAGATGATCCGGCGCCACGGCGTCACCCCGATCCGCCACGCCCGCGACATCGGCATCCTCGGGCCGACCACGATCATCGGCCACGCGATCCTGCCCGACACCCATTCGTGGATCCGCTGGTGGACCAAGGACGACATCCGCTCGCTTGCCGACGCCGGCTGCTCGGTGGCGCACTGCCCGACCCCGTTCGCGCGCTACGGCATCCTGATGGAGAGCTTCGGCGACTACCTGCGCGCCGGCGTCGCCATGGGGCTCGGCACCGACGTGTCGCCGCACAACATGCTGGAAGAGATCAGGAAGGCCGGCACCTACGCCCGCATCGCCGCCCGCGACATCAACAACGTGTCGAGCGCCATGCTGTTCCACGCGGCGACCGCCGCCGGCGCGAACGCGCTCATGCGCGAGGACCTCGGCAGGCTCAAGCCCGGCGCCAAGGCGGACCTGGTGCTGGTCGACGTCACCCATCCCGACATGATGCCGGCGCGCGATCCGCTGCGCTCGCTCATCTTCCACGCCGCCGACCGGGCGGTCAAAGACGTCTACGTCGCCGGCCGCCGGATCGTCGCCGACGGCAGGGTGACGACCCTCGACCACGCCGGCGCGGCGGCGCGGCTGGCGCAAGCGCAGGGGCGCATGATGGCGGCAACGCCTGACCGCGACTACCGCGGCCGCAGCGCCGACGACATCGCCCCGCTGACCTTGCCGGTTGTTTGATGCTTTCTTATCCCTCCCCCCGCGAGCGTAGCGAGCGGTGGGGAGGGTGGCGACGCCCGCGAAAGCGGGCGGAGCCGGGTGGGGGGCCTGATTGTTTGATGCGCGCGGCCTAACGCCCCCCACCCCTAACCCCTCCCCACCATTCGCTGCGCGAATGGGGGGAGGGGAACTGAGAGGTGCGCATCGCTTTCGGGAGGAATTAAGGAGCCGTAGCCCGGATGGAGCGAAAGCGACATCCGGGGACCCCGCATTTCCGCCCGCCTCCGCGGGCGTCAATGCGGGCTACGAGAGCCCCTATTTCTTCTGCCGCTCGATGAGCGCCGCGAGTTCGGCGGAGAGGCCGCTGGTGCGGATCGGCGCGGTGGGAGCGAACGAGCCGGACTTCGCCTTCGACAGCCCGAGCGCGGCGGCGGCCTCGGCGAGGCGGATCGCGGCGATGACGTTGTCGACGAGCGGCACCGGGACCTTGTCGGCGATGCGCTCGGCCATGCCGGCGAAGGCGAGGCCGCCGAGGATCACCGCGTCGGCGCCGTCGCGGCGCACCGCTTCGACGCAGGCCTCGGCCAGCATGTCGAGCACGCCGTCCGGGTTGGCGGCGATCTCGCCGCCGGACGGCGCCACCGTGCGCACCGAGGCGAGGTTGGCGGCGAGCCCGATTGCGGCGACGAACTCCTCGAGCATCGGGCCCCAGCGGTGCCCGCCGGAGACGATCGAGAACTTGCGCCCTAAGGTCGCGGCGAGGTGGCAGGAGGCCTCCGCCATGCCGATGACCGGAACCGGCGAGAGTTCGCGCAGCGCGAACAGGCCGGGGTCGCCGAAGCAGGCGATCACCACCGCGTCGGCGCCCTTGCCCTCGCGGGCGAACACGTCGAGCGCCGCGTGGCCGGCGATCGCCGCCGCCGCGCGGGTGGTGATGTAGCGCGCGCCGAACCGGCCGGTCGCCGGCACGATCTCGGTCTCCGGCCGCGCCGCCTTGCGGGCGATGCGCGCGCCCTGCTCGGTGAGGTCGGCGCTGGTGTTCGGATTGATGAACAAAAGGCGCATGAATCTTCCTTATACCTCTCCCCGCGTGCGGGGAGAGGTCGGCGCCGAAGGCGCCGGGTGAGGGGGCGTCTCAGGTTAGTCGCCCATTCTGCGCCGCCCCCTCACCCCGACCCTCTCCCCGAGGGGCACCCCGCGACGCCGGCGTCGCGGGGACCCCGTTGCGGGGAGAGGGAGTCCCGCTCAGCTCTTCTTGGCGACGAGGCTGCAGCCGCCCTGGTCGAGCGGGCGCCAGGCGTCCGCGGCGGGAATCGCCTTGACCAGGGTGTAGTAGTCCCACTTCGCCCGGCTCTCGTCCGGCCTCTTCGCCTGCCACAGGTACATCGGATGCAGGTGCCGCCCGTCCTCGCGCACGCGGCCGGCGCCGAAGGTCGCGTCGCTCGTCGGCAGTTCCTTCATCTTGGCCACCACCTTGGCGCCGTCGGTCGTCTGCGCCGCCTCGACCGCCTTGAGGTAATGCAGCATGCCGCCGTAGTTGCCGGCGTGGTTCATGGTCGGATAGAGCCGGCCGTTCATCATCTCGACGAACCGCCTGGTCCAGGCGCGGGTGTCGTCGTTCATGTCCCAGTAGAACGCTTCGGTGAACTGCAGGCCCTGCGCCGCTTCGAGCCCGAGCGAGTTCACGTCGGTGATGAACACCAGCAGCCCGGCGATGCGCTGGCCGGCCTTGACGATGCCGAACTCGGCCGCCTGCTTGATCGAATTGATGGTGTCGCCGCCGGCGTTGGCGAGGCCGATCACCTTGGCCTTGGAGTTCTGCGCCTGCAGCAGGTAGGAGGAGAAATCCGAGGTGTTCAGCGGCACCCGCACGGCGCCCAGCACCTGGCCGCCCATCGCCTTGACGACGGCGGCGGTCTGCGCCTCGAGGTCGTGGCCGAACGCGTAATCGGCGGTGATGAAGAACCAGCTGTCGCCGCCGGTCGCAACCACCGCGCGGCCGGTGCCGTTGGCGAGCGCGAAGTTGTCGAACGTCCAGTGCACCGTGTTCGGGCTGCAGGCGTCGCCGGTGAGCCGCACGGTGCCGGCCGAGCCGTTGACCATGACCTTGTTGAGCTGCCGGGTCACCTCGTTGACCGCCAGCGCCACCGCCGAGTTGGGAACGTCGAGGATCATGTCGACGCCGTCGCGCTCGATCCACTCGCGGGCGATGTTGGCGCCGATGTCCGGCTTGTTCTGATGGTCGGCGAAAATGATCTCGACCTTGAGCTTCGAGTTCGGGTTCGCCTTCATGTAGTCTTCGAGCGCCATGCGGGCGGCGATGACCGACCCTTGCCCGGTGGCGTCGGCATAGAGGCTCGATTGATCGTTGAGCACGCCGACCTTGACGTGGCCGTCGAACGCGGCCTGGCCGAAGGCGGCCGGCGAAACGGCGAGAAGCCCGGCGGCGAGGCCGGCAGCCAGCAACTGACGCATGGATCCCTCCCTTTCGGGTCCTTCGACCCTTGCGTCCTCGTCTAGCCGACCGGCGCGGCCGTGGCTAGCGCGGTGCCGCTGGCCGGTTGCTGGCACGACTCGGTCTCCGGCCGCGCCACCTTGCACGGCCGGCGACTGCAGGCCGGATCGGCAGGCGATCATGAATTCGATGTCTCGGGTCGCGAGACCCAGCGCCGTCGACAATACGATCGGATCGGGCTTTGCCGCGCCGATCTCGACCAACAGCCCGGCGAGGCGAGACGTTCAACAGGCCCGCAAATACGACGCTTGCCTGTTGACCACCCCGGCCTCGCCCGAGCAATTGGCGGCGCGCCTGGCGCCGCGGCCGCACTGCTCGGCAACCCGGCAGAACTCGATGTGCGCCTCGACGTCGGGGACCCCGGAAGCGGCCGATCTGGGCTTGGTCGCCCGGTCGGGGTCGCCGGCCGCGGACATGCTCCAATGAAATCGCAACCGCTTCATTTCATCTGCCGGGGGTCCGGAAGAACGAGGTATCCGCGCCTTCGCCGAGCACGCCTCGGCCGATCGTCGCCAGGACCTGATCGTCGCTGTCGTGGCGCACGTAAAAGCCGAGGTCGCGGTAGATGCGTTCGATCGGACTGGGCTTTATCAGGCTGCGCGCGCCGCACGCGCGAATGCAACGG
>DASPVJ010000209.1:0-7547 GCA_035622435.1 Xanthobacteraceae bacterium | reverse complement strand
TCGCGCTGCGCGCGCGCGGCGACCGGCAGCATGGCCTTGATGCGCTCGACCCCTTCGGCGACGGTCTTCCTGGTGCCGCCGGTCGCCTGGATGGTCATGGTCTGGAAATGGTCGCCCTCGACGAGGCCGTATTCCTCCTTCATGCGGTCGATCTGGAACACCTCGCAGCCGAGCCCGACCATCACGGCGGCGCCGAGATTGGGATGGGTGGCGTAGCCCCACTGGGTCCGCCGCAGCACGTCGAACCCTTCCCCGTGGGCCGCCAGCCCGCAGCCGGTGCCGTGCACGAAGGCGACGGCGCCGTCGACGCCGGGATAATCGCCGAGCACGCCCGAGCGGTTGACCTCCTCGGCGATGAACTTCGCCACCGTCGCCGAGCAGTTCACCGAAGTGAGCACGCCGATGTAGTTGCGCGTGCCGGTGCGCCCGCCCGGCCGCAGGTAACCCTCGAAGGTCGCGCGCAGCTCCGGCGGCAGCACTTCGTCGTTCCTCGCGTCCTCGCCGATGCGGTAGTCGCGGGCGAAGTCGCGCAGGCTGACGTTATGCTCGTGCACCCATTCGCCCGGTTCGATCGAGCGGGCGGCAAAGCCGATGATCTGGCCGAACTTGCGCACCGGCGCGCCTTCGCCGATCGGTTCGACCGCCATCTTGTGACCGCGCGGGATGCGCTCGCGCGCGGGCGTGCCCGCAGCCGGCGCGCCCGCCGTCACCGCGTCGATGGCGATGACGACGTTGTCCTGCGGCGACAGGCGGACGACGCGCGGCGCAGTCACGAGACGATCTCCACGATTGCATCGTCATGGCCGCCCCCGGGCACTTCGTCCCGGGGGTCTCCCGGCCATCCACGTCTTCAACGCTCGCGCATCAAGACGTGGATGCGCGGGACAAGCCCGCGCATGACCGTTATTCTCACAGCACCTGATCCGTCGCCGGGTCGATCAGGTGCATGTGATTGAGGTTGGCGTAGAGGCGCATGGGCTGGCCCGGGCCGGTTGCGCTGGTCGGCTCGACCCGGCCGCACACCTCGGTGCCGCCGACGGTGAAGAACACCATGGTCTCCATGCCCATCGGCTCGACCACGTCGAGGTTGACGGTGAACTCGCAGCGCGGCTCGCGCGCGTCCCCGCGCGGCTCGGTGACGTGCTCCGGGCGCAGCCCGAAGGTGAGCTCCTTGCCGAGGTGCGGCCGGTAGCGCTCGGTGCGCGCCGCCGGAACCGGGAACCCGAGGCCGTCGGAGACGCGCAGCGACAGGCCCGCGCCGTTGCTCTCCAGCCGCGACGGTATGAAATTCATCGCCGGCGACCCGATGAAGCCGGCGACGAACCGCGTCTTGGGATGATGATAAAGCTCCTGCGGCGTGCCGATCTGCTCGATGCGGCCGCCGTTCATCACCACGACCCGGTCGGCGAGCGTCATCGCCTCCACCTGGTCGTGAGTGACGTAGACGGTCGTGGTCTTGACCTTCTGGTGCACCCGCTTGATCTCGGTGCGCATCTGCACCCGCAGCTTGGCGTCGAGGTTCGACAGCGGCTCGTCGAACAGGAACACCTTGGGATTGCGCACGATCGCGCGGCCCATGGCGACGCGCTGGCGCTGGCCGCCCGACAATTGCTTGGGCCGGCGGTCGAGCAGGTCGGTGATGTCGAGAATGCGCGCGGCCTGCTCGACGCGTTCGCGGATTTCCGCCTTCGCCACCCGCCGCAGCCGCAGGCCGAACGACATGTTCTCGAACACGGTCATGTGCGGATAGAGGGCGTAGTTCTGGAACACCATGGCGATGTCCCGGTCCTTGGGCGGCACGTCGTTGACTTTCTCGCCGTCGATCAGAATGTCGCCGGCGGTGGCCTCCTCGAGCCCGGCGATCATGCGCAAGGTCGTGCTCTTGCCGCAGCCCGACGGGCCGACCAGGACCACGAACTCCTTGTCCGGTATGTCGAGCGATATCTGCCGCACGGCTTCGACGTTGTCGAAGCGCTTCACCACGTCCCGCAACGCAACGTCAGCCATGCGATCTCTCCCGTGTCGCCATTCCACAAACGCCCTCGCCGCGCCGGCGGAGAGAGGCCCTCACCCCTTGGTCGCGCCGGCGGTGAGGCCGGCGATGTAGTAGTCCATCAGGAACGCGTAGATGACCAGCGGCGGCGCGGCGCCGAGCAGCGCCCCGGTCATGATCTGGCCCCAACTGAACACGTCGCCCTTGATCAGGGTAGTGATGATGCCGACCGGCAAAACGAGTTGGTCGGTCGAGGTGGTGAATGCCAGCGGGTAAAGGAACTGCGCCCAGCTCACCGTGAAGCAGAAGATGGTCGCGGCGATCAGCCCCGGCAAGGCGACCGGAATGAACACCCGCAACAGCACCTGGCGGTAGTTGGCGCCGTCGATCACCGCCGCCTCGTCGAGTTCGCGCGGGATCGAGGCGAAATAGCCGATCATGATCCAGGTGCAGAACGGCACGGTGAGGGTCGGGTAGACGATCAGCAGCACCCACCAGTGATTGATGATCTCGATGCCGGTCCATTCGTTGAACACCGCGAACATCTTGAACAGCGGCAGGAACAGCAGCGTCTCGGGGATGAGGTAGGTGAGGAATACGCCCATGGCCAAGACGGCGGAGCCCCAGAAGCGCATGCGCGAGAGCGCGAACGCCGCCGGAACGCTGATCGCCATCGTGATCGTCACCACGCAAACCGAGACGATCGCCGAATTGCGGAAGAACGTGAGGTACTGGCGCGAGGAGAGCAGCTCGACGTAGTTCGCGAGCGTCGGCCGCTCGACCCACCACGGATTGGTGGCGGCGGAGATTTCCGCGCTGGTCTTGAGCGAGGTGATCAGCATGTAGACCGGCGGCAGCAGGAAGAAGATCGCGAACAGCACCAGGAAGAAATACGACCAGCGCAGCGCCCAGACCCGGTCGCGGTTCATGCTGCCGGACGTGGCGCGCCGCGCCGGCGCGCGCGGGATCGCGGCGGTCGATATGGCCGTCATGCCTCGTTCCCCCGCCGGTTGATGTCGCGCAGGATGAAGATCGCGGCAACGGTCAAGATCGGCACCATGAACAGCGACACGCTGGCGCCGAGCGGGATGTCGCCCACCTCGATGCCGACCCGGAACGCCCAGGTGGCGAACACGTGGGTGAAGTCGACCGGGCCGCCCGCGGTGAGGATGCGCACGATGTCGAAATTGGCGAAGGTGACGATCAGCGAGAACAGCGCCGTGATGGCGATGATGTTGCGCATCATCGGCAGCGTCACGTACCAGGTGCGCTGCCAGAAGTTGGCGCCGTCGACGGCGGCGGCCTCGTACAGCTGCTCGGGCACCGACTTGAGCGCGGCGAGATACATGATCATGAAGAACGGCGAGCCGATCCAGACGTTGACCAGGATCACCGAGAACCGCGCCCACAGGGCGTCGCCGGTCCACGGCACCGGCGCGACGCCGATCTGGGCCAGAATCCAGTTGAACGCGCTGTAGGACGGGTCGAACAGCCACAGCCAAGCGAGGCAGCTCATCGCCGGCGGGATCACCCACGGCACCAGCAGCATGCCGCGCCACTTGCGCTGGCCCTTGGCCGGGATGTTGTGCACGAAATGCGCGACCACGAAGCCGAACAGCGCCTTCACCATCACCGCCGTGATGGCGAAGATGCACGACTGCTTCACCACCAGCCAGAAGGTCTCGCGGCGGAACAGGAAGGCGAAATTGCCGAAGCCGACGAACCGCTCCATCGAGCGGTTGAGCGTGGCGAGGTGGATCGAATAGAACGCCGGGTAAATGACCAGGAGCCCGATCATCAGGATCAACGGCAGGGTCATCAAGAACGCGATCATCGGCTTGCGTTGCATCGCCCGGCGCAAGCTCGACCGGCGGCGGGCGGTGGGTGCCACGACGTTTCTGATTACCAATTCGGCCATCGCTTGCTCCTACCCTCCCCCTTGTGGGGAGGGTCGCCCGCCGTAGCGAAGCGGAGGCGGGCGGGGTGGGGGTAGTTCAGGTCACGGAGTACAGATGCCTGAGGCGCCGTTTCGCCTTCTCCGTCATCTGTCTTGTGTCATCTCTTCTTCGGCACCCCCACCCCTAACCCCTCCCCACAAGGGGGAGGGGAACAGACCGAGCGCGTGGAGAGGAGTGACCCTCACGTGCGCATGTAGCCTTCGACCTCGCCCTCGGCCCAGCTGAGCGTCTGCTCCATCGCCTCGCCCTGCAGGTGGCGCACCGTCATCTTGGGCATCAGGCCCTGGACGTAGATCTGCACCGCGATCTTGGGCGGCGCCGGGCCGCCGGCAATCGACAGCACTTGGTGATTGTACGGATTCGGGTAGTGATAGAGCGTGCCCTTGGGCGGCCCCACCTCGGCCCAGGTCTTGAAGTCGGTGAAATTGGTGAACGAGGGAATGTCGTAGCCGTCGCTCGCCGCCACCATCTTTTCCGCCGCCGCCCGGGTCGACAGATAAGCCAGCAGACTCTTGGCCGCCGGCTTGTTCTTGGCGAAGTCCCAGATGCCCCAGAAGTACGGCAGGAACGGCGCGAAGCGTCCCTTCGGACCGGCCGGGAAGCCGTGCGTCCACAGCTGCTCGGCAACCTTGGGCGCGTCGCGTTTCGCCACCGCCCAGGCGCTCGGCGGGTTCATGATCAAGGCGCCGCGCCCGGAGATCAGCCATTTGTTGTTGGAGGCGTCGTCCCATGCCGGCGCGTCGGGCGGGAAGAACTTGGCGAGGCGCGTGTAGTAGTCGAGCGCCTCGCGCACCGCGTCGGTCTTGACCGTGACGTTGCCCTTGGCGTCGACCAGGGCGGCGCCGAACGCGTGGAACACCGCGCCCGCGGTATCGACCGAATCCGAGGTGACGCCGAGGCCGATCCCGAACGGATAGCCGCCCTTCTGGCAGGCCTCGGCCGCCTTGATGAACGCGTCAAGCGTCCAGGCGTCCGCCTGGGGCGGCGCGCCGGCCGGATAGAGCGCCTGCACGTCGATGCCGGCGAGTTCTTTCATCAGGTCGATGCGCGAGCACGGCCCCTTGATCTGGCTGCCAACCGTCGCCGGCACCGCCACCCAACGGCCGCCGGACTTGCCGAGATATTCGACCGTGGGATTGACCGGACCGTTCTCCTTGAGCAGCGGCTCCATGATGTCGTCGACCGGCTCGAGGCGGTTGGCCTGGTCGTTCGGCTGCCAGGTCGACAGCGCATAGATGTCGTGGCCGACCCGGGCCTGCGCCTCCGCCTGCATGGTCAGCAGGATCTTGTTGCCCTGGGAGGGGATGAAGTCGATTTGCAGGTCGACCTTCTCCTTGGCCGCCCATTCCTCGCACAGCTGCTTGGTCGTATCGTTGGCGCCGGGCACCCAATGATCCCACAGGCCGAGGCTGAGCTTGCCGGCCGCGTGGGCGCCGTGCACGTAAGGCGCCGCCAGCGGGGCTGCGACCGCCGATGCGGCGGCGAGCGCCGTGCTCTTGAGGAGAGCGCGGCGGGTGAATTTCGAACCTGTCATGGATTCCTCCGATGGGGTTTCCTGCGCGTGGGCCGCGGGCCTTCTGCGGGCCCGGCACCCGGCAGCCCGACCGATCGCGGGCGCCCGTCCGACCGGCATGCTACTATGGCCGGCACGCTGCCGCAAAGGCGCAATCTCGATCGCTCCCGAACGGCCGCGTCGCGCTCGCACATCCCCTCGGTTACCGCGCGCTGCCCAACGGTTCGGCACGGTTGAGCCGGTCGCGGTCGCGCCGCGGGTCGATTCCATTGTTTTCTGCAACGGTCTGCAAGCGCCGGCCGCGGCCGAGGAGCATGGCGGTCGCCCCGGCCGCCGAGAGCTCGCCGCAGGCGAGCGCCTCCAGGATCAGCGCCGCCGCCTCGCCCGCGTCCGCCCGCCTTGCTCCGTTTCGCCGCGCCTGGCGCCGGAAGCGGGCGAGCCCCGCCGGGTCGAACGCGCCGAGCGCGAAGGCGTGGCCGCGCTTGAGGAGGTCGGCGAGCTTGCGTTCGACCGCGTCGCCGGTCGTGCCCAACAGCGCGGCGCGGGCAAGCGTCGCCTTGTTGCGGGCGCCCTTGGGACGCCCGAACGGATTTCCGCTCTCGCCTGGTTCAAACGGCATGGTTGGCCTCACGATCTGCATTCCTGGTGCCGCCGGGCCGATGCCGGGCGGGGATGCCCGCTTGTTCCGGCTTGATATTTTGCCGCACCCCGCCGGCTTGCCGTCGTCCTGTTGCGGCGCACCATCGCCGAGTTTTGCCCGGTTTCATTGGCGTTTCCGTGCAACGTCCCGGCGCCTCGTGCTGCTGCGCGAGACCCGGCGCGCTTGTATTTCGCCTGATATTTACAAGCGCCGCCTGCGGCGCAGCGAACAATGCTGCGGCGCAGCCGGCGGACACCGATCGATTGCGCAGCTCCAGGCTTGGTATCGGCGCGAGCGGCATGGGTCGCCTCCAACGACATCTCAGCGAATATAGGAAAATAACTTTCATTGTCGAGAAGAATCCGGCCGACCGGCAGCACGGATTCGTGACCCGAATTCCAGGATCTGTAGGGCCGATCCGCGCGACCGATCAGACGAGCTCGAGCCGCAGCGTACGGCCGACGATCCGCGCGGCGCGCTGCAACGTGGCAATCGTTACGTTCCCGTCCTTTGGGTCAAGAAGCCGGCCGATTTGACTTCGGCTCGTCCGCATGCGCTCGGCAAGGCGCTTGCGCGAAAGGTTCTGCGCTTTCATCGCCTCGGCGATCTGCCAGGCAAGCACCTCTTTGATGGCGACCGCCTCGAACTCTTCGAGCTTTCCTTCTTCTTTCAGAAAGCTGTCGAGCGTCGTCAAATTGCCGACCGAACGCTTAGCTCTTCTCTTTTTCATCTCACATCCTCAACGATCGAATTCACGCTTACGTTTGCGGGCCAAGGCCAAGTCTTCGTCGGGCGTCTTGCGGCTCTTCTTGATGAAGCCGTGAAGGATTACGATTCTGCCTCGGTGCACGCTGAACAGCATGCGGGCGATCCGGTCGCTCGGCAGATCGCTGCGCACCTCCCATAGGCCCTCGCCTATCGCCCGACAGAGCGGCATGCCTACGGGCCAGCGAAACTGGACCCGCATAAGATCTTGCCCGATGGCGCCGCGATCGTCTTCGTCAAGCCCACGCAGCCAGCTTCGAACGACCTCGCTGCCCGCCGGCGTGCGATAGAACACGACCGGAATCTTGCGGGCCCGGGCACGGTCCATGCTGACCTATCTATAGTTCATGTACGACAAAATGTCCATCGCCCGAAGGAGTTCGGGCTGGGCGGAATCCTGGATTTCGCGCGGCCGCGCTCATCCGGGCTACCGCTCACGTCTTGAGCCGGTACCCCGTCCGGAAAATCCACCACACGACGATCAGGCACAGCCCGAGGAACGCCGCCGTCATCGCCAGACTCAGGCCCACGCTCACGTCGGCGCCTGCGCCTTCGATCCGCGGCTCGATCTGCGCATCTCGCCGGAGGGATGCTGGGAATGGTCGAGTGACAAGCCCGATTTGCACCGCGGCGTTGGCGCGTACCTCAGCGCACGGCAGCGCGAACCGAACTAGGGCT
>DASPVJ010000208.1:0-8391 GCA_035622435.1 Xanthobacteraceae bacterium | reverse complement strand
CTGTTGCCGACCAGAACCTGCGCCGGCACCAGGTTGCGCAGGATCGGCACCGCTTCGTATTCCTTCTTGTTCTCCAGCACCTTCGCCTTGATGGCGAGCGCCACGTAGGCGCTGGCGACCGTCTTGTCGGGCTCGCTCGGATGCTGCTGGAGCACGGCGAGGAACTTGCCGAAGCGCAGGATCTGGTTGACGTAGAAAATGTTCTGCTCGAGCGCGCCGGTCACCGGCGAATTGATGCCGGTCATCTTGACCAGGCCGACCTGATCGATCTCCGCCGGCAGCAGGACGCGCAGTTCGCTCTGGAACTCCAGATAGTCGGCAACCTTCTTGTCGCTGTCCATCAGCTTGTTGACGAGGCGCACGCCCATCGGCAGCTTGCCCTCGAGCTGGTAGTGCGACTGGATGCAGATCGCATTCGGTCGCGGCTCGCACCACGGCCGGTCCGGATGGCGGTAGACGGCGGGGTCGATCTCCTTGGGCGGCAGCAGGTCGGCGGCGGCGATCAGCCGGTGGGTGATCGCCGGATCGATGCGCTCGAGGAACGGCAAGGCGGCGTAGCGCGCGAGATCGATCGCGCCGGGCGGCTTGTCGACGAGGAATCGCGCCTCAGCAACGTACATCTGCAGCTTCTCGATCGCCGGCTTGGTCACGCCGGCGGCGGTTACGTCGACGATCGGCTCGACGTAGGCCGGATAGAGGCTGAGGAACTGCTTCTGCACCGGCCGCACGCGGGCCCAGTCCTCGAACCGGATGAGGCCGGTGGCCGGATCGGCGAGGTCGTCCTTGCGGTGATCGGTGAAGGCGATGACGTCGGCCTTGAGCTGGGCGACGCCGGCGGCGCCGAGGGAATTGACCTCCTCGACGGCGAAGTCGCCGGCCGCGAAGGCCGCTGCCCCGCAGGCCAGCAGCACGACGAGAGGCGCGATCGCGCGGTGCATGGGCGTCATGGGCCAATTCAATTGAGGCGGCCGCCCCACGGGTAATCCGGATCGACCCGGCGCGGGCGCCGCCGCGCATCATCGTCCCACCACGGGCTGCCGAACAGGCCCCGCCACGACGGCGCCGCCGTGCGCGGCGGCTCGCGCCACTGCGGCACCTGATAGGCGCGCCCGGGGTCGTAATTGCCGAACCAGCCGCCGACCACTTCGCCGTCGCGCGGGTCGCCCTCGCGCGAGGCGACGGCGTCTTCGCGCGACACCAGGCGATATTGGGTATCGGCCGCCTCGCCGTCGGCCTCGCGCCGGAAGTGCTCGACGAACGCCCGCGGGCCCGCTTTCGCCAGCACGTCGCCGGTGGAAAGATCGATCGGCAGATCGACGAGCTCATGCTGGGCCTCGCTCGACGGCGGGTTGAGCGCCGTCTTGGGCGCGTAGGAGGCCCACACGTCCTCGATGATCGCCGTGAAGATCGGCAGCGCCACCTTGGCGCCGGTCTCGCCGGATCCGAGCGTGCGGCGCTTGCCGTCGGCATTGTCATAGCCGACCCACACCGCCACCGTGACCTCATTGGTGAAGCCGACGAACCACGCGTCGTTCTCGCGGTCGGTGGTGCCGGTCTTGCCGCCCATATAGGGGGCGAATTGGCGGATCGAGCGCGCGGTGCCGCGCTCGACCACGCCCTGCAACATGGTCTTGAGCTGGTAGAACGAGGCGTGGTCGCCCGCGCCGATCGACGCCGCGGACGCCGGCGGGTGCCGGTAGACCGGTTGTCCGTTGCGCTCGATCGCCTCGATCGCATAGGGCGCCGGCCGCAGGCCCTCGTTGGAAACGGCGGCGTAGAAGGCGGCAAGATCGATCGGCCGCACCGGCTGAGCGCCGAGCACGAACGGATAATAGCGCTCGCATTGCGAATAGAGCTGCGCCTCCATGGCGATCTCGCACACGCGGTCGAGGCTCTCCTCGGGCATCGCGTCGATGCCGCCGTCGAGCAGCCGCGCGGTCACCAAATTCTTCGAGTTCTCGAGCGCGCGGCGCATGGTGAGCACGCCGGAACTGCCGCCGTCGTAGTTCTTCGGCGTCCAATAATCCTGATCGCGCGCGTATTCCGGATTGCCGATCGGCGGGAGCGTCACCGGCGTATCGTACACCAGCGTGTTGGGCTGCAGGCCGCTGCGCAGCGCCGCCAGATAGGTGATCGGCTTGAGCGCCGAGCCGGGCTGGCGCCGCGCCTGGGTGGTGCGGTTGAGCTGGCTCAGCGGATAGGAAAACCCGCCCGTCATGGCGAGGATGCGTCCGCTCTTGTTGTCGAGCATCACCGCCGCGCCCTGAACGGCGGGGCGCACCCGCAGCTCCGCTTGCGCGGGCCCCTTCTTGGGCTCGGTCACCGTCACGTAGATCACGTCGTAGGCGTTGAGCGCGCGCCGCACGGCGGCGGTTGCCCCGGCAAGGGCGAGGATGCGGCCGTCGCGCAGCCCGACGCGGATCGCGCCCGCGCTCTTGCCGCGGCCCTTGTCGAGCACGATCGCGGCCGGCCAGTGCACGTCGTAGAGCGGCAAGCGGGCGGTTTCGAGCGCCTGTTGCCAGGCGGGACGTTGCGGCCCGGAACCTTCCGCCGGCTTCCCGCCGGCGGCCTCCGTCTCGATCCGGCGCACGGCCTCGGCAAGGTTCGTCTCGGCGCCCGCGAACCGCGCGCGCCCGGTCTTGATCTCGTAGCGCGCCAGCCCCTCCTGCAGCGCCGCCTCGGTCATCCGTTGCAGTTCGGGAACGAGCGTCGAGCGCACCGTGTAGGACCCGGCGGTGAGGCTGTCGATCCCGGCGAGCAGCTTCGCCTCGCGGCCGAGATGATCGACGAAATAGAAACCGTCGTCCCGCTGCGGCCGCTGGTAGGCGACGAGCGTCGGCAGCGCCGCGGACGCCTGCTTCATTTCCTCCGCGTTGATCGCGCCGTCCTCGCGCATCCGGTTGAGCACGTAAGCGAGGCGCTCGCGCGCGCGCTCGGGATGGCGGTCGGGACCGAAATAGTTCGGGCCTTTGGTCAACCCCGCCAACAGCGCCCCTTCCGCCAGGGTGAGCGCCTTGACCGGCTTGCCGAAATAGCTGCGGGCGGCAAGCTCGATGCCCCAGGCGCCGCGGCCGAGATAGATCGAGTTGAGATAAAGCTCGAGTATCTCCTCCTTGCCGAGCATCTGTTCGATCCGCGCGGCGACCAGCACCTCGCGGATCTTGCGCTCGTAGGTCACGTCGTCGCCGACCAAGAGGTTCTTGGCGACCTGTTGGGTGATGGTGGACCCGCCCTGCGGACGGCGCGGTTGCGCCAGATTGCCGACGAAGGCGCGGATCAATCCGCGCTCGTCGATGCCGTGATGCTGGAAGAAGCGCTTGTCCTCGGCCGCCACGAAGGCGTGGCGCACGTGCTCGGGAACGTCGTCGAGCGGGACCCAGACGCGCCGCTGCTCGGGCTCGTACACTTCGGCGAAAGGCTCGCCCTTGCCGTCAAGCACCGTCGTCATCCCCGCCAGCTTGAGCCCCTTGAGCTTACTGTGGTCGGGAAGGTCGGCGACCGCCTTGTTGTAGAAGCCGACGACCTCGCCGATGTCGAACGTCGCGGCGTCGACCGGCTCGTTGCCGCAGAACTGGCGATACGCCGCCTGCAGGCTGGCGAACTCGAGCCCGCGGAACGACTTGATGCCGGCGGCCGCCTGCGGGTCGTCCATGGCGGTCGAGATCAAATCGTCAAGGTTGATGTCCTCGATATCGAACGCTTTGCGCATGTGGGCGCAGCCGTCGCGCAGGAGCTGCACGACCTCGTCCCGGTCGCCCGCCGGGTCGAAATGGGTCTTGACCGCGTCGGGCCGGGC
This sequence comes from Xanthobacteraceae bacterium, assembly GCA_035622435.1. Classification (GTDB taxonomy): domain Bacteria; phylum Pseudomonadota; class Alphaproteobacteria; order Rhizobiales; family Xanthobacteraceae; genus AP-16. The sequence goes on along the minus strand of DASPVJ010000208.1, from coordinate 4,595 downwards.
GGTCACCTGGCTCAGCGCAAGCGCGGTGGCGAAAACCTTGACCAGAATGGCGTTCATCGGCCTGGCACGGTCGCGGGCGGGCGGCCCATGATGCGCCCGTTTGGTAAATCAGAACTCTATATAGGGGACATAAAGGCTGTTTTGCGGTCGGCGGGCGGCCCGACGCCTGCCGCGGCAATTTCACTGCCGGCGCAAGGCGTTCCGGGGCGGGCGCCATTTGGAGTCGACGCTGGCAAGCTTGCGCTCGACGTCCGCGAGCGTCTCCTCGTTGAGAAACTCGATGGCGAAACCCTCGGCGAACCGGCGCACCACCCGACCGATCATCTTGCCGACCGCGAGCGGGGTGCCGATTTCAGCGTCGAGGTCGGCCGACACGGCGGCCCCGGAATCGGAAAAGTCGATCACCAGGCAGGATCGGGTCGATCCGTCCGCCAGCAGGATCTGCGCCATGGGGTTGCGCGGGACGACGCGGGCGTGACGCCGGCCGTCCGGCAGGTCGGGGGAGTCCTTCTGCTTGTCGAGCCAGGCGAGCTTCGCGGCCAGCTTCTCGCGGGTCTGCTCCGTCGCCGCGATGGACATGACGAAGCCGTTGGGGACCAATCGCGTAATCAAGCCGTGGAGGCGGCCGAACATTTCGGTGTAAACGATGACGCGCTCGCTCAGTTGGCCCGGCACCGGCGCCGCCAACACCATGGCGGAGAGCGACAGGTTGACGATGCGGCAGGCGAATTGACAACGCTCGCCCTTCAGGTTGCGCCTGTTGGCCAGCTGATAGCGTCCGGGAATGCTGGCGATGACCTTTACGTCTTCGCGCGCGTCCTCGCGCCATTCGTCCGGCGGCACTTCGACCACGTCGTCGATATTTGGCGCATCAGCCGGCATGGGCATTCCGTGGTATTGGGCTCGCGAGCTTCGATCGAGAACGATTATTCAAATAAAACAGGTCACTTTTAACAAAAACTTGAATGCGAGGCAGAGGGATCGGGCACAAAACGGGCACGGGGCGATCATAATTCGGTAACAAACAGGGCAGGCGTCGGCACGGTATCGCGATGCTTGCAATGCGTCGATTTTCTCCTTCTGCACGGACCCGGGCGAGACCAATCGCAGTGAGCGTGACCGGCGGCCTGCAACCTCGGATGGGCAGGACTCGGCCTCGAATGCCCGCGCAACAGGCACGGGCGGCGGCAGCGGGCCTCGCGGCGCCCGCATTAAGCATCCGGAAACCAAGACGCCATAATCTGGCATTATTTCTCATTCTATCCGGGGCCGGCGATGGGCGAGCGCAGGAGAAGGACGCGGGCGATCTCTTCGGAGGCTGCCGTGATCGCTTGCTCCGGGGCCAAGCGCATCACTTGCGTCGTGCGCAACTTCTCGACCACCGGCGCCCGCCTGGAAGTGGCGGTGCCGGCCGCAGTGCCGGAGACCTTCGACCTCGTGTTCGACGACAGCCGGTCGACCCTGCCCTGCCGGGTCAAATGGCGCAGGGAACGGGCCCTGGGCGTCGAGTTTCGACTGCCCCATCCCTGACCGCATAAACCTCCGTTTTGACCGGCTGATTGCGCGCCCCGGTTTTTCGCGGCCGGATGCTTGCACTCTCTCTGCGCAATCGCCCATGCGGCTCGAACGGCCAAGGCCCTCTGCTATACTGCCCTTCCCCTGAACCTTGCCGGGCGCAGGAGAACATCCCATGCATCATCCAACGCGTGCATATTCTTGGAGCATGATCTTTTTCCGAAAACCGGTATCCACCCCGCATCAAGTGCGGGGCAGGCTTTTTCGGGATCATGCTCTGGCGCTGGCCGCTGTCATGGCGACCGCGCCGCTCGCCGGCGTTGCGCCGGCCGCCGGCGGCGACAAGGTTCACTTCCAGACCGATTGGCTGCCCTCGGGCGAGCACGCCATGTACTACGGCGGCTGGCAGAAGGGCATTTTCGCCGACGAAGGCATCGACATCACCATCACCCGCGGCTACGGCTCGGGCGACACGGTCACCAAGCTCGCCGGCGGCGCGTTCGACTTCGGGGTCGCCGACGTGGCGGCGGTGATGACCGCGCGGGCGCGCCAGAACGTGCCGGTCAAGACCATCGCGGTGCTCTACACCCAGTCGCCGCACTCGCTGTTCGTGCTCAAGAGCTCCGGCATCACCAGCTTCAAGGGGCTCGAGGGCAAGAAGATCGGGATCACGCCCGGCAACAGCCACAAGTTCTACTTCCCCAAGGTCGCGGAGAAATCCGGCACCGACCCGAGCAAGATCGTCTGGGTCAACATGGACGCCGCCGCCATGGCCGGGCAGCTGATCGCCAAGAACATCGACGCGGCGCCGTTCTATTCCATCCATCACTACTACATCAACAAAGCCGCGAAGGCCGCCGGCGAGGAGATCGTGGCGCTGCCGTTCGTCGAGGTCGGGTTCAAGATTCTCTCCGCCTCGATCATCGCCACCGATGAAACGATCGCCAAAAGGCCCGACCTGACGCGGCGGTTCCTCAAGGCGGTCAAGCGCGCGTTCGACTGGGCGCGCGACAACCCGGAAGCGGCCTGCAAGGCGCACGTCGAAAAGGTGCCGGAAGTCGCCCTCGACGATTGCGAGCACAGCGTCAAGGCGGTGATGACGTTCGTCTATACGGATCACGAACAGACGTACGGCTGGGGCAAGGAATCGCCCGAGCGGCTCGCGTTCACCTGGCAAGTGGTGGCGGAATCCCAGGACCTCGACCCGAAATGGGATCCCAAGCAGGCGTTCGACACCTCGCTCGTTCCGGCCGAGTAGCAACGAAATCGATTTGCAGGTTTTGCAGTGAGCGCGACGCGCGGACTCCCTCTCCCCGCTTGCGGGGAGAGGGTCGGGGTGAGGGGGGCTATCAGCAAATGCGGTCGGCGGAGAGTCCCCCTCACCCGCCGCGCTTCGCGCGGCGACCTCTCCCCGCAAGCGGGGAGAGGTAAGAGAGGCGCGCCGTGATCGTGCTCGAGCGCGTCGCCAAGACGTTCGTGTCGCGCGGCGGCGAAGACATCGCGGCGCTCGCCGACGTGTCGCTGACCGCCCGGCGCAACGAGTTCGTCTGCCTGGTCGGACCGTCGGGCTGCGGCAAGTCGACCTTGTTGCGGCTGGTCGCCGGCCTGGTGGCGCCGAGCGAAGGCTCGGTGTCGATCGCCGGCAGCGCGGTGACCGAGCCGCGCGCCGACACCGGCATCGTGTTCCAGGCGCCGACCTTGCTGCCGTGGGCGAGCGTCCTCGATAACGTGCTGTTCCCGCTCGACATGATGGGCCGGCTCGACGCCGCCGGCCGCGCCCGCGCCCGCGACCTCCTGGCGCTGGTCGGGCTCGCCGGCTTCGAGAGCAAGTATCCGCGCGAACTCTCCGGCGGCATGCAGCAGCGCGCGGGCATCTGCCGGGCGCTGGTGCACGACCCCGACATTCTGCTGATGGACGAGCCGTTCGCCGCGCTCGACGCGCTTACTCGCGAGGAATTGACCATCGAGGTCATGCGCATCTGGCGCGAGCGGCCGAAGACGATCCTGTTCGTCACCCACTCGATTCCCGAGGCGGTGCTGCTCGCCGACCGGGTGGTGGTGATGTCGGCGCGGCCCGGCCGCGTCGCCGAGATCGTCGAGGTAGACCTGCCGCGGCCGCGCGACTTCGACATGGAGGCGCGGCGCGAGTTCCAGCACTCCACCCACCGCATCCGCGAACTCATCTTCGGCACCCGCCATGCCCGCACGAGCTAAATTGCATCCGCTGGCGCCTTGGGTGGCGGACATCGCGCAGCCGGTCGCGGCGCTGGTGATGTTCGTCGTCGCTTGGGAATTGATCTGCCGCGTCTTCCACGTGCCGGCCTACCTGGTGCCGACGCCCTCGGCGATCTTCACCGACACCGCGGCTCTGTCCGGCCCGGTCGCCATGCACACGCTCGCCACCACCGAGACGGTGCTGCTCGGGTTCGCCGCCTCGGTGATCGTCAGCCTGCCGCTCGCGGTGCTCATCACCGCCTCGCCGCTGATCGCCAATGCCATCTATCCGCTGCTGGTGGTGACCCAGTCGATCCCCAAGGTGGCGCTGGCGCCGATCCTGGTGGTGATCTTCGGCAGCAACGAGCTGCCGCGGGTGGTCGTCACTTTCCTGGTGGCGTTCTTCCCGCTGGTGCTCTCGATCGCCGCCGGTATTTCCGCGGTGCCGCCCGAATTGATCGAGCTGGGCCGCGCCTGCAAGGCGACTTATTGGCGCGAACTGTGGCGCATCCGCCTGCCCTACGCGGTGCCGTTCGTGTTCAGCGGGCTCAAGGCGGCGATCACGCTTTCGGTGGTCGGCGCGGTGGTGGGCGAGTTCGTCAACGCCGATCGCGGGCTCGGCTACCTGATCGTGACCTCGACCGCCTTCTTCAGGGTGCCGCTGGCGTGGGGGGCGCTGGTGCTGCTCTCGTTCCTCGGTATCATCCTGTTCCAGGCGGTGGTGATCGTCGAGCGGGTGTTCTTTCCCTGGGCGGTCGACGCGGACAAACAAATGCAGTGACGGGGGAGCCATGACGGACGCACGCGCAACCATCATTCGCGGCGGCAGGCTGGTCGACGCCGGCCGGCCGCGCGCCGACCACGCC
>DASPVJ010000207.1:0-3790 GCA_035622435.1 Xanthobacteraceae bacterium | reverse complement strand
CGGTAGCGCTCGGCAAGATCGCAGATGCTGTTCACCGGCGCGACGTCGCCGTCCATGGAATAGAGGCTTTCGAACACGATCAGCTTGGGGCGGCCCGGATCAGCGGCATCAAGTAGTTCTTCCAGGTGGGTCATATCGTTGTGGGAGAAAATCCGCTTTTCGCAGCCTGCCTGGCGCACGCCCTCGATCATCGAGTTGTGATTGAGCGTGTCGGACAGGATTAGGCAGTTTGGCATCAGCTTGGCAAGCGTGGCGATGCCGGTCTGGTTGGAGATGTAGCCCGAGGTGAAAACCAGCGCCGCTTCCTTGCCGTGCAGGTCGGCAAGTTCGCGTTCGAGCTCGACCAGGGGATGATTGTTGCCGGCGATGTTGCGGGTGCCGCCGGCGCCGGTTCCCATTCGGGTTGCCGTCTCGACCATGGCGCCGATCACCTTGGGGTGCTGGCCCATGCCGAGGTAATCGTTCGAGCACCAGATCACCACCGGCCGCGGACCGTCCGGGGAATGCCAGGTCGCGTGCGGAAACCGACCGGCGATGCGCTCGAGGTCGGCGAACACCCGGTAGCGCCGTTCCTCGCGCAGGCGCGCGAGCGCGGCGGCAAAATACTGGTCGTACGCCATGGAGCCGGACCCCCGTTTCGGCCGTTGCCAAGGATTTTGCGGCGGCGGCCTTGGTTTGTCGATAGCGTATTCGCCGCAGGCGAGCGTTTTGGCCTTGACTACGATCAATTTCCAAAGAAGTTGCAGAAAGAAACGACAAAAATGCGGCATTTCGTCATGCGGAGCTTTCCGGTCGCCAACCGGCAGGGCCGCCTTGCCGGGCCGCGCGCCCGTGGGTTAGACAGCCAGCCAACGGCAACCAACGCTTTTGGGGGAGGTCATGCGCAGAATCAACGTCGGCATCATCGGCACCGGCTGGTGCGGGGGAATCCGCGCCAATGCCTGCGCGGCGAACCCGCTGGTCGACGGCCTCTACATCGCCGAGATCAAGCCGGAGCGGCTCGCCGAGGTAGCCGCCGCCACCAACCCGCGCAAGGCCACGACCGAGTGGCGCGAGCTTCTCGACGTTAACGAGATCGACGCGGTCTACATTTCGGCGACGCCGGAGACGACGCACTATCCCATGGCGCGCGACTGCCTCTTGGCCGGCAAGCACGTGTTCCTGGAAAAGCCCATCGCCATGGAGCTGCGCGAAGCCGACGAGCTTCTCGACATCGCGCGCCGCAAGGACCTCAAATTCACCATCGGCTATTCCCAGCGCTTCAACCCGAAGCAGGCCTACATCAAGAAGTGCGTCGCCGACGGCACCTTGGGCGAGCCGGTCAACGCGCTGGTGAGCCGGCACCTGAGCCGCAACCTCGGCAACAAGATCAATACCCGCACCCGGCTTTCGCCCGCCGCCATGGAGGCGACCCACGACATCGACTGGGTGCTGTGGTGCCTGGAGCCGGCGAAGCCCGTGCGCGTCTATTGCCAATCGGTCTCCAACGTGAACCGGCACAAGAACAACACGCCGGACTCCTCGCTGATCACCGTGACCATGGACACGGGCGTCATCTTCACCATCGGCGCCGGCTGGATCCTGCCGCCCGGTTATCCCAATTATTCGCGCACCTGGATCGAGTTCGTCGGTACCGAGGGCGCGCTGTTCGTCGACGACAGCCGCACCGACGTGGCGCTGATGACCATGCAGGGCGGCCTGGTGCATCCGATGTCGACCATGCCGGGCGAGCAGGTCGGCCACGTGTTCGCCGGCCCGATGGCGACGGAGACCGACCATTTCGCCGCCGCCGTGGCGCTCGACCGGCCGGTGCTGGTGACGCCCGAGGAGGCGCGCCAGGTGATGGAGGTCTACGTCGCCGCGGATATTTCCGCCGACCGCAACGAGCCGGTCGACCTGCCGCTGCGCCTGGGCGACAACCGGCTGGCGGTGGCGGCGCAATGATCATGTAGTCCGGATTTCCGGCCGCCTTCGCGGGCGTCATGCGGGCTACGAACGATTTTTTGCCGCAGTGTGATTATTCAGCAACACACCCTCAAGTAGTTGAGAAAACAAACGTCTTTTCCTTTGCTGGATTCGCGACATGCAGGTAAGTGGCTAGTGTTGCATTAAGGTATCTATCAATCGCCCCTCATTAAGGAGTATTGTAAACGCTGCTTCGTCGTGAGGCTGGGCTGCCATGAAAAGCGCCTTTCGTTCACGCGTGTTCGATTTTTCCTTTGAAATTCCTACTGGCGTGTACGCTGTAGTGGGCTTAACTGGAGTTGCACTTGTTGCTATTTTGAGTTTTGCCCATTCGCCTCCTCAGACAGTCGATGCTACGATTAGTCATACCGGCATCACTTTAGCCGTTGATACGTTCGCGTCTACTCGACAGAAGTCTCCTGAGCGGAATTATAAGCCGCAATTGGAGAACACCCCTTTGATGACTCCTCCGGTAGGCATGGTCGCTATCAATTCGCAGATAGGAATAGATTTGCAAGCCCTGGAAGAGACACCAACGACGAGGCCAAAAATGGTTGCGGGAGCTCATAAAACCCCTGTGGCTTCGTCGACTGATCAGGTAATGGCTCAGGGGGGTCCATATGAAGGCGCGCTCGAACTCGAGAGGCGCCCATGCCGTCTTGGTGAGTCGGTCGCTTGTTACTATCCGTAAAATCAGCGATGAAAATTTCCGATACGTGAAAACTAGCAGCTACCTTTAGTTGACCTCATTCAACCGGCGTCCGCGTCACCTAAGTACGATGGGTTGAACCGCGCTCTTCGCTGTGAAACCCCATCGATGGGTTTTGCTCGGCTCAACCCATGCTGCATTTGATTCGCTCCACAGCCGATTCATCCACCTCGACGCCGAGCCCCGGGACGGTCGGGAGCGCGACCGTGCCGGCGCTTATCGCGAGCGGAAGTTTGACCAGGTCTTCCGCCAGATAGAAGTGGGTGAGACTCACGCCCCAGTCGCTCGCCGGGATGGCGCAGGCGAGGTGGACCAGCGCGGCGTTCGCGATGCTCGACTCGGCGATCTTGGCGGCGGCGTTGACCTTCAGCCCGAGGCGCCGGCTTAAATTGGCGGCCGCGATCGCCGGGCCGATGCCGCCGAGCTTGATCAGCTTGAGCGACACGCCGCCAGCGCCGCCGCGCGCGTGTGCTTCGATGTCGGCGAGCGAATGGATGCCCTCGTCGACCCCGAGCGGTACCGGCGATACGCGAGCGAGTGCGGCGAAACCCTTCAGGTCGGCGGGCGCAAGCGGCTGTTCGAGGAACACGAGATCGGCGTCGCGGACGCCGTCGAGGTAGCGTTGGGCTGCTTCCAGGGTGAAGCCGCAATTGGCATCGGCGCAAAGCGGCGCCGCGGGGCCGAGCGTCGCGCGCACCGCGCGGGTGCCGGCGATCTCTGCATCGAGCGGCTTCACGCCCACCTTGAGCTTGAAGAAATGGAAGCCCGCGGCCTCGCGCGCGCGCGCCTCGGCGATGTCGTCGTCGGTGGTCTTGTTGCCGAGGAGCCACATGGGCGCGACGCTCGCGCGCATGGCGCCGCCGATAAGATCGATCAGCGGCACGTTTGCCGCGCGGCCGGCAAGGTCGAGGAGCGCCATCTCGACCGCCGAATGGGCGCCGGTGTTGCCGATTAGCGCCGCGCGCAGGCGCGCGGCGAGCGCCGGCCGCGCCCACGCGTCCGCGCCGATCAGCAGCGGGCCGAGATGATCGCGCACCGCGGCAACGAGCCCGCCCAGGGTATCCCCGGTCATGGTCGGCGCCGACGCCGCTTCGCCCCAGCCGACGGTGCCGTCGT
>DASPVJ010000206.1:0-7287 GCA_035622435.1 Xanthobacteraceae bacterium | reverse complement strand
CCGCTACCACACGCGGCAGATCTTCTCGGGCGGCGGCGTCATCGGCGCGCCGGCCGGACAGCTGAACGCCCGGGCGAACGCCGGGTGGTTGACGACGACGCCGTTGACGCGGAACTCGCCGGGCGAATGCGGATCGATCAGGACGCGGCGGCGCTCGTCCTGCTCGGTGGCACTGTCGCACCAGCTTTGCGCATAGGCGACGAAGAAGCGCTGCGGCGCGCTCAAGCCGTCGACCGGCGGCGGCGCGGCGCCGGCGAGGGCCTTTTCGAGCGCCGCATAGGCGAGCCGCGCCCCGCCGTTGTCGGCGATGTTCTCGCCCAAGGTGAGCCGTCCGTTCACCTTGAGATCGCCGACCGCGGTGAAGTCGCCGTATTTCCCGACCAGGCACGCCGCGCGGTCCTCGAACGCGGCCGCGTCCGCCGGCGTCCACCAGTCCTTGAGGTTGCCGCTGCCGTCGTAGTGGCGGCCCTGGTCGTCGAAGCCGTGGGTCATCTCGTGGCCCATGACCGATCCGATGGCGCCGTAGTTGGCGGCGGCGTCGAGCGTGGAGTCGTAGAACGGCGGCTGCAGGATGCCGGCGGGAAAGTTGATGTCGTTGTAGCGGGAGCTGTAATAGGCGTTCACGGTCTGCGGCGGTATGTACCATTCGCCGCGATCGACCGGCTTGCCGATCTTGGCGAGCCAGCGGCGGAACTCGAAGGCCTCCGCCCGCATGGCGTTGCCGAGCGCGTCGCCGCGCACGATGTCGAGCGCCGAATAATCGCGCCACTTGTCCGGATAGCCGACCTTGTTGGCGATCGCGTCGAGCTTCGCCAGCGCCTTCGCCTTGGTCTCCGGCGTCATCCAGTCGAGCGACGCGATGTCCTGCGCATAGGCCGCCTCGATCGAGCGGATCATGGCGAGGGTTTCGTCCTTGGTCTTCGCGCCGAAGGCCGCAGCCACGTAGGCCCGGCCGAGATCCTCGCCGAGCAGAAAGTTGATCCGCTCGATGCAGCGCTTCCAGCGCGGCCGGTCTTCCTTGGCGCCGGTCAGGATGCGGCCCTGGAAGTCGAAGCGCTCGGCGACGAAAGCCTTGGGCAGCGACCGGGCGGCGGCCGCGACGAGATGCCAACGCAGGTAGGTCTTGACGGCCGCGACGTCATAGGCGGCGAGCACGCCGTCGAAGCCCTTGACGAAGTCCGGCCAGCCGACGTTGAGCGCCTCGATCGAGCCCTGGCCGACCGCGGTCAGGTAGTCGCTCCAGGCAAACCGCGGCGCGAGAGATCCCAGTTCCCCGCGGCCGAGCTTGTGGTCGAGGTTCTTCGGATTGCGCCGCTTGACCCGATCGAGCGACGCCTGGGCGAGGTCGGTCTCGATCGCCAGGACGAGGTCGGCATCGTGCGCCGCCGCCGCCGGCTCCTCGCCGAGGAGCTTGAACATGTTGGCGACGTGCCGCCGGTAGGCGTCGCGCAGTTCGACCGAGGTCGCGTCGGCGCGCAGATAGTAATCGCGGTCGGGCATGCCGAGGCCGCCCTGGTCGACCTCGGCGATCACCTTGGTGGCGTCGGCATTGTCTTCGGTCGAGCGGAAGGCGAAGAACGCGCCGGTGCGCATCTCGTGCTGCCGCGCCAGCAGGACCGCCAAGCCGTGGGCGCCCGTGAGCGCGTCGATGCGCGCCAGCTCCGGCGCCAGCGGCGCCAGGCCCTTGGCCTCGATCGCGGCCTCGTCCATGCAGCTGGCGTAGAAATCGCCGATCTTGCGGGTGGCCGGATCGGAACCCGCGGCGGCCGCCTCCAGGATGCCGCGCAGCTTCTCGAGATTGAGTTCGGCGAGGCTGTCGAACCGGGTCCAGCGGCCGCGATCGGGCGGGATCGGGTTTTTCCTGATCCAGTTGCCGCAGGCGAACTTGTAGAAATTCTCGCACGGCGAGATCGTATGGTCGATCGCCGTCACGTCGATCACCGGGGTAGGCTCGGCCGCGTGCGCCGGGCGCACGGCTGCCGCGAGTGCGACAACGATCAGAGCCGCAACGGGTCTGCGATTCACGAACGCCTCTCGCTTTTCATTAAAGCGTGATGGCTTTTCTTCGAATCGCCATCCCGCTTTAGCTTATTGTTGGAGCATGATGTTTTCCGAAAACCGGTTCCCACTTTTCGGCATCATGCTCTAGCCGCCCACCTGTGTCATCGCACGATGCTTACGCTGTTCGCTAGATCCGCCGCACCGGGATCGACCACGCGAGCAGCAGGCCGACGCCGGTGAAGGCGGCGATGGCCAGGAACGCGGCCCGGAACGCGTAGGCGATTTCGGCCTGCACCAACGCGTGGCGCGCGGGTTCGAGCGCCGCCACGGCCGCCGGCCCCCGCTCGACCATGCGGCCGAACAGGCGCGCGGTCTCCGGGTCGGTCGCGCCCAGCACCGAGAACAGGACGGCGGCGACGATGGCGGTGCCGACCGCGGCGCCGACCGAGCGGGAAAACTGCACCGAGGCGGCCCCGGCCCCGAGCATTTTCGGCCCGGCCACCGCCTGCACGGTCACCTGCACCACCCCCATCACGGTGCCCATGAACAGCGCGTTCCAGCCGAACACCCACGGCAGGTAGACGGTCGGCAGCCGGGACGCCAACAAGGCGAACAGGACGAGGTTCAAGGTGACGACCGCGAGGCCCCAGGTGGGGAAGATGGTGGTCAGCCCGGTCCTGGTCACGATCCGTCCGGTAATCATCGATCCGACGCCGATCCCGGCGGTGAGCGGGAGCAGCAGCAGCCCGGTCTGCTGCGGGGAAAGGCCGCGCACCGCCTGGAGATAGATCGGCAGGAACGTGATCATCGACACCAGCGCGCCCCCGTGGCATGCCGCCAGGCCGTCGCTGCGCCAGATCGCCGCCTGGCGCAGCAGGGACACCGGCAGCAACGGGGTGTGCGCGCGGTTTTCCTGGTGCAGCAGCAGGCCGAGCGAGGCGATGCTCAAGCCGACGAGGCCGAGAATCGTGAACAGCGCCCGCGGCTCCCAGCGCTGCGCCTGGTCGAGCGCCAGCAGGATCGGCGCGACGAACAGGACGAACCACACGAGGCCGGGCGTGTCGAACCGCCATTGGCCGCGCTCGCCCGAGTGAGGGGTGAGGCGCGTGGTCAGGAAGACGGCGATCACGCCGATCGGCAGGTTGACCAGGAACACCGATCGCCAACCGAAGTAATGGGTGAGGAAGCCGCCGGCGACCGGCCCGAACGCGCTCGACGTCACCATGACGCCGGCAAGGTAGCCCTGGTAGCGCCCGCGCTCGCGCGGCGGGATGGTCTCGCCGATCAGCGCCTGGGAAAGCGTCATCAGGCCGCCGCCGCCCAGCCCCTGCACGATGCGGGCGGCGGTGAGCATCTCGATGCTTTGCGACGCGGCGCACAGGATCGATGCGCTCATGAACACGGCGAGCGCGATGAACATCATGCGCTTGCGGCCGAATACGTCGCCGAGCTGGCCGTAGACCGGCGCGGCGACGGTCGCGGAGATCAGGTAGGCGATGACGACCCAGGAGGCGCGCCCGATCTGCCCGACGGTGGCGGCGATCGCCGGCAACGCGGTCGCCACGATGGTCTGGTCGACCACCGCCAGGAACATCGGCAGCATGATCGACGGGAACACGCTAAAGAACAGGTGGCGGTTCGCCTCCGGCGCGAGGACGGCGGTGGCGGCGGCGGGCGAGCGGTCGGGGGGCACGATCGGATGCGGGCTTCGGCCTGAATGCGATGACGCCGCGGCGATGCGCGGGGCGTTGCCTCGATGGGCGGGCGACCGTAGCCCAACGGGCGATCCGGCTCCAAGCGCCGAAGCCACGCCGCATCGCCGCGACCGTTGACGGCATCATCGACGGCGCTTGACCGGCGGCAATATGCCCTATATTTTATGGGCATCTTGCCACCAAGGCATCAAGGAATGGCCAGGACACGAACGATCATCGAGCGCGTGACCGAGAAGCTGGGCGGACGCGCCGCGCTCGGCGACGCGGTCGCCTCGGAAGCCGATCTCGCCCGGATCGTCGCGCGCCGCATTCCGCTCAAGGTCCTCACCCACATCACCCGCGGCGGTTTCTCGGAGCAGGAGATTGCAGCTTACGTCATTCCGCCGCGCACGCGGCGGCACCGCAAGGCGCGCAAGGAGCCGCTCACGGTCGAAGAATCCGATCGGTTGGTACGGCTCGCGCGGATTCAAGCGACGGCGGAGGACGTGTTCGGCGACGCGGCGAAGGCCAACGCATGGCTGCGGGAACCCCTCGGCATTCTCGACGCCAAGCCGCCGCTCGAAGTTGCCCGCACCGAATCCGGCGCCCGCGTGGTCGAACAAATCTTGGCGAAGATCGATTGGGGCGCGGCGGCCTGATGCGCCTGTGGCGTTTGTCGAGCGCCCGACGGGCGCGCGACTTCACCGGCGGGTACGGGCTCTTCAACAACGGCCGCTGGAACACCGCCGGGCGACCGGTCACCTATTGTGCAACGGTTCCTTCCCTGGCGGCGCTCGAAAAGCGCGTGCACGTCACCGACGCCGCTGACCTCCCGCCCCAGGCGATGGTGACATACGACGTGCCGGACGACATTTCCGTGCGCACCGTCGATATCGGCGACTTGCCGACGGATTGGGCGCGCCGCGAAACCCATACGCAACAGCTCGGCGATGCGTGGCTCGATGGTGGCGAGGAAGCGATGCTCCTGGTGCCGTCCGTCATCGTGCCGATTGCGGACGCCGCCGATCGCAACGTGCTCATCAATCACCGTAGGCCCGAGGCCGCTCGCATTACGATCGCCGAAGTCGTAGGCTTTACTCTCGACCCGCGGCTTTTCCGGATCATGCTCTGAACGGGAGCGCCCGCATGCGCATCAAGGCGAACGGCATCACCATCAACTGCGAGGTCGACGGCGCCGACGGCGCGCCGTGGCTGGTCCTGAGCAATTCGCTCGCCACCAACGTCCACATGTGGGACGACCAGGCGGCGGAGCTGAAGCGTGCGTTCCGGGTGCTACGCTACGACCAGCGCGGCCACGGCTTAACCGACGCGCCGGCAGGCCGCTACTCCTTCGATCTCCTGATCGCGGACGCGTTGGCGCTGATGGATGCCCTGTCGATCGAGCGGGCGCATTTCGGCGGCCTGTCCATGGGCGGCGCCACCGCCCTCGGCTTGGCGCTGCGTCATCCCGACCGCATCGACCGGGCGATCGTCTGCGATTCCGGTTGCGCCTCGACCCCGGCCAGCAGCCAGCAATGGGAGGAGCGCATCGCCGTCGCGCAGAAGCAGGGTATGGAGGGGCTCGTCGACTCCACCATCGCCCGCTGGTTCCCGCCCGAGACCGTCAAGGCCAATCCGCCGCACCTCGACAAGGTGCGGGCGATGATCCGCACGACGCCGGTCAACGGCTTCATCGGCTGCGCGACGGCGCTCGCCGACCACGATTTCCGCTCGGCGGTCGCGACCGTCACCCGGCCGCTGCTGTTCATCGTGGGCGAGAAGGACGGCACCCAGCCGGCCGCCATGCGCGACATGCACCAGAAGGTGCCGGGCTCGGGCTTCGTCGAGCTGCCGGGCGCCGGGCACATTTCCAACCTGGATCAGCCGGCGAAATTCACCACGGCGATCGCGCAGTTTCTTTCGTAAATCCCTCCCCCGCGAAGCGGGGGAGGGATTTTTTGCTCAATGCAAGCTCGGCGCCTTGAGGAAGCGGCCGCGGTCGGAGGATTCGACCCGCACCTCGAAGGTGCGGCCGTCGCGATAGACCATCAACGGCACTTCGACCCCGGCGCGGCCGAGCGACCAGACGCGGCGGAACAGGCCGGCGAGGTCGTGCACCTGGGCGCCGCCGACCGCGAGCACGATGTCGCCGGTGTGCAGGTCGGCGCGCTCCGCCGGACCGCGGCTGGCGAGCCCGGCGATCACCAGGCGATTCTCGATCTCGGTGGCGTAGAGGCCGAGCCACGGACGCGGCGGGCGGTTGGGCCGGCCCATGGTGAGAAGGTCGTCGAGAATGGGTTTGAGCAGATCGATCGGCACGATCATGTTGAGGTGCTCGGGCTTGCCCCCTTCGCGCGCCTGCTGCACCTGCAGCGAGCCGATGCCGAGGAGGTCGCCGGCCGCCCCGATCAGCGCGGTGCCGCCCCAATTGGGGTGGGCGGGGGCGGTGAAGATCGCCTCGTCGAGGACGTATTCCCAATAGCCGGCGAACTCCTGCTTGGAGACGATGCGGGCCGCGACCGAGCGCTGGCGCCCGCCGACGCCGGCGACCACCACCGGATCGCCCACCTCGGCCGCGCCGGAATCCCCCAACGACAGCGAGGGCATGTCGAGCCGCGCCAGCGCCTGCACCAGGCCGAAGCCGGTCGTCTGGTCGTAGGCGAGCACGTGGCCTTGCACCGCGCGGCCGTCGATCAGGGTGATCCACACGGTCTGCGCCTCGGTGATCAGATAGCCGATGGTCAGCACCAGGCCGTCGCCGCGGATGAGCACGCCGTTGCCGGCCCGCTCGGTGCCGAGCGTCTCCGCCGTGAAGGCGTCGGGCGGAATGATGGTGCGCAGCCCCACCACCGACGCCAGCGCCCGTTCGAGATCGTAGGCGTAGTCCTCCGGCTTCGGCTGCACCGCCGGCGACACTTTCCAGTCGCTCAACGAGGCCATCGGGCAACTCCTCGGTCAGGGCTCCCCGCGGAATCTATAACCGTGCGGCGAGCGCCTGCAAGGAGGGCGTTCATGCCGCGACGACGCGGTCGGCCGAGCAAAGATCATTCGCCCCGGTCGGTCTCGCGGGCGATCGCGGCGACGACCTTCGGATCGGTGGGCTCGGTCTCGGTCGGAAATACCGCCGCGATGTGGCCGTCGCGGCCGATCAGATACTTGTGGAAGTTCCAATGGGGCGTCTCCAGCGGCCGTTCGGCGGCGGCCCATTTGTAGAACGGATGCGCGCCCGGCCCCTTGACGGCCGCCTTGGCGGCGAGCGGGAAGGCGACGCCGTAGTGACGGTTGGCGGTCTCCATGATGTCGGCCGCGGTCCCCGGCTCCTGTCCGCCGAAATCGTTCGACGGCACCCCGACGATCATCAGCCCGCGTTCGTGGAACCGGGTCCATAACTGCTGCAGGCCGGCATATTGCGGCGTGTATCCGCACAGCGACGCGGTGTTGACGATGAGGATCGGCTTGCCGGCGAAATCGGCGAGGCGGATGTCGCCGCCGTCGAGCCGGGCGAACGAGAACGCGTAGGCGGTGACCCGGCTCATGGGCGCGGGCGCCTGCGCCAGGGCCGGGGCGGCAAACCCGCCGGCGAGAACCACGA
>DASPVJ010000205.1:0-5111 GCA_035622435.1 Xanthobacteraceae bacterium | reverse complement strand
AAGACGCCGAGCCCACCGGACGCGCCCCACACCAGCACGTTGTCGCCGGGCTTGAGCGTGTGCGGCGGATGGCCGAACAGCATGCGGTAGGCGGTCGCGAGCGTGAGCGTGTAGCAGGCCGATTCCTCCCAGGTGAGGTGCCTCGGCTTCGGCATCAGCTGGCGCGACTGCACCCGGCAGAACTGGGCGAACGAGCCGTCCGGCGTCTCGTAGCCCCAGATGCGCTGGGAGGGCGAGAGCAGCGGGTCGCCGCCGTTGCATTCCTCGTCGTCGCCGTCGTCCTGATTGCAGTGGACGATGACCTCGTCGCCCACTTTCCAGCGCCGCACCTTGGCGCCGATCGCCCACACGATGCCTGCCGCGTCGGAGCCCGCTACGTGAAACGGGTTTTTGTGCACGTCGAGCGGCGAGATCGGCTGGCCGAGCCCGGCCCAGATGCCGTTGTAGTTGACGCCGCCCGCCATGACGAAGACCAGCACTTCGTCGTCCCTGATCGGCCAGGTGGGCAAGATCTCGATTTGCATCGAGGAGTCCGGTGGGCCGTGGCGCTCCTTGCGGATCGCCCAGGCATACATGCGCTCCGGCACATGGCCGAGCGGCGGGATTTCGCCGATTTCGTAAAGGTCCTTGGGGGCAGGCGGCGGTGGCTTGAGCTGGGTGACGACCGACATTGCCGGTCCTCCTGGTGACGCCGGCGGGCCTTGCCGTCGGGACGGCGCCAGTCTGCCGCAGCGGATGTTGCGGTGCAATGGAAATACGGGGGCGCGGGCTTTGTTCCTCCGTCCCAGCGGGAAAATCAGCGGTCCGGCTGACAGCGGGCGGGG
Source organism: Xanthobacteraceae bacterium (assembly GCA_035622435.1). GTDB lineage: Bacteria > Pseudomonadota > Alphaproteobacteria > Rhizobiales > Xanthobacteraceae > AP-16. Next base: position 4,287 of record DASPVJ010000205.1, on the reverse strand, counting down.
AACGCGGTATCGTGGTCACGCTGCGGTGCGAAATCGGGACTGCCGGCCGGGGCCGGCGCCACAAGGGAGGAAATGGATATGCTCGCCGGCGAAAGCATCATCGTCATTCTGATCGTGGGCCTGGTTGCCGGCTGGCTTGCCGGCAAGATCGTTCGCGGCGCCGGTTTCGGCCTGATTTGGGACATCATCATCGGTGTCGTCGGCGCCTTCATCGGCTCCTGGCTGTGGAACATCCTCCATCTGCCGGTCATCTTTCACAATCACTGGATCGATTTGATCGTCATCGCCACGATCGGCGCGGTGGTACTGCTGGTCATCCTCAGGCTGGTGCGACGGTAGGAAGGCGCGGGCGCGCCGTCGGAAACGCAACGGATCGGGACATTGACGCGCGACAAGCCGTGGATCTTTCGGACCTACGCGGGCCATTCGACCGCCAGCGAGTCGAATGCGCTCTACCGGAAGAACCTCGCCAAGGGCCAAACCGGCCTGTCGGTCGCCTTCGATCTGCCGACCCAGACCGGCTACGATTCCGATCATTCGCTGGCCAAGGGCGAGGTCGGCAAGGTCGGCGTGCCGATCTCGCACCTCGGCGACATGCGGGCGCTGTTCGACGGCATTCCGCTCGCCGAGATGAACACGTCGATGACCATCAACGCGACCGCCGCCTGGCTGCTCGCGCTCTACATCGCCGTCGCCGACGAGCAGGGCGCGCGGCGCTCCGCGCTCCAGGGCACCACCCAGAACGACATCATCAAGGAATATCTTTCGCGCGGCACCCACGTGTACCCGCCGGGCCCGTCGCTGCGGCTCACCAAGGACGTGATCCTGTTCGCGACCAAAGAGCTGCCGAAGTGGAATCCGATCAATGTCTGCTCCTACCACCTGCAGGAGGCGGGGGCGACGCCGGTGCAGGAGCTTGCCTTTGCGCTCGCGACCGCCACCGCCGTGCTCGACATGGTGAAGGCTTCGGGCGAAGTCCCGCCGCAGGCGTTCGGCGAGGTGTTCGGCCGCATCTCGTTCTTCGTCAACGCCGGGCTGCGCTTCGTCACCGAGCTGTGCAAGATGCGCGCCTTCGCCGAACTGTGGGACGAGATCGCGCGCGAGCGCTACGGCGTCACCGATTCCAAGCAGCGGCTGTTCCGTTACGGCGTGCAGGTCAATTCGCTCGGGCTGACCGAACAGCAGCCCGAGAACAACGTTTACCGCATCCTCATCGAAATGTTGGCGGTGACGTTGTCGAAGAACGCGCGGGCGCGCGCCGTGCAGCTTCCCGCCTGGAACGAGGCGCTCGGGCTGCCGCGGCCGTGGGACCAGCAGTGGTCGCTGCGCATGCAGCAGATTCTCGCCTACGAGACGGATCTCCTCGACCACGGCGATATTTTCGACGGCTCGCGGGAGATCGCCGCCAAGGTCGCGGAACTCAAGGACGCGGCGCGCGAGGAGCTGGCCCATATCGACGCCATGGGCGGCTCGGTCAAGGCGATCGAGTCCGGCTACATGAAGCAGCAGCTCGTCGCTTCCAACACCGAGCGGCTCGAGGCGATCGAGCGGGGCGAGCGGATCGTGGTCGGGGTCAACCGCTACCTTGAGACCGAACCGTCGCCCTTGTCCGCCGGCGAAGAGGCGGTGGTCACGGTGCCGGAAGCGGTCGAGGCGGAGCAGATCGCGCGGCTCGTTGCGTGGCGCGACGCCCGCGACGCCAAGGCGGTGGCGGCCGCGCTCAAGGACCTGCGCCGCGCCGCCAAGGATGGCAGCAACATCATGCCGGCCTCGATTGCGGCGGCGAAGGCCGGCGTGACCACCGGCGAATGGGGCGCGGCGCTGCGCGAGGTCTACGGCGAGTACCGCGCGCCGACCGGCGTCGGCCGAGCCGCGCGCAACGCTGCGCAAGGGCTCGACGGGCTGCGCGCCGACGTCGAGCGGGTGTCGCGGCGGCTGGGGCGGCGGCTGACCTTCGTGGTCGGCAAGCCCGGCCTCGACGGGCACTCGAACGGCGCCGAGCAGATCGCCGTGCGCGCGCGCGATGCCGGCATGGAGGTGGTCTACGAGGGCATCCGGCTCACGCCCGCCGAAATCGTCGAGGCGGCGCGCAAGGAGCGCGCCCATGTGATCGGGCTCTCGATCCTGTCGGGCTCGCACCTGCCGCTGGTCAAAGACGTGGTGGCGCGGCTGCGCGCGGCCGGCCTCGACCAGGTGCCGGTCGTGGTCGGCGGCATCATCCCGCCGGAAGACGAGAACGCGCTGCGACAGGCCGGGGTCGCGGCGGTCTACACGCCCAAGGACTTCGAACTCAACCGGATCATGGCCGACATCGTGCAGATCGTCGACCGGATGGCCGAGCAGGCGGCGTGACGCGTCATTGCGAGGAGCTCGAAGGGCGACGAAGCAATCCACGACCCACAGCCGTCGTGCTCGTTGCCCTGGATTGCGTCGCTACGCTCGCAATGACGAGTCAGCGGAACGGTTTGCTCAGGAACGGCGAGCCGGCGAGGCCGTAGCGCCACGGCTTGTCGACCGCTTTGCTGATGCCGATCCGCCGCCCGAGCGCGATCGGAACATCCGCCGGCCGCGCGAAGAGCCGGAACGGCGGCCGATCGAGCGCAAGTCCGTCGTGCGCCCGAGTGATGCCGAGCGCCTGGCACAGCCGCCCCGGTCCCGCGCACAGCAGCCGGGGATCGTGCACCTTGCGCCGCCGTCGCATGACCGGGATGCCGGCGGTCGGCTCGAGCGCCCTGATCAAGACGGCGTTCGCGACGCCCTCGGGTTCGCACACGAGGTTGAGGCACCAGTGCAGCCCGTAGGAGCGGTAGACATAGGCGTGGCCGGCCGGGCCGAACATCACGGCGTTGCGGGCAGTGCGTCCGCGAAAGCCGTGCGCCGCGGGATCCTCGTGGTCGTAGGCCTCGACCTCGACGATCGTGCCGCCGACGCCATCGACAAACAAACTCGCGCCGATCAGCTCCGGCGCGACCGCGTGCACGCTGCGGTCGAAGAACGCGCGGGTGAGCACGACGGTCCTCGGCATTGCGGCATCAACGCGCCATTGCCGTCGCGATGACGGCGGCAAGCCCGCTCGGGCTCACCGGCTTCGTCAGATAGGCGTCCATGCCGGCCGCCCGCGCGATTGCCTCGTCGCCGGGCGCGCCGCGGCCGGAAATGCCGATGATCGGGATGCGGGCGGCGGCGCCTTCGAGTGCGCGGATACGGCGGGTTGCCTCGATGCCGTCGACGTCCGGCAAGGTCACGTCCATCAGCACGAGATCGTAGCCGCCGCGCGCCAGCGCTTCGACCGCCGCCGTGCCGCTCGATGCGAAATCGACCCGGTGGCCGAGCTCGGTCAGGATCGTGTTGAGAATGACGCGACCGTAAGGGTTGTCCTCGGCGCACAGGATGCGCAGGCCGCCCGGGCGCCCGGTGCGCGTTTCGGCGGCGGCCGCGCTTGGCGTCGCGCGGTCCGGATCGGCGGCGCGCGCGACCGTGACGGCGAGGCGGAACGTGCTGCCGCGGCCCGGTTCGCTTTCGACCGCGATGGTGCCGTGCATGGCTTGAGCCACGCGCTTGACGAAGACGAGGCCGAGACCGGCCCCGCCGAAGCGGCCGGCGATGCGTTCGTTTGCCTGGGCGAACGGCCGGAACAGCCGCCGCATCTCGGCCGGCTCGAGCCCGATGCCGCTGTCGGTCACCGTGAAGACGAGCCGCACGCGGTTGCGCCCCGCCGGTTGCGCGGCGACGCGAAAGCCGATGCGGCCGCGCTCGGTGAACTTGACGGCATTGTCGATCAGGTTCTCGACCGCGGCCCGCAACAGCACCGGGTCGCCCACCACGAGGTCGGGCAGCGCGTCGGCGACGTGGATGTCGGTCGCAAGCCCCTTGGTGCCGGCGCGCGCCTCGAGGCTCGCCACCAGCGCATCGGCGAGCCCGCGCGGCCGGATCGGCTCCCGCCTGAGCGCCGGCGCGCGGGTCGATGCCTTGGCGCCGCCGACCACGAGGGTCGTGAGCTGCGCCAGGTGCTCGGCAGCGCCCCTGACGGCGGCAGCCCAGCCGCGTTCGCGGTCGGGGAGATCGGAGGCGGCGAGAAGCTCGCCCAGCGCCAGAATGCCGGTGAGCGGGGTGCGGACCTCGTGGGCGAAGGCGGCGAGCGCGGCCTCGATCGCCCGGGCCGACGGTGCCGGGTTTCGCGGCCGACGCGCCGGCCGCCGGACTTTGCGCGCGCGCTTGCGAGCGCCCTTGGTGGGTTTCGCCCGTCGCATCCCTTGCCCCGGATGACGGCACAATGACATGGGGCGG
>DASPVJ010000204.1:0-4663 GCA_035622435.1 Xanthobacteraceae bacterium | reverse complement strand
TGATCGGCTTCGCCGTCGAAGATGGTGAAGTAACCGTTCATCAGCGGCAGGCCGAGCGTCTGCGAACTGTCCGATCCGGGACCGGTGGCCGCGGTGATGGCCGCGGTCGCGCGCCCGACCCTGGGCGCGTTGACCTGCCAGTAGTCGCGGGGGCGCACCTTGAGCCGGACGTCGCCGCCAACGCCCTGCAACACGAAGATGAGGTCCGGCCAGGTCTTGAGATCCAGCCTGCTCATGGCGACCGAGCGGTTGGAGGTTTCCGAGATCGAGGCGCTCAACAGCGCACGCTGGCCGGCGCTGAAATTCGCCAGGATGCGTTTAAGCAACCGTGGGCCGAGGTCGAGGCTGGCGGTGCCGCTGTCGACGATCGAGTTGGACGGCGTGCTTCGCGTGGCGTGCCGGGGTACGGGAATTGGCGGGGTGTTGCCGACGATGACCGCCTTCAGATTGGTGTTATAATAGTCGTCGGTGAGAACTTTGACGGTTTGGAATGTGCCGGTGTAGAGGTCGTGGGCTTCTTCGCCCCCGCCGATGATCATCCATCCGCGGTTCAGCGGGTCCTTGGCGCCGCCGCCTCCCACGTGAATCGCCGAGCGCCGCGTGTAGAACGAAATCCTGTCGGATACGACGCCCTCGCGCGCGAGCTGCGTGAGGCAGGGACGCATCTTCCTTATCTTGTGCCGTATTACGCGCCTGTACGCGTAACGTTTTGACCAGGTGTCGCAGGGCATCTTGCGGACCTGATCGAGCGGCGCGTAGGCAAGGCCGAGAATGCCGTCGGCCTTGCCGAACATGTCGCCGTGCTGCCGATACGCCACGGCTGCGTTTATCCCCGATGCCGTCACTGCGTAGCTGCCGCGACCGATCGTGATGGTGGTCTTGATGACGGCGCCGGTCCAGCCGCTGTGATCATCGTAGCTGTCGAACTGGGCGAGCCGCGTCGTCTTGTCGCCGCCGGCGATGTCGGGACGATACGAGCGGAAGTTCAGTGCGAACGAGCTGCTGCCGGTATCGAACAGCACGTTCATCGGCTTCTTCTTGGGACCGACCAGAATGCGGCCGGTGTAGTCGCCGTCGGCATAGATGTTGGTGATCGGAATGCGGGCGATCTTCGGCACGTTCCTTCCGCCTTATGACTCAATCAAAAAAGGAATACTTGACAGTTGTCAATCCGCACCAGCTGCAACCGTGTAACCAAAATCAACGGCCCCGATCCGCGCGGCGCCGGCCGCAGCGATCGAGGCCGTGGAATGGGCTTTCGTCATCCCTCCTGCGAATGCCGAGGCCCGATACCGAACCGCAGGTGAACTCCGCATGTCTGGGGATGCACTTCCGTTCGGTACGCGACGAAGGATAGCCGAAATCCACATGCTCGTATTGATGTGGATCAACCCGCCTCGCTTTTTTCGCCGCCGCCCGTTGCTTGATCTACGTCAATGCCGGCCCACGCCGTCCGCGGAGACTGGCGCAACAACGACCGGGTACCAAAGGGAGGAGCGCGCCATGCTCGACCAGACGAATGCGGCTGCCGCCGCCGACGTGCCGCACGGGACGGCGCTGCTGCGCGACCCGCTGCTCAACAAGGGCACCGCGTTCACCGAGGAAGAGCGCGACGCGCTCGGCCTGCGCGGCCTCCTGCCGGCGCATTTGCTCACCATCGAGCAGCAGGCGGAGCGGGTGATCGGCAACCTGCACCGCCTGCCCGACGACCTGGAGAAATACGTCGCGCTCAACGCCCTGCATGACCGCAACGAGACGCTGTTCTTCCGCGTCGTCTGCGACAACATCGACGAAGTCCAGCCGCTCATCTACACGCCGACCGTCGGGCTCGCCTGCCAGCGGTTCGGCCACATTTTCCAGCGCCCGCGCGGGCTCTTCATCGGCGCCAACGATCACGGGCGCATCGCCGAGATCCTGCGCAATTGGCCGCATCCGGCCAAGCTGATCGTGGTCACCGACGGCGAGCGAATCCTCGGCCTCGGCGACCTCGGCGCCAACGGCATGGGCATCCCGGTCGGCAAGCTCTCGCTCTATTCCGCCTGCGCCGGCGTGAACCCCAAGCTGTGCCTGCCGGTGATCCTCGACGTCGGCACCAACAACGAGGAGCTGCTCGCCGATCCGTACTACATCGGCCTGCGCCGGCACCGCCTGCGCGGCCCGGCCTACGACGCGCTGGTCGATGAGTTCATCACCGCGGCGCGCGAGGTTTTCCCCGGCGTGCTGATCCAGTTCGAGGACTTCGCCAACCACTCCGCCTTCCGTCTGCTCAACAAGTACCGCGACCGCATCTGCACCTTCAACGACGACATCCAGGGAACCGCGGGGGTGGCGCTCGCCGGGATCATGTCGGCCCTGCGCGTCACCGGCGCCAAGCTCGCCGACCAGAAGGTCCTGTTCTTCGGCGCGGGCGAAGCGGCGACCGGCATTGCCGACCTCTTGGTCGCCGCCATGGTCGCGCAAGGCTTGTCGCAGGCGCAGGCGCGCGGCCGCAACTGGCTGCTCGATTCGCGCGGCCTGGTGGTCAAGAGCCGCCCCGATCTCGCCGAGCACAAGCGTCCCTATGCGCACGAGCACGCGCCGGTCGGCGATTTCCTCGCCGCCATCCGCGCGCTCAAGCCCACCGCGATCATCGGCGTCGCCGCGGTCGGCGGCACGTTCACCCGCGAAGTGCTGGAGGCCATGGCCGGCCTCAACGCGCGGCCGATCGTGTTCGCGCTGTCCAATCCGACCTCGAAGTCGGAATGCAGCGCCGAGGAGGCCTATCGCCACACCAAGGGGCAGGCGCTGTTCGCCTGCGGCAGCCCGTACGATCCGGTGACGATCGGCGGCAAGACCTTCGTGCCGCGCCAGGGCAACAACTCCTACATCTTCCCGGGGATCGGCCTCGGCGCCATCGCCTGCGGCGCGCAGCGGATCACCGACGAGATGTTCATGGCGGCCGCGCGTACGCTCGCCGGCCTGGTGACCGCGGCGGATCTCGCCCAGGGCAGCCTCTACCCGGCGCTGCCGCGCATTCGCGAGGTCTCGGCGCATATCGCCGCCGCGGTGGCGCAGGTCGCCCACGCGCGCGGCCTTGCCGCCGGACCGAAGCCCGCCGACGCGCTCGCCCACGTCCGTTCGCACATGTACGAGCCGCGGTACGGAAGCTACGTGTGAAGCAGGCGCGCGTCCGTCGGGCCCGGATGCGCGGCGGGCTCGGCGCTGTCATGCAATTCCGCTTTGGGCTGGAACTTGCTCCGCCGGTTACGTAGGCTGGCACCGCCGGCACACGGCGTTCGCGGAGAAGCACCATGACGCGGCGGGATCGCACGGGGCGGCGCCTCACGGCGCTCGCCGCCATCATATGGCTCGGCGCCGTCGCGACGGCGGTTCCCGCGCTCGCGCAAGGCACCCTGCGGATCGCCATGACGGCGACCGACGTGCCGACGACGACGGGCGTGCCCAACAACGGCTTCGAGGGCGTGCGCTTCATGGGCTTTACCGCCTTCGACGCGCTCGTCAACTGGGACCTGAGCAAGGCGGACGTCCCCGCCGACATCGTGCCGGGCCTCGCCGAGAGCTGGCGGCAGAACCCCGACGACCGCACGAAGTGGACGTTCAAGCTGCGCAAGGGCGTGACCTTCCACGACGGCACGCCGTTCGACGCCGACGCGGTCATCTGGAATCTCGACCGCACCTACAAGCAGGACGCCAAGCAGTTCGACCCGCAGGGTTCCGCCATCAACCGCGGCCGGCCGACCTATCTCGCCGAGGACGGCTATCGCAAGGTCGACGACGACACGATCGAGTTCACCACCACGCGGCCGATCTTCTATTTCCCGTACGTGCTCACGACCATCTTCTACGTCAGCCCGACCGCCTTCGCGAAGGCGGGCAGCTGGGCGGAGTTCGCCAAGGCGCCGGCCGGCACCGGCCCGTTCAAGGTGGAAAACCTCAAGCCGCGCATCAGCGTCGAACTCGTCAGGAACGCGAACTACTGGGACAAGGCGCGCGTGCCCAAGCTCGACAAGGTCGTGCTCTACCCGATACCCGAGCCGAACACCCGGCTCGCCGCGCTGCGCTCCGGCCAGGTCGATTGGATCGAGGTGCCGCCGCCCGACTCGATCGACGGGCTCAAGCAGGCCGGCTTCGAGATCGTGACCAACAGCTATCCGCACGTGTGGCCGTGGGTGCTCAACGTGGCCCGGACGGACTCGCCGTTCCGCGACACCAAGGTCCGCCAGGCGATCAACTACTGCATCGACCGCGCCGGGCTGGTGACCTTGCTCAGCGGCACCGCCGAGCCCTCGGTCGGTTTTTTCAAGAAGGACGACCCGCGCTTCGGCCATCCGCACAACGATTACCGCTTCGATCCGGCGACGGCGAAGAAGCTGTTGGCCGAGGCCGGCTACGGCGAGGGCAAGCCGGTCAAGGGCAAGGTCATGATCTCCACCTCGGGGTCGGGCCAGATGCTGCCGCTGGCGATGAACGAGTTCCTGCAACAGTCGTTGCGCCAGTGCGGCTTCGACGTCAGCTTCGAGGTGGTGGAGTGGGGCACGATGCTCGTCGCCTTCCGCGCCGAGCCGACGGCTGCGCCGGCGATCAACTCGGACGCCATGAACATCAGCCTGGTGTCGTCCGACGTGTCGATGGTCGTGCGCTGGTTCTACGGCGACAACGGCAC
>DASPVJ010000203.1:0-17930 GCA_035622435.1 Xanthobacteraceae bacterium | reverse complement strand
GGCTGGCCCGGCGGCGGGCGCTCCGGTCGGCCGGGAATCGCCAGGTCGGGCAAGGTGAGGTCGGGCTCGAGGCCGCGCGTCGCCATGTCGAAGGTCGCGCGCGAGACGCCGAGGTTGCGCGCCTCCGGCCACAGGGATTCGAGGAACTGGTGGAAGGCGTCGTCGGCGCAGGCGGCGGATAGGCAGGCCGCCAGGAGGGCAAGACAGATCGAAACCGCCGCGAGGACACGCAACAATCACGCCTCGGCCAAGTCGAGCCGCCGCTCGATGCGCTCGGCCCGGGCGTCGAGCCGATCGAGACGCACCGACATGCTGGCGTATTGGTTTTCCAGAATACCGAGACGCGTTTTCACCTCGCGCATATCCTCGCACAGCGCGTCCACGGCGCTCCGCAGATGGCGCAGGTGATCAAGGATGAGGCTTTCGACTTCAGTCATTGGTGCTGTTCTAGCACATCAGAACGGGATGCACACGGCGAGCGTCGTAGGGTGGGCAAAGCGGCTGTAGACCGCGTGCCCACGCGTTTAGGTCTGAAGCAGAGAAACCGCGTGGGCACGGCGCTTCGCGCCTTTGCCCACCCTACAGATTCACCGGCCGAACTTCTTGTATTTGATCCGCGTCGGGATGGTCGAATCGATGCCGAGCCGCCGCTTCTTGTCTTCCTCGTAGTCGGCGAAGTTGCCCTCGAACCATTCGACATGGCTCTCCCCCTCGAACGCCAGCATGTGGGTGGCGATGCGGTCGAGGAACCAGCGGTCGTGGCTGATGATGACGGCGCAGCCGGCGAAGTCCTCGAGCGCCTCTTCGAGCGCGCGCAAGGTGTCGACGTCGAGATCGTTGGTCGGCTCGTCGAGCAGGATCACGTTGGCGCCGGATTTGAGCATTTTGGCGAGGTGCACGCGGTTGCGCTCGCCGCCGGAGAGCTGGCCGACCCTCTTCTGCTGGTCGGCGCCCTTGAAGTTGAAGGCGGCGCAGTAGGCGCGCGAATTGACCTCGCGCTTGCCGAGCTGGAGCATGTCCTTGCCGCCGGAAATCTCCTCCCACACGCTGTTCTTGCCCTCCAGGCTGTCGCGCGACTGGTCGACGTAGCCGAGCCGCACGCTCTCGCCGATGGTGATGGTGCCGGCGTCGGCTTTGTCTTGGTCGGTGATCATGCGGAACAAAGTGGTCTTGCCGGCGCCGTTGGGACCGATCACCCCGACGATGCCGCCGGGCGGCAGCTTGAAGGTGAGGTCGTCGATCAGGATGTTCTCGCCGTAGCCCTTCTTGAGATGGGCGAAGTCGATGACGTTCTGGCCGAGCCGCTCGGCGACCGGGATGACGATCTGGGCGGTCTGGGTGGTCTTCTCGGCAGCCTTCGCCAGCAGCTCCTCGTAGCGCTGGTAGCGCGCCTTCGATTTCGCCTGGCGCGCCCGCGGGGAAGCGGCGATCCATTCCTGCTCGCGCGCCAGGGTGCGCTGGCGCGCCTCCTCCTCGCGGCCCTCCTGCTCCAGCCGCTTGCGCTTCTGGGCGAGCCAGGCGGAATAATTGCCCTCGTAGGGAATGCCGCGGCCGCGGTCGAGTTCGAGAATCCAGCCGGTGACGTTGTCGAGGAAGTAGCGGTCGTGGGTGACGATCAGGATGGCGCCCGGATAGTTGCGCAGATGGCCTTCGAGCCACGCCACCGTCTCGGCGTCGAGGTGGTTGGTCGGCTCGTCGAGCAGCAGCAGGTCCGGGGCTTCGAGCAGCAGCCGACACAGCGCCACCCGGCGCCGCTCGCCGCCCGAGAGCGTCTCGACCGCCGCGTCGTCGGGCGGGCAGCGCAGCGCGTCCATCGCCTGGTCGATTTTCGAATCGAGGTCCCACAGGCCCTTGGCCTCGATCTCGTCCTGCAGCCTGGTCATCTCCTCGGCGGTCTCGTCGGAGTAGTTGGCCGCCAGCTCGTTGTAGCGGTCGAGGATGGCGCGCTGCGGCTTGACCCCCTCCATCACGTTCTCGCGCACGGATTTTTGCGGATCGAGCTGCGGCTCCTGGGGCAGGTAGCCGACCCGCGCGCCCTCCGCCGCCCACGCCTCGCCGACGAACTCCGTGTCGAGGCCGCCCATGATGCGCAGAAGCGTCGATTTGCCGGCGCCGTTGATCCCCAAGACGCCGATCTTGGCGTCCGGGTAGAACGACAGGTTGATGTTCTCGAGCACCTTGCGGTTGCCCGGATAGGTCTTGGACAGACCCTGCATGTGGTAGATGAACTGACGGGCCATCGCCGGCCGATCCTCTCGTCGGGCACTCAACCGCGCCGGTTTCGGGGAATTGGCGCTGATGTAGCGGCGGCGCCGCGGGAGGGCAAGCTGCGCATCCAGCGGCGCGATGCCGCTCGCCGATCGCCGTAACGCTCCGGAAACGCTGTCGGCGAAAGCCGCAAACTCCCGGCGAATAAGTACCAAATTTTAACGAGTCGGGGCCGACCATGGCGGTGAACCCGGGCGCTCTTGCGCGCGACCAAAGAGCAAGCCGGGTCACCGGCCCTTCGTTCAAGGGAGTTCGTCATGGCCCACAGCAGCAAGGCTCCGAGCCTCCGCCGGACGGCCGTGGCGCTGTGGCACTCCCTCGCCAAGGACCTGTTCGATCCCTACCGGCCCGAGCTGCACTACATGCGCGGCCCCGGCCCCCGCTGGCACGCCAAGCACGCCCAGCCGGCGACTGGCGCGGTCGAACTCGGCATGCCCGGCACCCTGCACGCGGCTTAAGCTTCACCCTTCACTCCAAGACACTTCACCCGCGATCGCAGCCGGAGGCTTTCGGCGACGCCTGAGCCGCATCGATTAGCATTAGGAAATCGTTAACGATTCCGCCGCGCTCGGTTAGGCCCGATCGGTGCCGGCTATCCATGTCGTTGGCTCGCACGGTACTTAAGCCGTGGTTGAATTGGCGGCTTGTCGGGTCGACATAAATGGCCGACAACGGCCCATGGCACCGGTCATCGCCAAGCCTGAGGACGCCTACCTGCTGCGCCCGGATCCGGCCGACCCGCGGCTGACCGAGCGCGTGGCCGGGGTCGACCAGTCGGGCGAGCGGGTCGAGACCTCGGTCACGGTCGAGCGGGCGCTCACCATCTACCTCAACGCCCAGGAGATCGTCACCGTCATGACGATCGGCGACTACCCCGAGTACCTGGCGCTCGGATACCTGCTCAATCAGAACATGCTGCGCCCCGACGACGTCGTGACCGGGGTCGACTACGACGAGGAGCTGGCGGTCGCGGTGGTGCGCACCGAGCGCGCAACCGATTACGAGGCGAAGCTCAGGAAGAAGGTGCAGACCTCCGGCTGCGCCCAGGGGACCGTGTTCGGCGACCTGATGGAGGTGATCGACAACGCCGCGCTGCCGCCCGCCGTGTTGCGCACTTCGTGGCTCTACACCCTCACCCACAGGATCAACACCACGCCTTCGCTCTACCTCGAAGCTGGCGCCATCCACGGCTGCGTGCTCGCGCAGGAGGACCGGCCGCTCGTCTACATGGAGGACGTGGGCCGCCACAACGCGGTCGACAAGATCGCCGGCTGGATGTTCCGCCATCGCGTGCGCGCGGACGACAAGATCTTCTACACGACCGGCCGGCTCACTTCGGAGATGGTGATCAAGACCGTGCGCATGGGCATTCCGATCCTGGTGTCGCGGTCGGGCTTCACCGCCTGGGGGGTCGATCTCGCCCGCAAGGCCGGGTTGACCCTGATCGGCCGCGCCCGCGGCAAAAGGTTCGTGGCGCTCGCCGGGGAAGAGCGCATCGTGTTCGACCAGGACCTGCGCTACGTCGAAGAGGAGTCGGCCAAGCACCGGCGCAAGGCGGCCGCCCATGACGACTGACGCCGCGACCTACGGCCTCGTGCTCGCCGGCGGGCTCGCGCGCCGCATGGGGGGCGGCGACAAGGCGATGATCCGCATCGGCCGGGAGACCATCCTCGAGCGCGCGCTCGACCGCCTCGCCCCGCAGTGCGCCGGCGTGATCATCAACGCCAACGGCGACCCGGCCCGTTTCGCACGCTTCGGCCTGCCGGTGGTGGCGGACGAGGTTGCGGGCTTTGCCGGCCCGCTCGCCGGCATCCTCGCCGGCCTCGACTGGCTCAACGCGCACGCGCCCGCGGTCCCTTGGCTCGCCAGCGTGCCGGGGGATTGCCCGTTCCTGCCGCGCGACCTCGTCGCCCGGCTGCATGCGGCGCGCGCCGCGGGCGGCGTACCGCTCGCCTGCGCCAAGTCGGGCGACTGGCGCCACCCGGTGGTCGGCCTCTGGCCGGTCGGCTTGCGCGACGATTTGCGACGCGCCCTCGTCGAAGAGGGCTTGCGCAAGATCGAGCTGTGGACCGCCCGCCACGGCGTCGGGCTCGCCGACTGGCCGGCGACGCCGGTCGACCCGTTCTTCAACGTCAATACGCCGGAGGACGCGGCCCAGGCGCAGCACTTTGCCGCGGTCGAGGAGCAGCTGATCGCCTGACCCGGCTCCCCGTCTCGGCGGCCCTGTGGTAGCATCCGACCAAATAAAGCCGGGAGGAATGCCATGCGCGCGTTCTTGACTGCCCTCGTCGCCGCCGGCGTGATCGCGCTCGCCGGCAGCTTCGCGCTCGACAAGGTCCAAGAGACATCGAGCGCGGCGTACTCGACCGAGGCCGTGCGGCTTTAAATAACGCCGCGGCGCATCATCCGATCAGGGTGACATAGGGAAGAAACCCGACCGTCGCGCCGGCCTTCACCTCGGTCGTCTGCTCCGGCAGTTCGGCCAAGCCGTCGGTCTGGGTGAGCGAGGTGATGACGCCGGCGCCGTCCTGCGGAAATTTTTGCGCCTCGATCGCCCCGTCGGGCGTGCGCGCGAGGGTGACGCGGACGTATTCGCGCCGGCCCAGCTTCTTGCGATAGGAAAATCCCGCGCGCACCGGCAGCGCCACCATCGGCTCCGGCAGCGCGCCGGAAAGCCGCAGCAGCAGCGGCCGCACCACCCGCACGAAGGTGATGAAGGCGGCGACCGGATTGCCGGGCAGGCCGACGAATGCCGCACTGCTCCCCGAGGCTGCGGGAATGACGCCCATGGCGACCGGCCGGCCGGGCTTGATGGCGACGCGCCAGAACACCAGGCGCCCGACCGCTTCGACCGCGGCACGCACGTGATCGGCCTCGCCGGTCGAGACCCCGCCCGAGGTGAGCACCAAGTCGTGCCCGGCCGCGGCGGCGGCGATCGCCTGCGCCAGCGCCTGCGGGTCGTCGGGCAGGATGCCGAGGTCGCTCACACCGGCGCCCAGCCGCCCGGCCAATTCGGCGAGCAGCCGCCGGTTGGCGTCGTAAAGCGCCGGCGGCGGCCGCGGCGCGCCGGGTTCGACGATCTCGTCGCCAGTCGAGAACAGCGCCACCCGAATCCGCCGCCGCACCAATAGGTCCACGCACCCGAGCGCGGCCGCGAGAGCGACATGCTGGGGCGCGAGCCGCCGGCCGGCCGGCAGCGCCACCGCGCCGGCGCGCACGTCCTCACCGGCCCGACGCCGGTTGGCGCCGAGTTCAAGGCCCGGCGGGAGGATCACCGCGGCGCCGTCGAGGCGCACGTCCTCCTGCATGAACACGGTGTCGGCGCCTGCCGGCATGGGCGCGCCGGTAAAGATGCGCACCGCCTGCCCCGGGGCGACCGGCTGCGCCGCCGCATGTCCGGCCGCCACCCGGTCGACCACCGCGAGCCGCGTCTCGCCCGTTGCCGCGAGGGAGGCATGGCCAACCGCAAAGCCGTCGACCGCGGAATTGTCGAACGGCGGCAGGTCGACATTTGCGATCACGTCGGCGGCGAGCACCCGGCCGGCCGCTTCGCGCAAGGCAACCCGCTCGGTCTCGGCCACCGGCGCGATGCGCTCCGCCAGCAGGCGCTCGACCTCTTCGACCGCCAGCAGCGGCCCGCCGAACGCGAAGCAGTCGTCGGAGAGCTGCGCCATTACCGGCTCCCGCTGCAGGCGGCGACGGCGGCGAGGGGCGCCGCCCGGGCGAGCACCACCGCGGCGACGGCGTCGACATCGTCGAGCGCGACGACGGGGACCCGGGCCGTCGCCACAGGCGCATCGGACGCGACCGCCACGATGTGCGGATCGCCGAAATGCAGCAGCGGCTTGCCCACCGCGGCGCGGTACACTTCGAGCTTGGGATGCGATCCGCGCTTGAAGCCTTCGACGATCGCGAGGTCGACCGGCGCGAGCTTCGCCAGCAGGTCCGCGAGGGGCAGCTCGGCCACCCCGCGCAGTTCGTGCACCAGCGCCCAGCGGGTCGCCGACGACACCAGGACTTCGGTTGCACCGGCCATGCGGTGGGTATGGGAGTCCTTGCCCGGCTGATCGACGTCGAAGCCGTGATGGGCGTGCTTGACGGTCGAAACGCGCACGCCCCCCGCGACCAGGCAGGGGATCAGCTTGGCGAGCAAAGTGGTTTTGCCGGCTCCGCTCCAGCCGGCGATGCCGATGACGCGCATGCGAACATTATATCTGGATATGCTTGGGCGGCCGCGGGAATTGTGGCCGAAAGGCGACAGAGCATCGTCTGAAATCGCGTGCATGGATTGCCACAATTCGCGATTATCCAAACCAGCTACGGCTCAAGGGGCGCTATGGCTGCGCGGGCGTCGGCACGCTCGCCGATCGAAGGAGAGTTTCAAGCATGGCCAAGTCCAGCTTCGTAAAGATGATCGTAGCGTTGGTATCGATCTTCGTTGCACTGTCGCTGTCGGCGTCGGCGCAACAACCGGGCACCGGCGGTCAAAAGGGGCCGCCGAAAGGGCCGCCGCAAAAGGCCGCGCCGGTCCAGCGGGGCCCGGCGGTAGGGCGGGTTCCCGCCACCGGCCCGCAAGGCGTCCGCGGCCCGCAGACGGGCTTCCGCCCGGGCGCGCCGGGGCCTCGCTACGCCCGTCCCGGATTCGCCCGCCGCAGCTTCGGCGGTCACTTCTATCGCGGCGCGCTCGCTTGGGATCGCGGAGCATGGCGGCACGAAGTGCGCAACGGCCGGTACGGCTGGTGGTGGGACGTGGGCGGGGCCTGGTACTTCTATGAGCAGCCGGTTTATCCCTATCCGACCGTGATCTCCGACGTGGAAGTCATGGAGGATCCGAGCTTGGCAGTGGACGCCCCGCCGCCCGACGACGCGGCTGCCGGGGCTTATCCGCCGCCGCCCGGCGAGGCGCCACCGCCCGGCGCCTATCCGCCGCCGCCCGGGGCCTACCCGCCTCCGCCGCCCGCTTATCCGCCGCCCGCCGTCTACGTGCCGCCGCCTCCGCCGCCGGTCGTGTGCGTGGGCCCGCTGTGCGTCAGGTAGAGGCGCGGCGGCGCGCACCCGTCCGCGTCTGAGCGACACGCCGTCACGTCGCGCCACCCCTGCAGGGGCGGCGCGAATCATATAGCACCGTCGTCGGCCCGACTCCGGGAGATGGCGATGCAGCCGTGCACCGTATCCATCGATCTCGTGCGCACGGCGCGGATCGTCGTCGACAGCGTCGCCCGCAACATCGCCAACGACGGCTCCGGCGTCTATTCCGCCTTGCTCGCTTCGCAGCTTTATGAATCGATCAAGGAGGAGCTGGCGCGCACGCCGCGCCAAGCAGCGGCGACGGTCGGCATCTTGAGCGCCGCGCTCGATCAATGCCGCAGCGCCGCCGTGCACGTCGAAGCGCCGGCGCTGCTGGAAGGCAAGCTGCGCGCCGCGGTCGAAATCCTCGAGCGCGGGATCGAGGCCGGCCCGCCGCCACGCACCGGAAGCTCGCGGCGTTTCACCGTGATCGAAGGCGGGCGCTCGGTCGCCCGGCGCTGACCCGGCGGCTCCTCGACCGCGCGGCGCGCGGCGCCGCATCCCTTGCTGTACAATCCGGCCCACCGACAAACGTACGGGAGGCCGGGTCATGAACCGTCGTCGCTTCGTCCGTTCCGCCGCCGCCGCGGGAGCCGGGGCCGCCATCGCCGCGACGCGCGGCGTTGCCTTGGCCGACGCCGACGGCGCCGCCACGACCAGGCGTTTTGCCGAACAGCGCTGGGCCCTCGACAACATCATTCGCGCCAACGGCATCGACTGGGATCAGCCGCGCTCGCTCTATTTGTCCGCGCCCTGCGGCGTCGAAGCCAACGCCGACTTCGCGGCGATCCGCGCCCGGGTGCAGAAGATGGCCGACATCGGCCCGGCGTTCGAATCGACCGCCCAGCGGCGCGAAGCCAAGGCGCGCGCGGCCGAGGCCGACGGCAACAAGGTCACGGCGCGCGACAATTGGTACATGGCCGCGGTCCACTATGGCGCCGCCGAATGGCCCTACGACGATTCCGGCAAGACCCACGTGGCGCTGCACAAGAAGAAGCGCGAGTGCTACGCCAACTACGCGCGGTTTGCCGACCACAAGGTCGAGGCGGTGTCGATTCCGTTCAAGGGCAAGGAGATCCCCGGCTGGTTTCACCTGCCGCCCGGCTATGGCGGAAACAAAGTGCCGGCGGTGATCGCCATTCCCGGCATGGACAGCTTCAAGGAAATCAACGTGGCGCTGGCCAACGACCGCTGGCTGACGCGCGGCGTCGCGGTGCTGGCGATCGACGGGCCGGGTCAGTACGAAAGCCCGCTGCTCGGCGTCTACGTCTCGATGGAGAACTGGATCGACGCCGGTCCGGCGCTGGTGGATTGGCTCTCGCGCCGCCCGGAAATCGATGCGCAGAAGATCGGCATCGCCGGCGCAAGCTTCGGTTCGTTCTTCGGTACCATCGTGGCGGCGAACGAGCCGCGCATCGCCGCGACCGCGGTCATTTCGACCTGCCTCGAACCCGGCTGCCACACGATCTTCGAAGAGGCGTCGCCGACCTTCAAAAAGCGCTTCATGTGGATGTCGAACTTCACCGACGAGGCGAAGTTCGACGCCTTCGTCAAGACGCTCACCTGGGAAGGCCACGCGGAAAAGATCCGCGGCCCCTATCTGGTGGTGGCGGGCGAAGCCGACGAGCTGAGCCCGCTCGAGCACACCGAGCGCATGATCGGCGCCATGACCGGCCCGCGCCAGTTGGTGATCTACGCCGACAGCCGCCATTCCGTCGGCAACGTGCCGGCGGCCAACCTCGGCCCGTTCCCGCCGACGCTGATCGCCGACTGGCTGGTCGCCCGGCTCGCCGGCAAGCCGTTCAAGAGCGAACGCTGGTTCGTGGAGCCGAGCGGGCGGATCGTCGTGACCGCATTGTGATCGTCGAGTGCGCGCGCTAAAGCGTGATGGCTTTTCTTCGAATCGCCATCCCGCTTTAGCTTATTGTTGGAGCATGATGTTTTCCGAAAACCGGTGTCCACTTTTTGGCATCATGCTCTACTCCGCCGGCGTCGCCGACGCCTGCTGAGGCGGGACGGCGCTGCGGCCGTGCGCCAGTTCCTCCTCCGCCCACAGACTGTGGTGCTCTTTCGCCCAGTTGAGGTCGACCGTGCCGCTCGCCATCCCCTCGAAGGCGCCTTCCATGCCGATGGTGCCGATGTAGATGTGGGCGATCATCAGAGCGATGAACAGCATGGCGATGACGCCGTGCGCCACCTGAGCCAGCTCGATGTCGCCGACGTTGGTGCCGTAGAACGGAAAGATCAGCACGTAGCCGCTCACCACCATGGCGATGCCGCCCAGGAGTTGCAGCCAGTAGATCGCCTTCTGGCCGGCGTTGAACTTCTCGGCCGGCGGATGATCGTGCCCGACCATGCCGCCGCCACGCTTGAGCCACTCGACGTCGACCCTGTCGGGGATGTTGCCGCCGATCCAAATGAAGAAGATCAGTACGACGCCGAGCGTGAACGGGAAACTGAGATAATTGTGCGCGTACTTGGCCCACTCGGACCAGGCGCTGAACGCCGCCGGCGTCATCAGCGGCAGGAGCAGCGACTTGCCGAACGTGATGTTCAGTCCGGTGATCGCCTGAACGATGAAGCAGCTCGCCGTCAGCCAGTGCACGAACCGCTCGAACCCGGTGAAGCGCACGATGGTGCGCCCGGAGCGGCCGCTCTCGAGCCGCACCATGCCGCGCGTCAGATAGAACACCACCGTCAGCGCCAGCATGCCGAGGATGGCGACCGCGCCGATCCAGCGCAGCGTCACCTCGTGGAAATGGCGCCACTCGCGGCCGGCCGGGCGCTCGATGGTGTAGGACTTGACGTCGGGGATGCTGCCGCGCCCCTGCACCTGGCCGAGCTGCTTGAGCAACTGCTCTTCCTTGACCGCGTCCGCCGTGGGATTGACCGCGGTCGGCTGCTGGGCGGCGACCGGCGCCGCGGCGGCGACGAGACCGACCAAGGCGAGCGCGCCGAGCAGCAGGCGCAGACGCGTGAACAACGAGGCCATGGCATTCCCTCCGGACTGTTCTTTACCTCTCCCCCGAGGGGAGAGGTCGACGATCGCGAGCTTGCTCGCGATCGTCGGGTGAGGGGGGACCGACATTTCAATTGAAACGCCGTAACCCCCTCACCCCAACCCTCTCCCCTTCGGGGAGAGGGAGAGGATCACACCGCGATGGTCTCGCGGTAGGCGGTCTGCCAGCCCCAGGCGCCGGAGCCGTAGCCGCGCTTCATCACCCGCTCCTTGTAGATCTGGGCGATGATCTCGCCGTCGCCGGCGAGCAGCGACTTGGTCGAGCACATTTCCGCACACAGCGGCAGCTTGCCCTCGATCAGTCGGTCGGTGCCGTATTTGGCGTAGTTCTCCGCGGTGTTCGCCGGGTCCGGGCCGCCGGCGCAGTAGGTGCACTTGTCCATCTTGCCGCGCGAGCCGAAGTTGCCGACGCGCGGATACTGCGGCGCGCCGAACGGGCAGGCGTAGAAGCAGTAGCCGCAGCCGATGCACAGGTCCTTGGAGTGCAGCACCACCGAGTCGGCGGTGGTGAAGAAGCAGCTCACCGGGCACACCGCCGCGCACGGCGCGTCGGTGCAGTGCATGCAGGCCATGGAGACCGAACGCTCGCCCGGCTTGCCGTCGTTGATGGTGACGACGCGCCGGCGGTTGATGCCCCACGGCACCTCGTGCTCGTTCTTGCAGGCGGTGACGCAGGCGTTGCACTCGATGCAGCGGTCGGCGTCGCAGAGGAATTTCATCCGCGCCATGGGTGCCTCCCTACGCCGCTCTGATCTGACACAGGGTGGCCTTGGGTTCCTGCATCCCGGTGACGGGATCGTACCCATAGGTCGTGACCGTGTTGGCGCTCTCGCCGAGCACGATCGGATCGGCGCCCGACGGATATTTTCCCCGCTGGTCGACGCCCTGGAACCAGCCGGCGAAATGGAACGGCATCCACGCCACCCCCTTGCCGACCCGTTCGGTCACCAGCGCCTTGACCCGCGCCTTGGAATAGCTCTCCGGGCCGGTGACCCACACCCAGGCGCCGTCCTTGATGCCGCGCTCGGCCGCGTCCGCCGGATTGATCTCGATGAACATGTCCTGCTGCAGCTCGGCGAGCCATTTGTTGGAGCGCGTCTCCTCGCCGCCGCCCTCGAACTCGACGATGCGTCCGGAGCTCATGATCAGCGGGAACGCCTTGGCGATGCCCTTGTCGACCGCCGCCTTCTGCACGGTGAAGCCGATGTTGGGCAGGCGGAACTGGCGCGCGTCCGGCAGGGTCGGGTACTTGGCGACGAGGTCGGGCCGCGGCGTGTAGATCGGCTCGCGGTGGACCGGGATCGCATCGGGCAGGCCGAACGCCACGGCGCGGGCCTTGCCGTTGCCGTAGTGGATGACGCCGTGATCGATGCAGACGCGCTGGATGCCGCCGGACAGGTCGATCGCCCACGACACCGTGTCGATGTTGTTGCCGCCGACCTTCTCGATGATGGCGAGCTCTTCGGGCGTGAGGTCCTTGTCCCAGCCGAGCTTCTTCATCACCGCCATGGTGAACTCGGGATAGCCGTCCTTGATTTCCGAGTCCTTGGAGTAGGAACCGTCGGCGAGCAGGCTGACGCCGTCGCGTTCGAGGCCGAAGCGGGCACGGAACGTGCCGCCGCCGTCCTTGATCGCGAGGTTGGTGTTGTAAAGCGTGTGCGTGCCGGGATGGCGGATCTCGGGCTTGCCCCAGCACGGCCACGGCAGGCCGTAATAGTCGCCGCCGACCTCCGGGTCGTCCTTGGGCGCGCGCAGGGTGACCAGGTCGAACTTCGCCTGGTTCTTCATGTGCGCCTTGAGCCGCTCGGGCGACTGGCCGCAATAGCCGGTCGACCAGCCGCCGCGATTGATCTCGCGCAGGATGTCTTCCGGCTCCGGACGGTCGCCATCGACCTTGATGTTCTTGAACATGCGGTCGGCGAGCCCG
This sequence comes from Xanthobacteraceae bacterium, assembly GCA_035622435.1. GTDB lineage: Bacteria > Pseudomonadota > Alphaproteobacteria > Rhizobiales > Xanthobacteraceae > AP-16. The sequence goes on along the minus strand of DASPVJ010000203.1, from coordinate 5,649 downwards.
AGCTTCTTGGCGAGGAGGTACATCACCTCGTAGTCGTCCTTCGACTCGAAGATCGGCTTGACGATCTGCTCGCCCCATTGCAGCGAGCGGTTCGAGGCGGTGCGCGAGCCCGCGGTTTCGAACTGGGTGCAGATCGGCAGCAGGTAAGTGTCGTTCTTGCGCTCCGAAAGCACCGACCAGGTGGTGGGCACCGGATCGGCGACCACCAGGAGGTCGAGCTTCTCGATCCCCTGGGCGGCGATCGGCATGCGGGTGACGGTGTTGCCGCCGTGGCCGAACACCATCATGGCCCTGAGGTTGTCCTTCTGGGACACCTGATCCTTCGGCAGCATCGTCGCGTCGAACCAGCGGGTCGACGGAATGCCGAACGTCTCCATGATCTGTTTGGAGTCGAAGCGCGAGAGCATCCAGTCGTAGTCGACCTCCCACACCCGGCACCAGTGCTTCCACGCAGCCTCGGTGACGCCGTAGTAGAGCGGCAGGGTGACGATATCGAGCCCGAGATCGGTCGCGCCCTGGACGTTGCAATGGCCGCGGAAAATGTTGGCGCCGTTGCCGAAGTTGCCGACGTTGCCGGTCGCCAGCAGCAGGATGCAGCTGGCGCGCACGTTGGCGGTGCCGGTCGCGAACTGGGTCTGTCCCATCGCCCAGATCAAGGTCGCCGGCTTGTCCTTGGCGATCATCTCGGCGACGCGCTTGAGCTGCGCGCCCGGCACGCCGGTCACGCGTTCGGTCTCCTCCGGGTTCCACTTGGCGGCTTCCTTGCGGATGTCGTCCATGCCGTAGACGCGCTGGCGGATGAACTCCTTGTCCTCCCAGCCGTTCTCGAAAATGTGCCAGAGGAGGCCGTAAATCGTGGCGATGTGGGTGCCGCCGCGCACGCGCACGTATTCGGTGGCGTGCGCCGCGGTGCGGGTGAGCCGCGGATCGATGACGACGAAGTTCGCGCGGTTGAGTTCCTTGCCCTCGAGCAGGTGCTGCAACGACACCGGATGGGCCTCGGCCGGATTGCCGCCCATGATCACCAGCGTCTTGGAGTTGCGGATGTCGTTGTAGCTGTTGGTCATCGCGCCGTAGCCCCAGGTATTGGCCACGCCGGCGACGGTGGTCGAATGGCAAATGCGCGCCTGGTGGTCCGAATTGTTGGTGCCCCAGAACGCCGCGAACTTGCGATTGAGGTAGGCGCCCTCGTTGGAGAACTTCGCCGAGCCGAGCCAAAAGACCGAATCCGGCCCGGACTTCTCGCGGATCGCCATCAGCTTGTCGCCGATCTCGTCGATCGCCTTGTCCCAGCCGATGCGGGTCCACTGGCCGTTGACGAGCTTCATCGGATATTTGAGCCGCCGGTCGCCGTGAACGAGTTCGCGCACCGCCGCGCCCTTGGCGCAGTGCGAGCCGCGGTTGATCGGGCTGTCCCAGCTCGGCTCCTGGCCGATCCACACGCCGTTCTGTACCTCGGCCGTCACCGTGCAGCCGACCGAGCAGTGGGTGCAGATGTTCTTGCGCGTCTCGACCGGCACGCCCGCCTTGGGCGGCGGCCCGGCCTCGGCCTTGCGCACGCTGCCGAGCGGCAGCGCTCCAAGCGCGGCGAGCCCGCCGGCGATAAGCCCGGAGCGGCGCAGGAAGCCGCGGCGATCGAGCGCGCCGCCCGTTTGCCCGACGAGCGCGGCGGCGAGGGTTCCCCGGCGCGCCTCGCGTTCCGTCCGTTTGATCAGCACGGCCGCCTCCCTATTTGGTCGGATATTGGTTGACGCGGTAATACGCCTTGATGTGATCGGTCACGCGGTAGCGCGCCTTGCGCTTGTCCGCTTCGCTCTCGGCCGCCTCGACGCCGGTCGCGAGCGGAACCGCCGCGGCTCCGGCGCCGGCCGCGAGCGCGCGCAGCACGTCGCGCCGGGCGACGGTCGGCTTATGGCGTTGCTGTGACATGGCCGTTCCTCCGAAAGTCCGTTTTGTTGGCCGCGAGATCAGGACGGCAGCGCGAACGCCTCCGTCTCGATCTCGATGAAGGTGCGTCCAACCGCGCCGACGGCGCGGTAGAAGTCCGCCGCTTCGGCCCGTTCCAGATCCACGAAGAAGCGCCGCGCCCACGGCGCCAGGTGCCGGTCGAAGAAGCTCTTCTCGGCCGCGCGCCGGTCGCCGCCCTCCGGCGCGCCCAACCGGCCGTCGGCAAGCCCCGCCATCACCTCGCACAGGATTGCGACGTGGTCTTCCGGCTCGACCTCGCCTTCGGCGCGGGCGATGCCGAGGTCGGCGAGGTCCCCGCGCAGCCGCGCCAGCGGGCGTTCATGCAGGAAGCCGGTGAGGTAATAGGACCCATAGGGCAGGAGTTCGCCGCGGCCGAGCCCGACGAACAGGTCGAAGAACTCGCGCCCGACCCGCGCCGCATCGGCCGCTGCGGCGGCCTCGGCCAGTGCGGCGTGGGCGAGCCCGAGCGGGCTCGCATCGGCCTTGAGCCGCGCGAGGCGGGCGAGGAGGTCGCGATCGGGCGTGCGCCGGAGCAACGTCGCCAGCAGGGCGTATTCCTGGGCGCGCGCCGCATCGGTCTCGTCGATGGCTTGAGCGCCCGCGCGCTCGGCAAACAGGTCGGGACGCAGGCGGGCGCGATCGACGCCGGTCGCCGCTTCGACCGAGGCGACACGCTCGGCGGGAATCCGGTCCCAGTTCGAAACCGAAGGCTGCGAGATGCCGAGGCGGCGCGCAAGCTCGCTCACGCCGCCGACGGCGCGGATCGCTTCGTCGAGACCTGCCTCGCGCATTGAATTATTGCGGTTTTGTCCGCTCTTTAGAATGCTAACACTTTGCGCGCCCGAAAAGTTCCGGTCAATAGCGCAAGGCTATGGGCATCGCGTTCATTCGGCCAATGCGCCACCATGTCGCCGGCGCGGCGAGGCGACGTTGCGTTGCGTCAGCTCATCCTTTTGCATCGCAGCATCATTATCTTGCGTCGCAGCGTCACTTGGTGGCGCGGGCAAGGCCGCTTCGGACGGTGCCGGCGCCGCCGGCGATCCCTCCGCCTCGCCTGTTTGCGCGCTTGCCGGGCCTTCCGGCGCAGCGGCCGGCGCGCCGGTGATGAGCGCGGCCAGGCGCTGAACATCGTCGATCGCCCGCAACGGCTCGAAGCCCGGGACGCCGCCCGGCGCGGTGAAGTCCAAGGCATTCTCCGCGGGCCCGACGAAATCGCGGATGGCGGGATCGGCGCGCCAGGCGCGGCGCAAGGCTGCGCGCGCGAGGTCAGGCGGGACCCCGGGCCGCAGAAACGCGCGCACGTCGGTTCCCGCGTCGATCGATTCGATCGGCGGCAGGGTTCCGGGATCGAAGACGGGCGGTCGCGGAGCCGTCTCCCCTCCGCGCGTTCGCGCAGGCTCCCTCTCCCCGCAACGGGGTCCCCGCGACGCAAACGTCGCGGGGTGCCCCTCGGGGAGAGGGTCGGGGTGAGGGGGCCTTTCGAAGGACTCGCCAGGCGGAAGCGCCCCCTCACCCGGATCGCTTCGCGATCCGACCTCTCCCCGCAAGCGGGGAGAGGTCACCGCAGCCGCGCGCTTGCGGCGTGACCAGCGTCGCAAAAAGCCTTCGCCTTCGCTCATGGGCCGTCCTCGTCGCCGCGCCGGCGGCGGCCGAATACTTCCGGGTCGGCGCGGTCGCGCTGGCGCTTTTCGAACGTGCGCTCGACGTGGTGCTCGGCGACGAAGGCCGCAACCTCGTCGGCGACCGCGGCCGGCATGGGCACCGCCTCGACCAGGTCGGTCGCCGTCTCGGTGAACGCCTCGCCTTCGGCCGGATCCGCCGTCACGGCGACGATCGCGAACGGCGGCTGCGTGCCGGTCGGGCGCAGCACCACCCATAGCGCCGGCCGGCCGGTGGCGAGGTTGTCGCGGTAGTTGGTCGTCTCCGAGCGATAAAGCTCGACCTCCGCCGTGCCGGCGTAGAACGTCGTCGCCCCGTCCGCGCCGGGAAGCTGCGTCCACGGCGCCGCCTCCGGCGCGCCCGCCAAGACGCCGACCGGGCGCCACACGTGCTCGATCCACGGGCTCCTCGCCGGCCGCCGCTCGACCACGACGCCGACGGCGATGCGCGCGAGCGGGGGCGTGCTCAACTCGCCGTCTCCCGCAGGCGCGCCGGCAGGCCGGCCAGGATGTTCTGCGGTTTCAGGCGCAGCGTCCGCTCCGGCGTCATGGCGAGGATCAAATAAACGGGTTCGTCGCTGCCGCCCGCTTCGCGCATCGTCAAGCGATAGAGCGCAACGACGCGCTCGGCGCTCGCCGGATCGAGCGCGCCGCCGTTCCACAACAGGTCGCCGATGCGCGTGCCCTCGGCATCGAGGCCGACGTACCAAGTGAACGGCACGTCGCGCATTTCGGCGAGCGGCTCGATCGCAGCCTCGCGCCCCAGCATGTGGCGCGTGAAGCGCGCAAGCGCCTCGCCCAGCGCCGCTTGCCCGCGCCGCCCGGCGGTGAGGTCGAGCGCCATGTCGAAGCGGTCGCTGCGCTGCCAATAGGTGGCGGCGTTGTCGTCGGCGATGACGTCGATCGCTGCTTGCGCCGGCAGGCCGAGCATCGACACCAGCGGGGAGACCGGCCCGCCGCCCGCGCCGGCGATCAGTTCGTCATCGGCGGCGACCAGCGCGCCCTCGTGCACGGTCAGGCGCTGCGGCCGGAACAGCATTTCGGCGGCGCGCAGCACGAACGGGTCGGTGCATTGGTCGAGCGCGTTGCGCAGGATGACGTGGACCATTTGATTGAGGAAGAGCGGCGGCGTCGTCCCCGCGCCGCGGCGCGCCAGCGCCGCATAGGCCGCTTCGATGGTCGGATGGCGCAGGAGATGGTCGCGCAACGCGATCAGCAATTGCCAGTTCTCGCGCGCGTCGGCGTCGGCGATGGCCGCGATGTCGCCGGGCTCGACCGGCCGGCGCGGATCGGCGAGCAGCGCCGCGTGCAAGGTGCGCTCGACTGCGCAGGCCTCGGGCGGCGGAGCAAGCTCCGGCCGCGCCAGGTAGGCCTTGAGGAACGCGTCGGTGACGATAAGCCCGCCGCCGGCGTCGCGGTCGAGCAAATGGTGGCCGCAGGAGAGCCAGAAGTCTTTCATGGGCCGTCCTTGCGCGCCAGCGTGACCAAATCGACTTCGTCGTCGCTCGGAGTCTCGTCGCCTTCGACTTCGAGAAACGCGAAGGCGCGCAGCGGCTTTGGTCCGCCGCGCGGCTTCAGGGTGCGGAAGGTTTCGCGGATGGCCCCGTCCGCCTGCACGCGGTGCATGGCAACGAGGGTGTCGGGCGGGTGATCGGTCAGCGACGCGGCGAAGTCGAACTCTTCGGTGGCGGCGCGGCGCGCGGCCGCAAGATCCGGGGCGCCGAAGCGGGCGACGAGTTGCGCGGCCAGCGTCTCGATTGCCGCCGCCCGATCGGCCTCGCTCGCCTCGACGATCTGCACCAAGGTCGAGAAGCCGAGCGACGCAACGCCGAGGAAGCCGCTGCGGAACGCGACCCGCGCCTTGCCGTCGAGCGTCGCCGGGTCGGCGTCGAAGAACGCGAACCCGCCCGGCACCGCCCATTCGCCCGGCTCCGCCGCGCGTTCGAAGACGAACGTGTCCGACGGGTCGAGCCGGATGGTGCGCAGGAGCTTCATGACCCACCACGTTCCCCGGGCGCAGCGC
>DASPVJ010000202.1:0-2251 GCA_035622435.1 Xanthobacteraceae bacterium | reverse complement strand
ATCGACCCCCACCCCGCCGCCTTCGGCGGCGACCCTCCCCACAAGGGGGAGGGTTTAGGCGATCTTCACGTACTCGAACTCGCCGGGCTTGTTGTCGATGCCGACCTTGGGGGGCGCGATCCAGCCGGCGAACTTGCCGGGCGCCCACTGCGGCGCCATCAGGCCCTCGATGAACTCGCGGTCGGCGGCGGAGGGCAGAAATTCGTCGCGGCGCGCCTCCCATTCGGCGTTGCTCAGCACGTTGCCGTCGACGTCGGCCTTGATCTCGGAAAACTCGCCGATGCGGCGGTGGAAGGCCACATGGGGCAGCTTGATCCGGAACGGCACGCCGAACCGCTCGATCACCGCGTTCCAGCGGGTGACCCCGACGTTGCAGTCGGCGACGTAGTCGTCGCGCAGGCGCATGTTGAGGCCGGAGAGCGCCGGCACGTCCTCGTTGACGATGGCGCCGTCGTGCAGGCGCAGCACCGGGTAGGTGCCGGTCTCCAGCACGTGGTCGTCCTTGATGCGCTCCTCGCGGTAGCGGCCCTTGAGCCCAGCGTGGAAGGCGTTGGCGGCGTTGGTGGAAATCTCGCTGCCGAAGAGATCGAGGGTGAGCGAGAAGTGCAGGTTCGCCTTCTTCTGCAAGGTCGGCAGGTCGATGACGCCGAGCTGGCGCACGCGCGCAACGTCGTGCGGGTCGTCGACGCGCGCCTCCTTCATCGCCTGGCAGGTGCGCTCGACGATGCGGCCGACCCCGGTCTCGCCCACGAACATGTGGTGCGCCTCCTCGGTCAGCATGAAGCGGGTGGTGCGCGAGAGCGGGTCGAACCCCGACTGCGCCAGCGCCTCGAGCTGCATCTTGCCGTCGCGGTCGGTGAAATAGGTGAACATGAAGAACGACAGCCAGTCGGGCGTCTTTTCGTTGAAGGCGCCGAGCATGCGCGGGGTGTCGGGATCGCCGGAGCGGCGCTGCAGCAGCTCCTCCGCTTCCTCGCGGCCGTCGGCGCCGAAATATTTCTGCAGCAGGTAGACCATCGCCCACAGATGGCGGCCCTCCTCGACGTTGACCTGGAACAGGTTGCGCATGTCGTAGAGCGAGGGCGCGGTCTTGCCGAGGTGGCGCTGCTGCTCGACCGAGGCCGGCTCGGTGTCGCCCTGGATGACGATCAGCCGGCGCAGCATGGCGCGGTACTCGCCCGGCACCTCCTGCCAGGCGGCCTCGCCCTTGTGGGCGCCGAAGCCGATCTTGCGGTCGGCAACCTGCGGGGCAAGCAGGATGCCCCACTTGTAGTCGGGCATCTTGACGTAATCGAACTTGGCCCAGCCCTTGGGATCGACGCTCACCGCCGTGCGCAGGTAGACGAGCTTCTCCTGGAAGCCGGCCGGCCCCATGTCGTGCCACCAGTCGATGTAGCCCGGGTGCCAGCGCTCGAGCGCGTGCTTGACGCGGGTGTCGTGGGCGAGATCGACGTTGTTGGGGATCAGCCCGTCGTAGTCGACGTTGACGATGTTCATGCGACACCTCCCTTACCTCTCCCCGGAGGGGAGAGGTCGGCGATCCGCGAGCCTGCTCGCGGATCGACGGGTGAGGGGGTCCCAGCGCACGAGATTGCACCCAAACGCCGTAACCCCCTCACCCCGGCCCTCTCCCCTGCGGGGAGAGGGAGACTAAACCCGTTCCCTGTCGAACGTGGGCTTCACGCCCGAGCCGTAGAGCTTGAGCGCGCCGTGCGGGCCGACCGAGTTCGGCCGCTGGAACACCCAGTTCTGCCAGGCGGTGAGCCGGCCGAAGATCTTCGTCTCCATGGTCTCGGGGCCGGCAAAGCGCAGGTTCGCCTCCATGGCGGTGAGCGCGTCGGGCGAGAAGCTGGTGCGCTCCTCGATCATCACTCGCATTTCGTCGGCCCAGTCGAAGTCCTCGTAAGCCGCGGTGACGAGGCCCGCCGCCAGCGCCTGCTCGCTGTCGAGCGGCTGCCCGATCTTTTGTTCGGCGCGGGCGACCGACTCCGGCTCGCCGAGGAAGCGGGTGGCGAGCCGCGTGAGCCCGTTGCCCATGGGATAGGGACCGAAGTTGGCGCGGCCGAGCACGATCGCGGCGGGCGGGCGGTTGTCGCCGTCGCGGCGGCCAGCGAGCATGATCGCGCGGTCGGCGGCGAACGCGAGTTCCGCGAGCGTCCCGGCAAAGCAGGTGCCGGGCTCGATCACGGCGATGAGGCTGCGCGCGGTCACGTCGAGGCGCTTGAGCACGCGCTTCACGGCGAGGCGGATT
>DASPVJ010000201.1:0-15941 GCA_035622435.1 Xanthobacteraceae bacterium | reverse complement strand
GTCAACTCCGACATGATGCAGATCAAGATCGCCCAGGGCGCCAAGCCGGGCGAAGGCGGCCAGCTCCCCGGCCACAAGGTCGACAAGACCATCGCCAAGGTGCGGCACTCGACGCCCGGTGTTGGCCTGATCTCGCCGCCGCCGCATCACGACATCTACTCGATCGAGGATCTGGCGCAGCTCATCTTCGACCTGAAAAACGTCAATCCGGACGGCGACGTTTCGGTCAAGCTCGTCTCCGAGGTCGGCGTCGGCACGGTAGCGGCCGGGGTGTCGAAGGCGCGCTCGGATCACGTCACCATCGCCGGCTTCGAGGGCGGCACCGGCGCCTCACCGCTCACCTCCATCAAGCACGCCGGTTCGCCGTGGGAGATCGGGCTCGCCGAAACCCATCAGACGCTGGTCGCTAACCGGCTGCGCGGCCGCATCGCAGTGCAGGTCGACGGCGGCATCCGCACCGGGCGCGATGTCGTTGTCGGTGCGCTGCTCGGCGCCGACGAGTTCGGCTTCTCGACCGCGCCGCTGATCGCCGCCGGCTGCATCATGATGCGCAAGTGTCATCTCAACACCTGCCCGGTCGGCGTCGCCACCCAGGACCCGGTGCTGCGCAAGCGCTTCAAGGGCCTGCCCGAGCACATCATCAACTATTTCTTCTTCGTCGCCGAAGAGGTGCGCGAGATGATGGCGGCGATGGGCTACCGCACGGTCAACGAAATGATCGGGCAGATGCAGATGCTCGACAAGGTCAGGCTGGTCGAACACTGGAAGGCGCGCGGCCTCGACTTCTCGCGCATCTTCGACAAGCCGCCGGCCCCCGACGGCGTCGCCATTTTCAAGTGCGAGCCGCAGGACCACATGATCGACCGCATCCTCGACCGCAAGCTGATCGCCGAGGCGCGTGCGGCGATAGACCGCGGCGCGCCGGTCAGGATCGAAACGCCCATCAAGAACACCGACCGGACCACCGGCGCGATGCTCTCGGGCGAGATCGCCAACATCTACGGCCACGCCGGGCTGCCCGACGACACCATTCGCGTCAAGCTCGTCGGCACCGCCGGCCAGAGCTTCGGCGCCTGGCTCGCGCGCGGCGTCACCTTCGAACTCGAAGGAGAGGCGAACGACTACGTCGGGAAGGGCCTCTCGGGCGGACGCATCGTCATCTACCCGCCGCGCGACGCGAAGCTGATCGTGCCCGAGCAGTCGATCATCGTCGGCAACACGGTGCTGTACGGGGCGATCGAGGGCGAGTGCTATTTCCGCGGCATCGCCGGCGAGCGCTTCGCGGTGCGCAACTCCGGCGCGGTCGCCGTCATCGAGGGCGCCGGCGATCACTGCTGCGAATACATGACCGGCGGCGTCGTGGTGGTGCTCGGCTACACCGGCCGCAACTTCGCCGCCGGCATGTCGGGCGGCATCGCCTACGTGCTCGACGAGGACGGCAGCTTCGCCAGGCGCTGCAACATGTCGATGGTCGAACTCGATCCCGTGCTCGAGGAGGAGGAGGCGATCGCCCGCCTCTATCACCAGGCCGGCGATCTCGGTTCGCACGGCCGCGTCGACGTCATGGCCGACATGAGCCGGTTCGACGCCGAACGCCTGCATCAGCTCGTCGCCAACCACGCGAGCTACACCGGCTCGGCGCGGGCGCGCGAGATCCTCGCCAACTGGAGCCATTATTTGCCGAAGTTCCGCAAGGTGATGCCGGTCGAATACCGGCGCGCGCTTGCCGAACTCAGGGCGCGCGAAGCCGCCGCGCCGCCGCTTGCCGCCGCCGGGGCCTGAGGGGGTGGATGGGCAAGGTCACCGGCTTTCTGGAGATCGACCGTCAGGACCGGCGCTACGCGCCGGCGTCCGATCGGATTCGCCATTTCCGCGAGTTCGTCATCCCGCTGTCGGAGGAGGCGACGCGCGATCAGGCGGCACGCTGCATGAATTGCGGCATCCCCTATTGTCACAACGGCTGCCCGGTCAACAACCAGATCCCCGACTGGAACGATCTGGTCTACCGCGGCGACTGGCAGACCGCGTGCATCAACCTGCACTCGACCAACAATTTTCCCGAGTTCACCGGCCGGCTGTGCCCGGCGCCGTGCGAGGCGGCGTGCGTGCTCAACCTCGACGACAGCCCGGTCACCATCAAGACGATCGAGTGCGCGATCGTCGATCGCGGCTGGAAGGAGGGCTGGATCGTCCCCGAGCCGCCGGCGGCGACGACCGGCAAGAAGGTGGCGATCGTCGGCTCGGGTCCGGCCGGCCTCGCCGCCGCCCAGCAGCTCGCCCGCGCCGGCCACGCCGCCCACGTGTTCGAGCGCCACGCCAAGGCCGGCGGGCTGCTCACCTACGGCATCCCCGACTTCAAGATGGAGAAGCACCACGTCGAGCGGCGCATCAAACAAATGGAGGCCGAGGGCGTGACCTTTCACTACGGCGCGCACGTCGGCGTCAGCACGCCGGTCGAGCGGGTGACCGACGGCTTCGACGCCGTCGTGCTCGCCGCCGGGGCCGAGCAGTCGCGCGACCTGCCGATTCCCGGACGCGAGCTGTACGGCATCCACTTCGCCATGGATTTCCTGCCGCAGCAGAACCGCCGGATCGGCGGCGAGTCGACCGGCGAGCAACCGCCGATCCTCGCCGGCGGCAAGCACGTGGTCGTCATCGGCGGCGGCGATACCGGCTCCGACTGCATCGGCACGGCGATCCGTCAGGGTGCGCTGTCGGTGACCAATCTCGAACTGCTGCCGCGCCCGCCCGACAAGGAGAACAAGCTCGTCACCTGGCCGAACTGGCCGCTGAAGATGCGCACGTCGTCGAGCCACGAGGAAGGCGCCGAGCGCGATTTCGCGGTAATGACGCAGAAATTCGTCGGCCACAACGGCCACGTGAAGACGCTGGAGTGCGTGCGCGTCGACGACAAGTTCAAACCGCTCGCCGGCACCGAGTTCGAGATCAAGGCCGACTTGGTCCTGCTCGCCATGGGGTTCGTGCATCCGGTGCACGAGGGCATGGTCAAGACGCTGGGCCTCGCGCTCGATCCGCGCGGCAACGTCAAGGCCGATACCAGGAACTATCACACGTCGCTGCCCAAGGTGTTCGCGGCCGGCGACATGCGGCGCGGGCAGTCGCTGATCGTGTGGGCGATCCGCGAGGGGCGCCAAGCGGCGGCGGCGGTCGACGCGTTCCTGATGGGATCGACCAAGCTGCCGCGGTGAGAGCGGCGGCGCCGCCTGCTTACCGCCCCCAGCCGCTCCAAAATCCCGACGTGTTGGGAACCGATCCGGGCGGCCGCGGCCGGTCGTCGCGGCCGAACAGGCTGAACGGCTGCGCCGGCGGCGCGGTGCGGGCGGCCGGACGCTTCGGCGCTGCCGCCGGCTTCGTGTTCGGCGCGGCGGGCTTTTCATCCCCCGGCGCGGGCGGCGCCAGGGCGGCAGGGTCCGGCGTCGGCTCGGTGACCGGGGTGGAAGGCGGCAAGGTATCCGGCCGCGGCCAGGCGAAATTGTCCGCCCGGCCGGTCGGCGGGGCGACCGGATCGCCCTTCACCAGGACCCGGTTGACGGCCGGATCGGGGCTCGTTCCGCGCGCCGGACCGCTGCCGAGCAGCGTGTCCGCGCCGCCGGTATTTCCGGTCAGCGGGACCACCGGGCCGGCGACCGGCCGCGCCGGCGCGGCGCCCGGCTTGGCGGCCGGCGCCTGGGCGGGGGTCTCCTTATCCTCCGGCGCCGGCATCGCCACCGGCGCGCCGCGCGCGAGCATGACGCGCCGGATCTCCCGCTCGACGTAGTGGGCAAGCTTGCGCGCGCCAGCCTTGGTGAAATAAGTGCCGTCGCCCGACCGCAGCCGCCGAATCTGGCCCTCGAAGTCCGGCCCTTGGGGCACGTAGTTGCCGTCCTCGTCGACGAAGCCGTCCCAAATGTCCACGTAGATGATGCCTGCCTTCTCCGCCCGGCCGCGATAGAGGTCGTTGAGATAGACCATGTCGGAGGTCGAGCGCGTGCCGCGGATCGCCGGCAACCCGACCCAGAACACCGGAACGCCCTTGGACTTGAGCGCCGCGATCGTCTCGTCGATGCGCTTGGCGTAGAGTTCGGCCCATTTATCCGAGCGGAACTGATGGGTGGTGGAGCCCGACGGTCCCGATTCGGCCGGCGCGATGATCGCGGGCTGCTCCTCGCTCGGCGCCTCCGCATCGACCGGCGGAGCCGGCGGCTGCTCGGCGGGCGGCGTCGTCTGCGGAGCCTGCTGGGCGCGCGGTGGGTTGGGAGGATTGGAGTGCGGCTGATTGGGCTGCGCCTGGGTGGCGGGCTTCGCAGTCGGGCGCTCGCGGATCGATTGGCGGTCGGCAAGCCCGGTCATCATCACGATGAAGTCGGGTTTCTCGCCGGCAAGGATTTCGCGCACCGCTGCGACGGCGTCGTAGGCGTCGCGCCCCTCGGTCTTGATCAGCCCGCGATTGGCGCGCGGCTTGCGCGTGACGCCGATTTCCGGGGTTTCGGCAAAGGCCTCTTCGAGCCCGAATCCGAGCCAGTCCGCCATGGCGTCGCCCACCACCAGGACGTTGGTGGTCGGCGGCGTATCGCGCTTGCGCGGAGGCGGCGCCTTCGAATAGTCGACCGGCGCCTCGCGCCGCTCCTGCGGCTGCTGCCACGGCCAGCCGAACTGCGACGGCTGCTGCCGGCGCTGGCGCGAATCATTAAAGAACGGAAAGCTGAACTGCGCGGCCGCCGGGGACGCAACGGCGACGAGCAGCGCGCCGGCGGCGCACATCTCGGCCGCCACCAGCAGGATCGCGGCGGCAAACCGCGGCACGATCGCAATCCGGCTTCGCATCGCGCTCCTTTCGCCCCATCGGCAGAACGGCCGAACCCGCGGACCGTTCCGGCCGGGAACTTAGCACGGGGAACGTGTCAAACCCAAGGTCGGGCCGGGCGAGGCCGACGGCGTCACCGCCCGCGCAGGCGCTCCAGCATGGCGGCGGAGGCAAAACCGTCCGGGATCAACCCCGCCCTGGCCTGGAAGTCGCGCAGCGCCGCGCGGGATTTGGCGCCGAACCGGCCGTTGGGTTCGCCGGCATCGAAACCGCGCATGACGAGCCGCTGCTGCAGCTCGTAGACCTCGGCGCGGGTGAGGACCCGCTCGTCGCGCGGCCACGGCTGCACGATCGGTCCGCCGCCCCGCAGGCGGTCGGCGAGGTGGCCGATCGCCAACGCATAGGCCTCGGCCGGGTTGTATTTCATGATGACCCGGAAGTTGTTGAGCATGAGGAAGCCGGGGCCGCGCACCCCGGCCGGAACCAGCAGATAGGCGCGATCGGCCGGGTGCGCGAACGGCTGGTTGCCGACGCGGCGCACGCCGAGCCGCTCCCATTCGCTCAGGGAAAACAGGCGCGACCGGTCGGCCAGCAGGTAGTTGAAGCCCTTGGGGACGATGACTTCGTAGCCCCAGGTCTGCCCGGGACTCCAGCCGTCCTTTTTCAGGTTGTTCGCGGTCGACGCGATGACGTCGGGAACCGAATCGACCACGTCGCGGCGGCCGTCGCCGTCGAAGTCGACCGCGTAGCGCTTGAACGCGGTGGGCATGAACTGGGTCGGCCCGAAGGCGCCGGCCCACGAGCCCTTGAGCCGGTCGGCGGACACGTCGCCGTGCTCGAGGATTTCGAGCGTCGCCAGGAACTCGTCGCGGAAGTAGGCTTGGCGCCGGCCGATGCAGGCAAGGGTCGCAGTCGAGCGGACGACCGAGCGCTCCCCGACGGCGGTGCCGAAGTTGGACTCCACGCCCCAGATCGCCGTGACGATATGGCGATCGACCCCATAGGCCTTCTCGACCGCGTCGAACGTCGCCCCGTGAGCCGCAAGAATCTCGCGGCCCTTGGCGATGCGCGCGTCGGTGACGAGGAGATCGAGGTAGTCCCAGAACGACTTGGTGAACTCCGGCTGGGCATCGAGCAGGTCCATGATGCGCAGATCGGGCTCGAGGTCGGCCGTCTGGGCCTCGAAGGTCTGCCGCGAGACGCCGCGCCGCGCGGCGGCAGGCCACAAGCCTTCGAGGCAGTGATGGAAGTTCGCCGCCGCCGCCCGGATCGCGTCGGGCATCATCTGCGGATCGCCCGACGACCCGGGCTCCCCGCTCCATGGCAGCGCGCCCGGCTCGCCCGGCGACACGGCGGCGGGCGCGGCCGTTGCCGTGGTCCCGAGCGGCGGTCGCGGAAATCGGTCGTCCTGGGCTTGGGCCCATGGAACGGCGAGCAGCATGGCCGCGACGGCAGCGGCCGGTCCGACCAGGCCGGAGCCGCCCGCCGATGAAAGAAACCACCCGCTCATTCTCTGCGCCCGCGTAACGGATTCCGCCCTGGACGACCGCCCGATAGGGTACCAACTATGGCTAGGCCCGGCTTAACGACTTATTAACCGGAGATTGCCACCCGATGTGCCGTTCCGTCCTCCGCCGCCGGGCTTCAAGACGCCATCTTTGTGTTGGAACCGCGGCACGCCCGCGTCCACCGCGATTCGCCTTGCCATCCGGACCCTGCCGCCCATGAAAATCCGCAAAGCCGTCTTCCCGGTCGCCGGCCTCGGCACCCGGTTCCTGCCGGCCACCAAGGCCATGCCCAAGGAAATGCTCCCCGTCGTCGACCGGCCGATCATCCAGCACGTGGTCGACGAGGCGCGCGAAGCGGGCATCGAGCACTTCATCTTCGTCACCGGCCGCAACAAGGGCGTTATCGAGGATCATTTCGATCGCCAGCTCGAGCTGGAGCTCACCTTGAGCGAACGCGGCAGGCGCGCGGAACTCGACGTGCTCTCGCGCGACCTGCCGGGGCCGGGCACCACGAGCTTCACCCGCCAGCAGTCGCCCCTAGGGCTCGGCCACGCGGTGTGGTGCGCGCGCGAACTGATCGGCCGCGAGCCGTTCGCGCTGCTGCTGCCGGACGTGCTGATCCAGGCGCAGCGCGGCTGCCTCGCGCAGATGATCGACGCCTATGACGAACTCGGCGAGCGCGCCAACATCATCGCGGTCGAGGAAGTGCCGCCCGAGCGCACCCACATGTACGGCGTCGTCGGGGTCGGCGCCGCAAAGGGGAAGGCCTTCGCCGTCACCGGGATGGTGGAGAAGCCGCCGCCCGGCACCGCGCCGTCCAATTTCATCATTACCGGCCGCTACATTCTCCAGCCGGAGATATTCAACCTGCTGGAGACGCAGGAACGCGGCGCCGGCGGCGAAATCCAGATCACCGACGCCATGATCCGCCTCGCCGCGACGACGCCGTTCTACGGGCTGAAGTTCGCCGGGCGGACGTTCGATTGCGGCTCCAAGATCGGATTCCTGACCGCGAATGTCGCCTACGCGCTCGCGCGCGAGGACATCGCGCCGGCGTTCCGCGCCGAGGTCGAGAGCCTGCTGCGCAACAGGTGACGGAAGTCAGAGGTCAGAGATCGGAGGTCAGAGATCAGAGATCGAATCACGCTGGCACTTGTCATCCGACATCTGTCATCTGACATCCGGTCTCATCGCTGCACGCGCAGACCGATCAATGCGATTGTCGCCGCGTAGTTCGAGAGCGGAATGTTGGAAGCGAGCCATTCCTGGCGCAGCTCCCCCTTGAGCCATAGCTCGCGGTTGAGCTTGTAGGTCATCCCCAGCGACGCGACGTAGCGGTGGTCCTGCCGCAACGAACCGATGTAGTCGTCGATGCCGTAGCCGAACTTCACCGTGGTGATCAGCCAGCGCTGCAGGGCGTGGGAGATTTCGATGCCGTTGTCGTGGCGGAGCACGCCGGATACGTCCGGCAACACGGATTCGTCCACGGTCGTCTTGGCCGCGAACTTGACGGTGGTCAGCCCGCTCGCCGCCCAGACCAGCGAAGCGTCCAACAGGGGCGCGTCAATGTTGGGCAGGTTCGGGTCCACGTAAAGGCGCGAGAGATATCCCACCGAGATGCTGCCGGTGAGGGTGCGGGTGAACTCGAACGTCGTCCCGATCTTCGCGGCGAGGCCGTCGGAATCGCGGTCGGCGCCGGTGCGGTCGATCGGCAGATCGTGGACGCGGGTATCGGCGTCCAGTTCGGCGAACGGCTTGAGGCCGGGCAACACTTCGTAGCTCCCGCGCAGCTGCGCGCCGTATTGGTTGTAATCGCGGTCGGCGTTGCTCGACATCGTCCCGTTGGTGAGCAGCGAATCCTGCCAATCGAAGCGGTCGAAGGTCCCCTTGACCGAAACATCGAACCGGTTGAAGCGCTCGCCGACCCCCAAGGTCGCGCCGACGTCGGTGTAGATCGGCAGCTTGGCGATATCGGCCGTGATGTTGGGGCTGCCGGGATAGTCGGTCGACAGCAGGTAGCGGCCTTCGACGTCGATGCGGATATCCCGCGTCACGTCGATGCGGCCGTCGGCCTTGGCGTCGAGGTACGGGCGGTCGCCGAGCAGAACGTCGGGGTAGTAGTTGTAGTAGCCGCGCATGGCGATATCGAGCTGATGGCGCTCCCAATCGGAACTCACCAGTAATTCCGGCGCGACGGTGAGCTGCGGCGAGCCTTGCGCGCCGACGGTAAGTCGTGCCGGATTGGTGTCGTAGCCGGTCATCACCTCGACCGCCGGGCGCAGCACGAAGGTGCCGGCTCGGATTCCCACCGGGCCGAACGGATCGTCATCGGGCGCAAGCGGACGCAAGCGCGGCGGAACCGCGACGGGCGGCGGGAGCAGGACCGCATCGCTCGGCGGCACGACGGCAGCTGGCGGCGGCGTCCCCGTGCCGGACGGCACGGCCAGCGTCGCGGCGGGTGCCGCGGCGGGTGCCGCGGCCGCGACCTGCTGCGGCCTCGTGCGCCGGGCAGCGGTCACGGGAGGGGGAACCGGCGGCAACGGCGGCGGTTTGGCGGCGGGCTTCCCGTCGGGGCCGGTCCGGCCCGGCGTCAGCCTCCGCGGCAGCGGTACGTTGGTGGAATTGAATCCGGTCTTGCCGGCCCCGGACCCGGGCGGATTGCCGAACCTTGGAATGACGCCGACCGGCGGCGCCGGCCGGCGCGGCGGTCGCTTCGCGCCGGGCCGCGGAAATTCCCCGCCGTTGTCGTCGAAACTCAAACGCAGGTCGCTCGGCTGGGCCGGCGCCGTCGTCTGTGCCCAGCCGGACATGCCGCAAACCGCCGCAAGCAAAGCACCGGCCGGCACGGCAACACGGAATGCGGAATGACGCGGCACGTGCGATATCCTGCGGGCCGGCGGGACCGCCGGCCTTGGGTTAATGGATGTAAAAGGATTATGGTTAACGCCCGGTTGAGCCGGCCTGTTCGCCCGCGTCGTTACGTGCTATTCGCGGGCCGCGCCTTAATCCTTGCAAAAACGTTGCGATGGCAAAGCCGAGGACATCGACCAGCGAACGCGCGGCGGGCGAGCGCGCCGAGCGCGTGCTCGCGTCGGCGTTGCGCACGCTCGAAGCGGAGGCCGGCGGCATCTCGGCGCTGGCCGCGGCCATCCGCTACGGGCTCGGGCGCCCGTTCGTCGCCGCGGTCGAACTGATCTACGGCGCCAAGGGCCGCCTCATCGTCACCGGCATGGGCAAGTCCGGCCATATCGGCCGCAAGATCGCCGCGACCTTCGCGTCGACCGGCGCGCCCGCCTTCTTCGTGCATCCGGGCGAGGCGAGCCACGGCGACCTCGGCATGATCACCGCCGACGACCTCATCATGGCGCTGTCGTGGTCGGGCGAGACGGTGGAACTCAAGGACCTGATCGATTACTCGCGCCGCTTCCGCATCGGCCTCATCGGCGTGACCGCCAACGCGGCGAGCACCCTCGGCATGGCGGCCGACGTCGCCCTGGTGCTGCCGGACGTGCGCGAGGCGTGCCCGCACAATCTCGCGCCCACCACCTCCTCGCTGATGCAGCTGGCGCTCGGCGACGCGCTCGCGGTCGCCCTGCTCGAGAGCCGCGGCTTCACCGCGCTCGATTTCCGCGCGCTTCATCCGGGCGGCCGGCTCGGCGCCAAGCTCAAATTCGTCGGGCAGATCATGCGCAGCGGGGCGGACGTGCCGCTCGTCAAGCTCGGCACCCTGATGGCGGAGGCGATCGTCGAAATGTCGAGCAAGAGCCTCGGCTGCGTCGGGATCATCGACGCGGCCGGACGGCTCGTCGGCATCATCACCGACGGCGACCTGCGCCGCCACATGCGGCCCGATCTGCTCGACGCCCGCGTCGACGACATCATGACGCGCCGACCCAAGACGGTGCGCCCCGACCAATTGGCGAGCGAGGCGCTCGAACTCCTCAATGCCTCGAACATCACCGCCCTGATGGTGGTCGACGCCGGCCGCCCGGTCGGCATCGTGCACTTCCACGACCTGCTGCGCGCCGGGGTCGCTTGAACAGATGTCAGAGATCAGATGTCAGAGATCAGAGATAAACTCTGACATCTGACATCTGACATCCGACATCTGTCATCCGTCATCTGCCATCCGGTTCCACGAACAGCGTCGCGCCGTCGGCGCGCGCGATCTTGATGCGGCTGCCGGCGGCGCAATCGGGCCCGGTGATGCGCCAGACGGTGTCGCCGATGCGCACCGTGCCGGCGCCGTCCACGATCGGCTTGTCGAGGGTGAAGACGCGCCCGACGAAGCCTTGCGCGCGGCGATTGAGGAACGGCTGATCGCCGTCATCGCTCTCCGACCTGCCCCGCCGCCCGAGCCGCCACCACAGCGCCACCGAGACGACCGACAGGACCGCGAAGGCGACGCCCTGCGCCTGCCAGCTCCATTCGATCGCAAACGAGATCACGCCGACCAGGATCGCCGAGACGCCGAGCCACAGAATGAAGGTTCCCGGCGCCATCACCTCGATGGCGAGCAGGATGCCGCCGAGGATGATCCAGCTCCAGGCGCCGAGCGAGGCGATGAGTTCGACCACGGCGGGCCTCGATCAAGCGGTCGGCGGGACGGAGGTCGGGCTGACCGTCGGTCCGCTCGGCCGGCGCGCCGACGCCGGGCCGCGGCCATCGCCCCCGTTGCCGAAGGTGTCCTTGGCGATCTCCACGATGCCGGCGAGCGAGGACAAGACGCCGGTCGCCTCGATCGGCAGCATCAGGATCTTCTGGTTGGGCGCCGTGGCGAATTGCCCCAATGCCTTGAGGTACTGCTGGGCGACGAAGTAGTTGAGCGCCGAGACGTTGCCGCCGGCGACCGCCTGGCTCACCATCTCGGTCGCCTTGGCCTCCGCCTGGGCGAGGCGTTCGCGCGCCTCGGCGTCGCGGAACGCCGCCTCGCGGCGGCCCTCGGCCTCGAGAATCTGAGACTGCTTCTGGCCCTCGGCGCGCAGGATCGCCGACTGGCGCTGGCCCTCGGCGGTGAGGATTTCGGCGCGCTTCTCGCGTTCCGCCTTCATCTGCCGGCCCATCGACTGCACCAGGTCGGCGGGCGGCACGATGTCCTTGATCTCGATGCGATTGACTTTGACGCCCCACGGCGACACCGCGGCGTCGACCACGCGCAGCAGCCGCTCGTTGATCTCGTCGCGGTGGGAGAGCATCTGGTCGAGGTCCATCGACCCCATGACCGAACGGATGTTGGTCATGGTGAGCTTGATGATCGCCTGATCGAGATAGGTGACCTCATAGCTCGCCTTGGCGGCGTCGAACACCTGATAGAACGCGACCCCGTCGACGGTGACGGTGGCGTTGTCCTTGGAGATCACGTCCTGCTGCGGCACGTCGACCACCTGCTCCATCATGTTCATCTTGCGGCCGATGCGGTCGAAGTAGGGCACGATCAGGTTGAGGCCGGGCGAAAGGGTGCGGGTGTAACGGCCGAACCGCTCGACCGTCCAATTGTAGCCCTGCGACACGGTTTTCACGCCGGCGAACAGGGTGAGCACGACCAGGAGAACGAGCACGATGACGAAGATATTGAAGCCGAAGAACATGGCGAATCTCCCTCGTGGCAGGCGGGCATTGTGGCGGCGAGACGGGCGGGGAGCAATATGCCAACGTGCCCGCCGAATGTGGTGTCACAGCCAGCCGCTCAACTCGCGCGCGGCGAGATGGCCGATCACCGCCATGCCGGCCTCGCTGTCGTTGAGGCAGGCAAGCGCGGCGAAATTCCCGCCGCCGTTGCTGTGGAATATTTCCGCGTTCTCGACCGCGATCTCGTCAAGGGTCTCCAGGCAGTCGGCGGCAAAGCCCGGCATCGCCACCGCGAGATTCTTGACGCCGCGCCGCGCGAGATCGCGCACGGTCTCGTCGGTATAGGGCTTGAGCCACTCGGCCGAGCCGAACCGCGACTGGAACGTCAGCATGAAGCGGCCGTCGTCGAGGCCGAGGCGCTCGCGCACCAGCCGCGCAGTCTTGGCACATTGGCAATGGTAGGGATCGCCCTTGGTCAGATAGTCGACCGGCATGCCGTGAAACGACGCCAGGAGCATGTCGGGCACGAACGGCAGCTTGCCAAGCTCGGCTTTGATGGAGGACGCGACCGCCTCGATATAGACCGGGTCGTCGTAATAGGGCGGCAGCACGCGGATCGCCGGCTGCCAGCGCATCCGCGCCAGGCTCGCGAACGCCTTGTCGCACACGCTCGCGGTGGTCGCCGCCGCATATTGCGGATAGAGCGGCATGATCAGGATGCGCTCGCAGCCCTGCGCCCGGAGAGAGTCGAGGCCCCGCGCGATCGACGGGTTGCCGTAGCGCATCGCCCAGTCGACGACGATGCGCCGGTCGCGCGCCGCCAGCGCCGCGCCGAGCTTCTCGGCCTGCGCGCGGGTGACGGTCTTGAGCGGCGATTCGTCCTTCTCCCGGTTCCAGATGCGGTCGTAGTCGCGGCCGCGGCGCCGCGGCCGCACGCTGAGGATGATCAGGTTGAGGATGAGCCACCACTTGAGCCGGTTCTCCTCGATCACCCGGCGGTCGGACAGGAACTCCTTGAGGTAGCGCCGCATCGACCGGTAGTCGGTGGCGTCGGGGGTGCCGAGGTTGACGATCAGAACGCCGATGCGCCCGCCTTCGACCGGCGGGTGGTCGGCCGGCCCATGCGCGGGCCGGGCGGACGGCAGTTCGACCCGGTTCATGCGCGCATGCTACCCGACGCGATCGGTTTTGGAACGCCGATCGCGCGAATAAGCGGACGGCGCGCTCGCCGCCCGGCCTCGGTCGTCCCGCCGCCGATTAGAGCATGATGCCGAAAAGTGGGTACCGGTTTTCGGAAAACATCATGCTCCAACAATAAGCTAAAGCGGGATGGCGATTCGAAGAAAAGCCATCACGCTTTAGTGGCAGACGCCGTTATAGAGGAAGACCGCGTTGTCGACTTCCGCCCAGCACAGGCTCGAGAAGGTTCGCGGAGTCGGCATGTACGGCGGCTGCGCGCACACCGGCATCCACAGCATGTTGCAAATCGGTCCCACGCACGGGCCGATGTGCAGGATCGTCCAATGACGGGCATGGGCGAAACATTTGTTGGTGGCGACGGTCTCGCGAGTCCCGGCCGGGGTGAGCACGCACGCCTTGTACAAGACGAACGGGCAAGCGTGGCGCGCGGCCGCCGGCTGCGGCACCGCGCTGAAGGCCAGGACCGTGGCGACAAGCGCGGCCGCCATCGCAAGCTTGGACCGGATGCGTTTCATCGCTTCCTCCTTCGTTGAGCGGAGCCGCGAAGCTAACGCAACCTCAGGCGGCGGTAAAGGAAAGTCGCCCCCGCGCCGTTCACCCGATCGGCCGCTCGTCGGCGATCACCTTGCCGTCGTTGGGCAAGCTCCCGGGCGCCACCAGGTTGACCCGCCCCTTGAGCTTGGTCACCGACTGCAGGCTGGCCCCGACCGCGTCGGCGAGGCCGGCGGAGGGGGCGGCGCATTCCGCGTGGAGCGTCATCACGTCCTGTTCCGCCTCGCGGGTGACCGCGAGGCGCACGCGGCCGAGCTCGGGATGGCGGCGGGCGACCTGCGCCACCAGGGCCGGATGCACGAACATGCCCTTGACCTTGGTGGTCTGGTCGGCGCGGCCCATCCAGCCCTTGATGCGCATGTTGGTGCGCCCGCACGGCGACGCGCCGGCGAGCACGGCGGAAAGGTCGCCGGTCGCGAGACGGATCATCGGGTAATCCGGGTTGAACGAGGTGCCGACGATCTCGCCCACCTCGCCGTCGGCGACCGGATCGCCGGTGCCGGGCCGCACGATTTCGAGGATGATCGTCTCGCTGACGATCATGCCGTCGCGCGCTTGGCTTTCGTAGGCGAGGACGCCGAGTTCCGCCGTCGCGTAGGTCTGCAGCACCGCAACGCCGCGGCCGGCAAGCTCGTTGCGCAGCGAGGACGGCAGCGCCGCTCCGGACACGAGGCCGCGCTTGAGCGAGGAGGCGTCCTTGCCGGACTTCGCCGCGGCATCGAGCAATATCTTGAGGAAATCCGGCGTGCCGACGTAGCCGGTGGGCTTGAGATGGGCGATCGCCTCGACTTGCTGCTCGGTGTTGCCGACCCCGGCCGGGATCACGGCGCAGCCGAGCGCCTGGGCGCCGGCGTCCATGATGTGCCCGCCCGGGGTGAGGTGATAGGAAAACGCGTTGTGCACGATGTCGCCCAGGCGAAAGCCGGCGGCGTAGAGCGCCCGCGCGGCGCCCCACGCGTCGGTCGAATAGCCTTCCGGCTCGAAGATCGGCCCCGGCGACATCAACAGACGCTTGAGTTGCCCGGGCGCCTTGAGCGCCAGCCCGCCGAACGGCGGCATCGCCTTCTGCAGCGCCGGCAGGTCGGACTTGCGCAGGACCGGCAGCCTGGCCAGCGCCGCGCGCGAGGTCACCGCCTTGGGATCGACCCCCTTGAGGTGGGCCGCCCACCCGGGCGCGGCCATCGCCCGCGCGACCGTCTCCGGCACTTGCTCGAACAGCTCCTTCTCCCGCACCGCCGGGTCGCGGGTCTCCAGCGCGTCGTAGAACTGCGGCATGGCTCAAACCTTTGCGCCGTCGGGCGCCGTGAACGTCGCGTCGATCACGTTGCCGGTGTTGCGGGTCGCCGCCGGCTCGAACACCACGACCTCGGCTTCCGCGTCGGCCGCGGTGCGGTGCTCGACGCCGCGCGGCACGACCACCCCTTCGCCCGGGCCAAGCTCGACGATGCGGTCGCGGAACTCGACGCGAAACCGCCCCTTCCACACCAGGAAGAACTCGTCTTCGGCCGCGTGATGGTGCCACGGGAAGGTTCCTTGCACCTTCACGATCTTGATCTCCTGGCCGTTGAGCGCGGCCACCACCTTGGGCCGCCAATGCTCGGAGAACAGCGCGAATTTCTGCTCGAGATTGAACTTGTCGGACATGGTTTTCACGCCAGCCAGCGCTTGCGGCGCTTGTAGTTCTTGACGTCGCGGAACGACTTGCGCTTGCCCTCGGCGATGCCGAGATAGAACTCCTTGACGTCCTCGTTTTCGCGCAGCGCCTCGGCCTCGCCGTCCATGACGATGCGCCCGTTCTCCAGGATGTAGCCGTAGCGCGCGTATTTGAGCGCCATGTTGGCGTTCTGCTCGGCGAGCAGGAACGAGACGCCCTCCTGCTCGTTGAGCCGGCGCATGATCTCGAAGATTTCCTCGACGATCTGCGGCGCGAGCCCCATGGACGGCTCGTCGAGCAGGATCATCTTCGGCCGCGACATCAGCGCGCGACCGATCGCGCACATCTGCTGCTCGCCGCCCGAGGTGTAGCCGGCGAGCGCGTTGTGCCGCTCGCGGATGCGCGGAAAGTAGGAATAGACCAGGTCGAGGTCGCGCCGCACCGCGGCGGCGCCGTCGCGCCGGGTGTAGGCGCCGGTCAGGAGATTCTCCTCGACGGTGAGGTGCTCGAAGCACTGGCGGCCCTCCATCACCTGGATGCAGCCGCGCCGCACGAGGTCGTTGGGCGCGCGCGCCTTGACCTCCTCGCCGTCGAACACGATCGAGCCCTTGGTGACCTCGCCGCGCTCGGCATGCAGCAGGTTCGAGATCGCCTT
>DASPVJ010000200.1:0-2403 GCA_035622435.1 Xanthobacteraceae bacterium | reverse complement strand
TTCGATCGCGCCGCGCGTCCTGGCGAAACTGCCGGAAGAGTTCATTCTCGTGCTCGCCAAGCACGCGAAGGTTCATCGCTGGTGCCGGATCGTGTGGCGCGGCCAGGACGAGATCGGCGTCCGCTTCATCGCGCGGGCGGGTGTTAGAGCATGATACCGAAAAGTGGGTACCGGTTTTCGGAAAACATCATGCTCCAACAATAGGCTAAAGCCGGATGGCGATTCGAAGAAAAGCCATCACGCTTTAGCGCACGACTTCCATGCGCACCTGCGCGACGCCCGATTGGGTCATGCCCACGGCGTCCGCCGCCTCGTCGGAGAGATCGATCGCCCGGCCGTGCACGAACGGCCCACGGTCGGCGACGCGCACCACCACCGAGCGGCCGTTCGCCGTGTTGGTCACCCGCACCCTCGTGCCGAACGGCAGGGTGCGGTGCGCCGCGGTCAACCCGGCGGCGTGATAATAGCTCGCCGTCCCGATCGAGCCGCCGGAGGCAAGCGCGCGGGCGCGCGGCTCACCCGCCCAGCTCGGCCGCTGCACCGGCGCGTCCGCCGTCGGGCTTCGGCCGGTCGGCACGCTGCCGCACGCGGCGAGCAGCAGCGCCGCCATCAGCGCGGCAAGCGATTTTCGCGGCATCGTCCCGTCCCGATCCCGGCCCATGCATAGGCCGCGCTCGGGGCGGATTTGCGGCCTCCGCGGGGCATGATTGTCGCGTGCGCGTGGGCGCTCGTGCTACCATGGGAACCTGGGCCCGCATCGGGGAGAGGCGGCGTGAGCGTGCGCGAGGCATCGGAACGAACGGCGGCGGAACCGCGGCGGTTTCGCGTCGTCCTCGTCAAGCCGTCCCACTACGACGACGACGGCTACGTCATCCGTTGGTACCGCTCGCCCATGCCGGCGAACTCGCTCGCCAGCGTCTACGGCCTCGTGGCCGACTGCGGCGAACGCCGGGTGCTCGGCCCCGATGTCGCAATCGACGTGACCGCGATCGACGAGACCAACAGCCGGCTGCGCATCGAAAGCATCATCGCCGAGTTCCGCCGCAGCGGCGGCTTCGGCTTCGTCGGCCTCGTCGGCGTGCAGTCGAACCAATACCCCCGGGCGCTCGACATCGCCCGGCCGCTGCGCGCCGCCGGCATCCCGGTCGTCCTCGGCGGCTTCCACGTCTCCGGCATGCTCGCCATGTTTCCGACCGTGATGGCGGACCTTCAAGCGGCCCTCGACATGGGCATCACGCTCTTTGCCGGGGAAGCCGAAGGCCGCATGGACCAGGTCGTGCGCGACGCCGCCGCCAACCGGCTGCCGCCCGTCTACAATTTCATCGACGACCTGCCGCCGCTCGAAAGCACCGTCGTGCCGTTCCTGCCCGGCAACACGGTGCGCAGGACGATCGGCAACGTGACGACCTTCGACGCCGGGCGCGGCTGCCCGTTCCAATGCTCGTTCTGCACCATCATCAACGTGCAGGGCCGCAAGTCGCGCCGGCGCAGCCCCGACGACGTCGAGCGCATCCTGCGCATGAATTGGCAGCAGGGGATCGACCGTTTCTTCATCACCGACGATAATTTCGCCCGCAACAAGGACTGGGAGCCGATCCTCGACCGCATCATCGAGCTGCGCGAGCGCGACGGCATGGACGTGCGCTTTCTCATCCAGGTGGACACCCTGTGCCACAAGATTCTCAACTTCGTCGCCAAGGCCAAGCGCGCCGGCGTCACCCGCATCTTCATAGGGCTCGAGAACATCAACCCCGACAACCTGACGGCGGCGAAGAAACGGCAGAACAAGATCACCGAATACCGCAAGATGCTGCTCGCCTGGAAGGCGGTCGGCATCTGGACCTACGCCGGTTATATCCTCGGCTTCCCCAACGACACGCCCGAGCGGGTGCGCGAGGACATCGAGATCATCAAGCGCGAGCTTCCGGTCGACGTGCTCGAATTCTTCTTCCTCACCCCGCTGCCCGGCTCCGAGGACCACAAGGTGCTGTGGACCAAGGGGATCGCGATGGATCCCGACCTCAACAAATACGACCTCGAGCACGCGCTCACCGCGCACCCGAACATGAGCAAGGCGGAATGGGAGAAGCTCTATCGGGACGCTTGGCGCATCTACTACACGCCCGCGCACATGAAGACGATCCTGCGACGCGCCAAGGCGAGCGGCGTCAACATCTTCCGGTTGGCTCAGATCATCCTGTGGTTCTCCCAGTCGCCGGCGATCGAGCGGGTGCACCCGCTCCAGGGCGGCGTGCTGCGGATGAAGAGCCGGTTCGAGCGCCGGTCGAGCTTGCCGCTCGAGGCCGCCTGGCGGTTCTATCCCGGTCTGGCCTGGGAATTCGTCGTGAAGCAGGCGCGCTTCATTTATCGCGGCTGGGAACTTTACCGCATCTACCGGGCCGT
>DASPVJ010000199.1:0-3128 GCA_035622435.1 Xanthobacteraceae bacterium | reverse complement strand
GGAGGCGGTGCTGCTCGCCGACCGGGTGCTGGTGATGAGCGCCGGCCCGGGCGAGATCGACTGCGACATGGCGATCGACCTGCCGCGCCCGCGCGAGGTGTCCTCGCCCGAGTTCAACGCGGTGCGCCGCGATCTCGCCCGGCGGCTCAGGAGCCATCTCGCGCCGGCGCGCGCGCTCGAACCCGCGGAGGCTTGAATGGAAGACCGCGCGGCAACGCCCGTTCTCTACCGCGGCATGGACCGCGCCGCGCTCGACGCCGCCTACAACAACGCCGCCGCGGTCGCCGACAGTCAGGAATGGCTCGCCCGCTGGCGCGCGCGCAGCGCCGCCGTCCGCGCCGAGCCCACCGCGCGGCTCGACGTCGCCTACGGCGCCCGGCCGCGCGCCAAGCTCGACTATTTCCCGGCCGGGCCGGCGCGCGCGCCGCTGTTCGCCTTCATCCACGGCGGCTATTGGCAGCGCAACGAAAAGGAGACCTTCGCGTTCGCCGCCGACGGCCCGCGCCCGCACGGCATCGACGTGGCGCTCCTCGGCTACACCTTGGCGCCGCAGGCGCGGCTGACCGAGATCGTCGCGGAAATCCGCCAGGCGTTGAGCTTCCTCGCCGCGCACGCGCGCGACTTCGGCTTCGACCGCGACCGCGTGTTCGTCGGGGGCTGGTCGGCGGGCGGGCATTTGACCGCGGCCGTGGCCGACCATCCGATCATGCGCCGCGGCCT
This sequence comes from Xanthobacteraceae bacterium, assembly GCA_035622435.1. GTDB lineage: Bacteria > Pseudomonadota > Alphaproteobacteria > Rhizobiales > Xanthobacteraceae > AP-16. The sequence continues at coordinate 2,408 of DASPVJ010000199.1, read as the reverse complement.
GCCGATCAGCGGCATTTTCGATCTCGAACCGATCGCGCTCAATTATCTCAACGAAAAGCTTGCGCTCGACGCGGCGGAGATTGCGACGCTCTCCCCGCTGCGCCATTGGCCGCGGTCGATGGCGCCACTCTATCTGACCGTCGGCGGCGCCGAGCTGCCGGAGCTTCAGCGGCAATCGCGGGACTACGCCGCCGCCGCCCGGGCGCGCGGCCTGCCGGTGCGCCTCGCCGTGCTCCCCGGCCGCAATCACTTCTCCATCATGGACGAAATCGCGCGGCCCGACGGCGCCCTGGTGCGCGAGCTGAAGGAAATGATCGCGCGAGCGTGAAGTTTGGTAGGGCGCAATAGCGCAGCGTATTGCGCCGGATCGCAGGCGGCGCATTACGGCCTTCGGCCTAATGCGCCCTACCCGCACGGTCATGGTAGTGTCGCCCGCACATCCTATGCACGGACAGCCGATTTTGGTCTCGCTGGAACAGGGAGCGACATCATGGATCACGACATCACCCGCCGCGACGTGATGAAGGGCGGCGCCGCGACCGCCGCGGCGCTGGCGGCGGCGAGCGTCCCGCTGCGGCCGGGCCTCGCCCAAGGCGCGAGCGTCACCGGCGTCGTGTTCGAGGACCGTTCGGGCACCGGCCGGCGCCAGCCCGGCGATCCCGGCATCGCCGGCGTGCTGGTGTCGAACGGCCGCGAGGTCGCCAAGACCGACGCCAACGGGCGCTACACCCTGCCGATCGAAGAGGAGAGCGTCGTCTTCGTGATCAAGCCGACCGGCTATATGGTCCCGGTCGAGCCCGGCACCATGCTGCCGCGCTTTTATTACATCCATCAGCCCAAGGGCACGCCCGCCGAGCTTAACCTGCGCTACCGCGGCATCGATCCGACCGGGCCGCTGCCCGCCTCGGTCGACTTTGCGCTGCGCAAGGCGGCGGAGCCGACGGCGTTCGAAGTTTTGCTGTTCACCGACCCGCAGCCGGAGAGCCCGACCGAGCTCGATTTCGTGCGCGACGACGTGGTCAACGCGGTGATCGGCGCCAAGGCCGCGTTCGGCATCACCGCCGGCGATGTCATGTTCGACGACCTGTCGCTCTACGCCCGGCAGAACCGCATCATCGGCCAGATCGGCCTGCCGTGGTGGAACATCCCCGGCAACCACGACCTCAATTTCGAGGCGCCGGGCATGCGTTATTCGCGCGAGACCTTCAAGCGCGTGTTCGGGCCCACGTCCTACGCGTTCGAATACGGCGGCGCGCTGTTCCTCATGCTCGACAACGTCGAATACCTCGGCACCGACCCGACGCACCCGCGCCGCGACGGCAAGTACCAGGGCCGCATCGGCGAGCGCCAGCGCGCCTTCATCGCCGCCGTGCTCGCCGAGACGCCGGCCGACCGGCTGGTGGTCGTCGCCATGCACATTCCGCTGCGCACCTATCTCGGGCCGAAAGACCCGGTCATCAGCACGATCGACCTGCCGGAGTTCCTGGCGCTCATCGACGAGCGGCCGTGCGTCAGCTTCTCCGGCCATACCCACACCACCGAGCATCATTATTTCGGCGCCGCCGACGGCTACGCCGGAGCGACCCCGCACCATCACCACGTGATGACCGCGGTGTCGGGCTCGTGGTGGAGCGGCCCGTTCGACCACCGCGGCATCGCCGCCGCCGACAGCCGCGACGGCAGCCCCAACGGCTTCCACGTGCTCTCGATCGACGGCAAAAGCTACACCACCCGGTTCCACCCGGCGAACGAGCCGAACGGGCGGCAGATGCGCATCACGCTCGACAGCGAGTTCCACCGCGCCGGCCGCGAGCTTTACCGCGACGTGCGCATGGGCGCGCTGCTCGGCTCGCCGATCCCGCGCGAGAACGCCTACGCGACCGACGTGATCGTCAACGTCTTCGACGGCGGCCCGCGCACCAAGGTCGCCTACCGCATCGGCAACCGCGCGCCGGTGACGATGACGCCGGAGCGGCGGCCCGACCCGTTCGTCGAGGAGGTGTTCGCCCGCAACGAGGCCACCAAGAAGCCGTGGGTCAAGGCCGACCCGTCCTCGCACATCTGGGTCGCGCGGCTGCCCGCCGATCTCGACGCCGGCACCCACTGCATCGCAGTCGACGTCACCGACGAATACGGCCGCGCGCACCGCGACCACCTGGTGCTCGAGGTCACCGCCGCGGAGGCGACGCCCAACGTGCGCGGGTGAGGGGCGCCGAGGCACGTCATTGCGAGCGGAGCGAAGCAATCCAGGGGCAGCACGACGGCCCGCCTGGATTGCTTCGTCGCCCTTCGGGCTCCTCGCAATGACGGATGTGTCACGGGCACGACGCCCCCGGTCCCGGGTCTGCGGCGCACCGCGTAGCCTGTCCTCGGGCCGCGCGTAGCGCGGACCCGAGGATGCTGCGCCG
>DASPVJ010000198.1:0-2386 GCA_035622435.1 Xanthobacteraceae bacterium | reverse complement strand
CAGCGACGCGAACCAGCCGTGGCACTGGGTGGTGATCCCGGCCATGGGCCTGTGCATGGGCGAGATCTTCTATCTCAAGGACCTGGCCGAGGACTGCGCGCGCGACAAGGTGTACGAATTCTTCTTCTGCGGGCCGCCGCTCGCCATCACCGGCGGCACCGGCTCGCCGATCAACCCGCAGGCGATAAAATGACCTTCTTGGGTCATGCCCGGCCCCGGATCAAGTCCGGGGCAGGCTCTTGTGCCGGGCATCCATGCCTTGGATGTTTGTGACGAAGCAAGACGTGGATGGCCGGGACACCCCCGGGACGAAGTGCCCGGGGGCGGCCATGACGAGGAAATCGGAGTAGCCAATGCCCCATTATCTCAAACGCGGAATCGACGCGAGCGCCGTCAAGGCGGCGGACGCCAAGGTGCGCGAGACCGTCGAGGCGATCCTCGCTGATGTGGAAGCACGCGGGGACAAGGCGGTGCGTGAGCTGTCGCAGAAGTTCGACGACTGGGCGCCGGAAAATTTCCGCCTGAGCGGGGAGGAGATCGAACGCGCCATCGGCCAGGTGCCCAAGCGCGATCTCGACGACATCCGCTTCGCCCAGGCGCAGGTGAAGAACTTCGCGCAGAAACAGAAGGACACGCTCGAGGATCTGGAAGTCGAGACCCTGCCCGGCGTCGTGCTCGGGCACCGGCACATCCCGGTCAACAGCATCGGCTGCTACGTGCCGGGCGGGCGCTATCCGATGGTCGCCTCCGCCCACATGTCGATCGTCACCGCGCGGGTCGCCGGCGTGAAGCGCATCGCCGCCTGCGCGCCGCCGTTCAAGGGCGGGCCGCACCCGGCGATCGTCGCCGCCATGCACTTCGGCGGCGCCGACGACATTTTCGTCCTCGGCGGCGTACAGGCGGTCGCCGCCATGGCGCTCGGCACCGCCACCTTGCCGGCGGTCGACATGATCGTCGGGCCGGGCAACGCCTATGTGGCCGAGGCCAAGCGGCAATTGTTCGGCCGCGTCGGCATCGACCTCTTGGCCGGCCCGACCGAGACCCTGATCATCGCCGACGAGACCGTCGACGCGGAAATCTGCGCCACCGACCTGCTCGGCCAGGCCGAGCACGGGCCGACCTCGCCGGCGGTGCTGATCACCAATTCGGAGAGGCTCGCGCGCGCCACCATGGCCGAGGTCGAACGGCTCCTCGCCATCATGCCGACCGCCGACGCCGCCGGCAAAGCCTGGGCGGATTTCGGCGAAGTGATCCTGTGCACCGACGAGGACGAGATGGTGCGCGAAGCCGACCGCGTTTCCTCCGAGCACGTGCAAGTGATGACCCGCGATCCGGATTATTTCCTCGCGCGCATGCGCAACTACGGCTCGCTGTTCTTGGGTCCCCGCACCAACGTCGCCTACGGCGACAAGGTGATCGGCACCAACCACACGCTGCCGACCAAGAAGGCGGCGCGCTACACCGGCGGCCTGTGGGTGGGCAAATTTCTCAAGACCTGCACCTATCAGAAAGTGCTGACCGACGAGGCAAGCGCGACGATCGGCGAATATTGCTCGCGCCTGTGCATCCTCGAAGGCTTCACCGGCCACGCCGAGCAGGCCAACGTGCGCGTGCGCCGCTACGGCGGGCGCAACGTCGGCTACGCGCAACCGGCGACGTGAGCGATGGACCTGCCTAGAACGCCATCCTTCCGCCTTGACGGCAAGCGGGCGCTGGTCACCGGCGCCGGCCGCGGCATCGGCTTGGCGGCGGCCGCGGCGCTCGCCGAAGCGGGCGCGCAGGTGATGCTCGCGGCGCGCACGCCCGGCGAGATCGAGGAAGCGGCGGCGGCGCTCCGCGCGCGCGGGCATTCGGCCGACGCGCTTGCGCTCGACGTGACCGATCTCGCGGCCGTCCAGGCGGCGGTGTCGCGCGCGGCGCCGTTCGAGATTCTCGTCAACAACGCCGGCACCAACCGGCCGGCGCCGTTCACCGAGGTGACGGTTGAGGATTTCGACGCCGTTTTTGCGCTGAACGTGCGCGCCGCGTTCTTCGTCGCGCAGGCGGTGGCGCGGGCGCTGGTGGCGGCGGGCCGACCGGGCTCGATCATCAACATTTCCTCGCAGATGGGGCACGTCGGCGGCCCGCGCCGCAGCGTCTACTGCGCCTCCAAGCACGCCATGGAAGGCTTCACCAAGGCGATGGCGATCGAGCTGGCACCGCACAAAATTCGCGTCAACACGCTCGGCCCGACCTTCGTCGAAACGCCGCTCACCCGGCCGTTCTTCGCCAACGACGCTTTCCGCAAGGACGTGCTGGCGAAGATCAAGCTCGGCCGCCTGGGCCAGGTCGAGGACTTGACCGGCGCCGTCGTATTCCTCGCCTCCGACGCCTCCGCGCTGATGAC
>DASPVJ010000197.1:0-2977 GCA_035622435.1 Xanthobacteraceae bacterium | reverse complement strand
GTGCATGGCCTGCTCGGCGACCGAGGGCGAATTGGCGGTGCCGGCGACCATCAGCGGCACCTTGTGGCGGGTGAGCGCCGGCACGTCGACGGTGTCGTAGCCGACGCCGATGCGCGAGACCACCTGCAGCCCGTGCGCGTTGGTCGCCTCGGCCTCGCCGAAGCGGGTCAAGCCCAGGATGGCGCCGTTGACCTCGCCGTCCGCGCGCAGCAGCGCGTTGAAGTCGGGCGAGGATATCGTTGGCGCGAACGGCACCACCTCCACGTCCTCGCGGGTCTTGAGCACCGCAAACCCGCCCGCCCCCATGCTGGTGGGCACCACGAGCCGTTTCCTGTTGCTGGCCACGCGGATATCCTCCCCGTCGTTTCGTAGGGTGGGCAAAGCCCCCGGGCACTTCGTCCCGGGGGCGTGCCCACGCGTGGGCACGCGCCTTCGGCGCTTTGCCCACCCTACGGCGCGGGGCACACTGCCGGGACGCGGCGAACATCGCAAGGGGGAGGAAACCCATGAAAGTCACCGCCATAAAGACGCTGCATTGCGACGCCGGCTGGCGCAACTACAGCTTCGTCAAGCTTACGACCGACGCCGGCATCGTCGGCTGGAGCGAGTACGACGAGGGCTTCGGCTCGCCCGGGGTCACGGCGGCGATCGAGCAGCTCGCCGAGCGGGTGGTCGGCCAGGAGGTCGGCGCGCACGAGCGCGTCTATGCCGAGCTTTACTGCATCACCCGGCCGGCGGCGGGCGGGGTCGTGGCCGAGGCGATGGCGGCGATCGAGAACGCGCTCATCGACGCCAAGGCGAAGGCGCTGGGCGTGCCGTGCTACGAGCTTCTCGGCGGCAAGGTGCGCGACCGCATCCGGCTCTACTGGTCGCACTGCGCCACCTGGCGCATCAATCATCCCGCCTGGTACCAGCCGGCGATCGTCGACCTCGACGGCGTCAAGGCGATCGGCCGCGAGGTGCGCGAGAAGGGATACGGCGCGCTCAAGACCAACATTTTCATCTACGAGGACGGCAAGCCGCAGGGCTGGCGCCCGGGCTTCGGCCGGCCGTTCTATCCCGAACTCAACGTCGACAAAAAGGTGCTGCGGAACCTGCGCATGCACCTCGAAGCGCTCGCCGACGGCGCCGGCCCGGACGTCGACCTCTTGCTCGACCTCAACTTCAACGCCAAGACCGAAGGCTATTTGAAGATCCTGCGCGCGATCGACGACTTCCAGATGTTCTGGATCGAGATCGATACCTACAGCCCGGAGGCGCTGGGCACTATCCGCCGGCAATCGCCGCACCCGATTTCCTCCTGCGAGACGTTGTTCGGCTTGCGCGAGTTCATGCCGTACTTCCGCGAGCAGGCGATGGATGTCGCCATCATCGACACGGTGTGGAACGGGACCTGGCAATCGATGAAGATCGCGGCGGCCGCCGAGGCGCACGAGGTCAACGTGGCGCCGCATAATTTCTACGGCCACCTGTGCACCATGATGAGCGCCCACTTCGCCGCCGCGGTGCCCAACCTGCGCATCATGGAAATCGACATCGACCGGCTCGCCTGGGACCACGAGCTGTTCACGCACGTGCCGGAGATCGTCGACGGCCACCTGGTGGTGCCCGACCGCCCCGGCTGGGGCACCGAGCCCAACGAAGCCGCGCTCGCCGCCCATCCGCCCAAGCCCTACGGCGGACTGGATTTCAGGAAGAAGCGCTGACTTACCTCTCCCCGAGGGGCACCCCGCGACGCTCGCGTCGCGGGGACCCCGTTGCGGGGAGAGGTCGACGCCGCGAAGCGGCGGCGGGTGAGGGGGCGGCGCCGCTTGCACAACCTGTTCCCCTCCCCCTTGTGGGGAGGGGTTAGGGGTGGGGGTCGTTCAGAAATCGGAAATCAGAAAACGGAAATCGGAAGCGCGCTTTCTGATTTCCGACTTCCGATTTGTGGTTACTGAACCACCCCCACCCCGCCGCGCTTCGCGCGGCGACCCTCCCCACAAGGGGGAGGGTAGGAGCAAGCGTCACCGCCGCGGCAGCATGAAGTCGAAGTCGCAGCCTGCGCCTGCTGCGCGGCCCATGGCCGTTGATTCACTACGCAACTTGCGTATATGAGCGTGGGCCATCTTAGGAGGCGATGGAGGAACTCGGTGTCGATGAAATCGTCGTTGTCGGCGCTGTCCGGACCACGGGTGCGAATCCGGGACGTGGCCCGCGTCCGCTTCGGTTCGCCCGGACGATTCCTGCTGCGGACCGATCGCGCTAGGTTCAAGGGGCCGCAGGCGGCGCTCGCGCTCGCCAAGCGCCGGCTGCCGCTGCGCGCCGCGCACGGCGTGGTGACGCGCCTGTTCGATCGCGGCCTGGCGGTGGTCGAGTTGCCGGCCGTGGAGGATGCGCGCGCCGTCATCCGCGATCTCGCCGGCGCCGGCGTCAAGGCAACGCCGTACGGCGCGCCGGACAAAATCGACGTCAAGGTGATTCGCGAGGCGCTAGGCCTTTCGCAGGACGAATTCGCCCTGGAGTTCGGGCTGGAGGTCTCGACCTTGCGCAATTGGGAGCAGGGCAGGTCGGAGCCGGACACGGCGGCGCGCAATTTCCTCGTCACCGTCGCCGACAATCCGGAGGCGGTCCGCGCCGCGCTCAGCCGCGAGCGCCGCGGCGGCGCTTCGTAGGCATTCCAGGATGTCCGCCGCTTCGTGGCGTCATCCGGGCTACAAGCTACGATTTCTTCACCTCTCCACACGCACAGCCTGTTCCCCTCCCCCTTGTGGGGAGGGGTTAGGGGTGGGGGTCGATCAGAAATCGGAAATCAGAAAACGGAAATCGGAAGCGCGCTTTCTGATTTCCGACTTCTGATTTCTGACCCCTGAACCACCCCCACCCCGCCGCGCTTCGCGCGGCGACCCTCCCCACAAGGGGGAGGGTAGGAGCAAGCGTCAGTTCCGCCGCGGTACCATAAAGTCGAAGTCGCAGCCCTGGTCGGCCTGCAGCACCG
>DASPVJ010000196.1:0-3319 GCA_035622435.1 Xanthobacteraceae bacterium | reverse complement strand
CCTCTCCCCAGCCGAAGTCGGATTTATCCGACTTCGGCCACTCAATAATGCCGAACTCGGGTAAACCCGAGTGCGGTGGGGAGAGGTGAAGAGGCCGCCGCATCGGGAGCGAGCAATGACCGACGTCAAGGCCGAAGCCGAAGCCCGCGCGCCCGCGCCCGATCAGCCGCACCCCTCGACGTTCTCGCCCGCGACCTTGGTGCTGCTGATCGTGCTTGCGATGTTCGGCGCGATCATCGGCATCCAGTTGATCCTGCAGCTCGGGGTGACGCCGAACACGTCGATCATCGGCGCGCTGGTGGCGATGATCCTGGCGCGGGTGCCGCTGACGCTGTTTGCCCGCTACCGCTCCGTTCACGTGCAGAACCTCGCGCAGAGCAACATTTCGGCGGCGACGTTCGGCGCGGCCAACAGCCTGCTGCTGCCGATCGGCATCCCGTTTCTGCTCGGCCGCGGCGACCTGATCCTGCCGATGCTGGTGGGCGCGGCGCTGGCGATGCTGCTCGACGCCTATCTGCTCTACCGGATGTTCGACACCAAGGTGTTTCCCGCGACCGGCACGTGGCCGCCCGGGGTGGCGGCGGCGGAAGCGATCAAGGCCGGCGACCAGGGCGGCCGGCAGGCGCTCCTCCTCGGCGCCGGGCTCGCGGTCGGCGTCGTCGGCAGCTGGCTCAAGATTCCCATGTCGGCCTTCGGCGTTGCCTTCATCGGCAACATCGCGGCGCTCACCATGTTCGGCATCGGCCTTCTGATCCGCGGCTACACCCTGCCGCTGACCGGCATCGACATGACGCAATATTACGTGCCGCACGGCTTCATGGTGGGCGCCGGCCTCGTCGCTCTCGTGCAGGTGATCATCGCGATCGCCCGGCGCGCGGATGAAGCCGATGCCGCGGGCGGCCGCAGCGACGAGGAGCTGCGCGGGGCGCTCAAGCTCGGCGCCGTCGGCTATGTCGCCATCGCCGCCCTGATCGCGACGATCGGCGGGCTGGCCTCGGAACTCTCCTGGCCGCTGCTCGTCGCCTTCGTCGTCTATGCGGCCTTTGCCGCCTTCATCCACGAACTTCTGGTCGGCATCGCCGCGATGCATTCGGGCTGGTTCCCGGCCTTCGCGGTCGCGCTCATCACCTTGATCATCGGCATCCTGATCGGGTTTCCGCCGACCGCCCTCGGCCTGCTCGTCGGTTTCAGCGCGGCGACCGGGCCGGCGTTCGCCGACATGGGATACGATCTCAAGGCCGGCTACATCCTGCGCGGTTTCGGTCGCAACATGGCCTTCGAACGCGACGGCCGGCGCCAGCAGCTCTACGCCGCCATGCTCGCGTTCCTGATCGCCATTCCGATCGTGTGGTTGGCGCACGCGACCTACTTCGCCCAGGGGCTCGTCCCGCCGGTCGACCGGGTCTACGTCGCGGCGATCAAGGCCGGGGCCTCGGCCGACGTCGCCTGGAAGCTCCTGGCGTGGGCGGTGCCCGGCGCCGTCATCCAGTTTCTCGGCGGGCCCAAGCGCCAGCTCGGCGTGCTGTTGGCGACCGGCCTGCTCATTCCCAATCCGCTCGCCGGCTGGGCGGTGCTGGTCGGCATCGCCATCCGCGTCGCCGTCCTGCGGCTCAAGGGCGAGGCCGCCGCCGGTTCGATGGAGGTGCTGGCGGCCGGCTTCATCGGCGGCGACGCGCTCTTCGGCTTCTTCGATTCCGTGCTCAAGACCAAGCCGCCGCTCGCCAAGTGACGCGCCGCCGGGATCGACGCCATGAGCCTCAAACAAACATTGGAAGCCTTCGAAGCGCTCGACAGCGCCCGCGCGTCGGGGCGGACGGTGGTGGAACTCCTCGCCCCCTATGCGGCCGCGCGGGTGTCGGTCGAGGAGGTCCGCAGCGCCAAGGGCAAGACCGACTTCGTCAAGATCGTCGTCGCCGGCACGCAAGGGCGCTTGCGCGGCGGAAGCGCCCGCACGCTCGGCGTCATCGGCCGCCTCGGCGGCATCGGGGCGCGGCCCAAGCGCATCGGCCTCGTCTCCGACGGCGACGGGGCGGTCGCCGCGGTCGCGGCCGCGCTCAAGATCGCCCGCATGCAGGCGGAAGGCGACCCGCTGGCGGGCGACGTGATCGTTTCGACCCACATCTGCCCGGATGCGCCGACCCGTCCGCACCAGCCGGTCGAATTCATGGACTCGCCGGTCAGCGTCGAGGAAATGAACGCGCGCGAGGTCTTTGCCGAGATGGACGCGCTCCTGTCGATCGACACGACCAAGGGCAACCGCATCCTCAACCACCGCGGCTTCGCCATCTCGCCGACCGTGAAGGAGGGTTACATTCTGCGCGTGGCGGACGATCTCGTGCGCATCATGGAGACGACGACCGGGCGTCTCGCCGTCACCTTCCCGATCACCACGCAGGACATCACTCCCTACGGCAACGGCATCTATCACATCAACAGCATCCTGCAGCCCTCGGTCGTGACCGACGCGCCGGTCGTCGGCGTCGCGATCGCGGCGGAAACGGTGGTGCCGGGCTCGGCGACCGGCGCCAGCCACGAGATCGACATTGCCGCCGCCGTCAAGTTCGTGGTCGAGGTGGCGAAGGAGTTCGGCCGGGCGACGGCGGAATTCTACGACGCCGGGGAATTCGCGCGGCTCAACGCGCTGTACGGCTCGATGCACCGCCTGCGGCAGCGGGCTTCCCCCGCGCCCGAGTGAGCGGCGATGGCGGACGCGATCCTGGGAACGCTCACCATCGGCCAGGCGCCGCGGCCCGACGTGACGCCGATCCTCGATCGCCATGTTCCGGCCGGCGTCAAGCGCATTCACCGCGGCTTGCTCGACGGCCTGGCGCGCGCGGAGATCGCCGCCGCCTATGCGGCCGCGGCCGGCGAGGCGGTGCTGGTGACGCGGCTTGCCGACGGGACGTCGGTCGAGCTGAGCGCGCGCAAGGTCCATGCCGTCGTCCAGGACAAGCTCGACGCGCTCGAGGCCGACGGCTGCACCGTCGTCCTCCTGCTGTGCACCGGCCGCTTCGCCGGGCTCCGTCTCGAGCGCGCCTTTCTCGTCGAGCCCGACCGCGTCATTCCGCCCGCCGTCGCCGGCCTCGCGCGCGAGCGCCAGCTCGGCATCATCGTTCCGGTCGCCTCGCAGATTTCCTCCGAGCGCGGCAAATGGCAGGCGCTCGAGCGCGCGCCGATCTTCGCGGCGGCAAGCCCCTATGCGGCGACCGCCGACGCCGTCGCCGCCGCCGGCGTCGCGCTGGCGCAGCGGGGCGCGCAAGCGCTGCTGCTCGACTGCATCGGCTTCGTCGAGGCGCACCGCCGCGCGCTGGCGCAGGCC
>DASPVJ010000195.1:0-19407 GCA_035622435.1 Xanthobacteraceae bacterium | reverse complement strand
GCGCGCGGCGCTCGGGCTGCGGCGCGAAGACTATCGCGTCGATGCGCGGTTGCGCGAAATCGGATTCGGCGCGTGGGAGGGACTGACGTTCGCCGAGGTGCGCGTGCGCGCGCCGCAGGCGCTCGCCGAGCGCGAGCGCCGCAAGTGGGACTTCGTCCCGCCGGGCGGAGAGAGCTACGCCCAGGTCGCCGTGCGCATGCGCGACTGGCACGGCACGCTCGCCGGCGACACCGTCGTCGTCGCCCACGGCGGCACCGCGCGGGCGCTCATCGCGGTTCTCGGCATCGCCACGCCGGCCAAGGCCCCGTCGATCGATATCGACCAGGGCGTCGTCTATCGCTTTGCCGACCGCAGCATGGGCCGCTACGGCTGAGCCGACGCCCCCATTTGACCCGGCCCGACCTGCGGGCTACCACACCCGCGCACGGGCAAAAGCCATGTCGTTCAACACGTTCGGCCATCTGTTCCGCGTCACCACGTTCGGCGAGAGCCACGGGGCGGCGGTCGGCTGCGTGGTCGACGGCTGCCCGCCACGCATCCCGCTCGACGTCGCCGACATCCAGCCCTATCTCGACAAACGCCGGCCCGGCCAGTCGCGCTTCACCACCCAGCGGCACGAAACGGACGCAGCAAAAATCCTCTCCGGGGTGTTCGTCGACGAAACGAGCGGCGCGCAGGTGACGACCGGAACGCCGATCACGCTCGTCATCGAAAACATCGACCAGCGCTCCAAGGACTACGCCGACATCAAGCACCTCTATCGGCCCGGCCACGCCGATTTCACTTACGACGTCAAATACGGCCTGCGCGACTATCGCGGCGGCGGGCGCGCCTCCGCGCGCGAGACCGCGGCGCGCGTCGCCGCGGGCGCCATCGCCCGCAAGGTCGTCGCCGGCATGACCGTACGCGGGGCGCTCGTGCAAATGGGGTCCCACAAGATCGACCGCGCCCGCTGGGACTGGGCCGAGGTCGAGCGCAATCCGTTCTTCACGCCCGACGCAAAAGCGGCCGCGTTCTTTGCCGATTATCTCGACGACGTGCGCAAGGCCGGCTCCTCGGTGGGCGCGGTGATCGAGGTCGTCGCGGAAGGCGTGCCGGCCGGCCTCGGCGCGCCGGTCTACGGCAAGCTCGACGGCGACCTCGCCGCCGGACTGATGGGCATCAACGCCGTGAAGGGGGTCGAAATCGGCGACGGCTTTGCGGTCGCGGCGCTCAGCGGCGAGGAAAACGCCGACGAAATCCGCATGGGCAACGACGGCAAGCCGCGCTTCCTGTCGAACCACGCCGGCGGCATCCTCGGCGGCATTTCCACCGGCCAGCCGATCGTCGTCCGGTTTGCCGTGAAGCCTACGTCCTCGATCCTCACCCCGCGCCGCACCGTCGACCGCTACGGGCGCGAGAGCGAGATCGTGACCAAGGGCCGCCACGATCCGTGCGTCGGCATCCGGGCGGTGCCGATCGGCGAGGCCATGGTGGCGTGCGTCGTCGCCGATCACTATCTGCGTCAACGCGGACAGGTGGGCGACGGGCCGACGTGGCCGTTCGCGCCTCCCGCCGGCTGAAATGGACCGTGCCGTGCTGGAAACGCAGCATCATACCGACGCCGTGATCGAAGCCTTCGCGCGCGGCGAGATCGTCGTCGTCACCGACGACAACGATCGGGAGAACGAGGGCGACCTGGTGCTCGCCGCCGTGCACGCGACCGCGGAGAAACTGGCGTTCATCGTCCGGCACACCTGCGGCATCGTCTGCGCGCCGCTGACCAGCGAGACCGCCCACCGGCTGCGCCTCGCCCCCATGGTGTCGGACAACGATTCCCCGCACGGCACGGCGTTTACGGTCTCGGTCGACTACCGCCACGGCACCACCACCGGCATCTCCGCCGACGATCGCACCGCCACCGTGCGCAACCTCGCCAACGGCAACGCGGGCGCGGTCGACTTCGTGCGGCCCGGTCATATCTTCCCCCTGATCGCCAAGGACGGCGGCGTGCTGATGCGCTCCGGCCACACCGAGGCGACGATCGACCTGTGCCGGCTCGCCAAGCTCGAGCCGGTCGGGGTCATCTGCGAACTCGTCAACGACGACGGCACGGTGATGCGCGGTCCCGACGTCGCGGCCTTCGCCGAGCGGCACGGGATCAAGCGCATTTCGGTTGCCGATCTCATCGCCTACCGGCAGGCGCGCGAAAAGCTCGTCGACCGGGTCGGCGAGTTCCCGGTCTCGACCGAGATCGGCACCTTGACCGGCTATGCCTACGTGACGCCGTTCGACAAGGTCCATCACATGGCGTTCGTGTACGGCCGCATCGGCGACGGCGAGGGCGTGCTGGCGCGGCTGCACCGCGCCACCGTGATCGGCGACGTGTTTGCCGGCGCCAAGCCCATCCGCGCGGCGCTGCAGCGGTTCAAGCGCGACGGACGCGGCGTCATCGTCTATCTGCGCGACGGCACCGCCGGGGTGCCGATCACCGCCATCCCGCACGAGGGCGATGGCGGCTCGGAGGAATTACGCACCCGCCAATGGCGCGAGATCGGCCTGGGCGCACAAATCCTCAAGGACCTGGGGATCGCCTCGATCCGGCTCCTCACCTCGACCCCCAAGCGCACCTACGTGGGCCTCGCCGGCTTCGGCATCGAAATCGTGGCGACCGAGGCGATCGAGGGATAGAGGCTATGCCCGGCGCTCGGCCACGAAGCGTGCGGTCGCTTTGAGCGTGACCGCGTCCGCCCCGAAGGGTGCCAACGCGCCGTCGGCCTCTTCGATCAGCGCCTTGAGCCGCGTCCGCGCGCCGGCGACGCCGAGCAGCGCGACCAGGGTCGCCTTGCCGGCCGCCGCGTCCTTGCCGGTCGCCTTGCCGACCGCCGCGGCATCGCCTTCCACGTCGAGCAGATCGTCGGCGATCTGAAACGCGCGGCCGAGCGCGATGCCGTAACGCGACAGCGCCTCGAGTTGCGCCGGCGACGCCTTGCCGAGCACACCCCCGGCCACGCAGGCGAAGCGGATGAGCGCGCCCGTCTTCATCCATTGCAAGGTGGCAATGTCGCTCTCGGAGAGCCGCGGCTTGCCGGCGTCGAACCGCCCCTCGGCGCCAAGATCGAGCATCTGCCCTCCGGCCATCCCGCCGAGGCCGGCCGCGCGCGCCAATCTGCCGACGAGGTCGATGCGCACCGCCGCCTCGGGATGAACCTCCGGGCGCGCGAGCACGTCGAACGCGAAGGTGAGCAGGGCGTCGCCGACCAGGATGGCGGTCGCGTCGTCGTAGGCCTTATGCACCGTCGGCTTGCCCCGGCGCAGCGCGTCGTCGTCCATGGCCGGCAGATCGTCGTGTACCAGCGAGTAGCAGTGCACGCATTCGAGCGCCGCGCCGGCCATGAGCGCGCGGGCGCGCGGCACGCCGAACAACCGGCCGCTCTCGACGATGAGGAACGGCCGCAGGCGCTTGCCGCCCGCGAGGCTTGCGTAGCGCATGGCATCGATGAGCCGTTGCGGCCGGCCGCTCTCGCCGTCCTCGGGCGCGGAGCCGAGCAACCGCTCGAGCAGCGCCTCCATGTCGGCGGCCACGGCCTGCGCCGCCGCGAGCATCGCCGCCTGGGGATCGAGCTTGCTCATCGTTCGCCCACTTCGTGCCGTCAGCAGGCGTGGCATGCCGCCCCGGCGGCCTCATGAAAACACAGGGCAGCGCCGATTTCCATGCAGGCGGCTGCCGGCGTCTTTGCCGGACGGTCGCCGGTCCGATCGAATTTACCCATGCGTCACAATAGGTTGGCTGGAACCGCCTTGCGGGCAATTTCCCCCTTGCGGTCACCGCTGGCAAACCCGGTTCTGACCGGTGCTGATGGGGCCGCAGCGTCAAGACCGAGCCGGAATAAATGCCGGCCGCCGCTATTTCGTCTTCGGCGCGGGCGCCGGCTTGGCATGCGGCTGAGCGCCTGCCGCCGGCGTTTCCAGCTTGGTGCGTGTCCAGTCCTGGCCGCCGCACAGGAAGCCGAGCACGCACCCCTCGAGCCGCAGCACGTCGTCGCTCTTGAGCCACATGTGCGACGTATAAGTTTTGCCGTTCTCGGGGTTGTAGACCTCCCCGTCCCAGCGGCCGTCGCTGCCCGGCTTCATCCCGAGGAGGAGCGGCAGGCCCAGCATCGGCCGATTGCGCTTGGCAGGATCCGGATTGTTCTCGTCGACCCCGCCTGTGTCCTTGGTCCATGCGATCGCGCCGCATAGCGCCGGGCCGCACGCGCTGATGTGAATGATTGCCTTTCCGTCCTCGACCAGCCAGTCGCCGGTGGGGTCGGGCTTTGGGCCGGCAGCGAGCGCCGGGACGGCGACGAGCATGAGTAGAGGAAGTACGTGATGCAGCTTGGGCACTGGCGGCTCCAACGTTTCGATTGTGGGTAAGCCTTATTGTCGGAACATGAGCAAGTTTTCGAAATCGAGCCTAACCGGGCGGGAGCTCACCGTGGGCCACGAGCACCGCCCGGCAGCGCGCGCTCAACTGGGGGGCATGATTCACGAGGCACTGCTTGATGATGTTCTCGTCGCCGCCGATCCCGCGGCAATGCTTCCTGACGTCGGGGCGGCACGCAGCCTGCTCCTCCGGGGTGCCCGATTGTTTCGGTGGGGTTCCCGATTGCGCCGCCGCAAGCGTGGACGATCCCAGTAACAGGACGGCGACAAGAGCAAGTTTCCTCGGCATCGCGTTCTCCTATTTGCGGCCGGCCCGGCATCGGCTCGAATCGAAACCTAGATTGGCCTGGCAATAGCGGCAACGGGCTACCGGGCGCCGTTCTTCGACCCTGCAATGGTGGCATTTTCGAGCCCGCCCCGCGACCACGCGGGCCGGGGCGCTTTGCCTTCCACCCGCGGCCCATGGCGTGTCCGGATAGGCCCTGCCCGCTTCCCCCGGTACAATGGCGAAGAGCGCGATTGGTTCGCCGCCCGGTGGGCCGCGTGGACGAACTGTCGCGGGGCACCCTCGGAGCCGGGAATGAGCGTGGACATTGCCGATCTGTTTGCCGCGCGCGAGGCGCACCGCTTGCGGCACGGCAGCGCGCAGCCCCGGTTCGACCGCGACGGCGACCGCGCCCGCGCGAGCGCCTGAACGACCGGTGCACGGCCCATGTCCGTTGTTGCGGCACCGGCGGCGGCGCTGGCTTGGCTCGGCCGGCAAGGCACCCGGGCGATTGCGGCCGTGGTATTCATCGGCATCGCCGTGCCGCCGATCGGCGCCTTGCTGCGGCCGTTCGTCACCGCGGCGATCTTCGTGCTGCTGTGCATCGCCTTCGCGCGCGTCGACCCGGCGGCGTTGCGGGCCCACTTGCGGCGCCCTGCAATCGTCGTGGCAGCGACCGCATGGACGGTGGTGGCGGTTCCGCTCCTGTTCGGCGCGATCTGTCTGTCGCTCGGGCTCGATCATCGCGCGCCCGATTTGTTCCTGGCGCTGATGCTGCAGGCGATCGCCCCGCCGATGATGGCGGCGCCGGCCTTCGCCGCCTTGATGGGGCTCGATGCCACTCTCGTGCTGGCCACCCTGGTGACGAGCACCGCGCTGACCCCGTTGACGGCGCCGTTGTTCGCCTATGCGTTCATCGGGCCGGGGCTGACATTGTCGCCGCCGGCGCTGGGGTTGAAATTGTCGGCGATACTGGCGGGTTCGGCCATCGTCGCCGCCCTCGTCCGGCGGTTCGTCGGCGTCGCCGCCATCGCGCGGCGCAAGGACGAGATCGACGGCCTCAACATCCTCGTCGTCTTCGTATTCGTGGCGGCCGTCATGGAGCAGGTCGCTGCGCGGTCCATGCAGACGCCGATGGCGACGATCGGGCTCGCCGCCTTGGCTTTCGCCGCGTCGCTCGCCGTGCTGGGCCTGACCGCCGCGGTCTTCGCCGCAGCCGGCCGGGAGCGCGCCTTCGTGCTCGGGCTCATGGTCTCGCAACGCAATATGGGGCTCATGCTGGCGGCGACCGGCGGCGCGCTCCCCGATTTCGTATGGCTCTATTTTGCCCTGTGCCAGTTCCCGATCTACCTTTTCCCGCAGATCCTCAAACCGCTGGCGCGGCGGCTGACCGCCCGATCGCACATCGCCCCGCGCGCCGCAAAATGATGCCGCGCCGCGGTTGCCCCCGGCTGGTGGCGTTCATGCCCGATTCGGCCTATCAACACGGGCCGCGGCCAGGGTGACCCGAGCAAGACCCGCGTTCGTTCGAGATTGCTGATGAGTACCGAGATCACGCCCACCAAGACCCACCGCGACGAGAACTTTCCGGTCGCCTCGTTGCTGATCGCGCCGCGTCACCGCGCGACCATTCTGGCGTTCTACCGGTTCGTGCGGGCGGCCGATGACGTGGCGGACAGTCCGGCGTTGCCCGCGGCGGAAAAGATCGCGCGGCTCGACCGCCTCGAGGCGGGCCTGCTCGGCGCCGCCGACGCGGCGCCGGAGGCGCTCACGCTGCGCCGCGCGCTCGCAGCGCGTAACCTGTCCCCGCGCCACGCCCAGGACCTGCTTGCCGCGTTCCGCACCGATGCGACCAAGCTGCGCTACCGCGACTGGGACGACCTGATCGGCTATTGCACCTATTCGGCGATGCCGGTCGGGCGCTTCGTTCTCGACGTGCACGGCGAGAACCGGCGCACTTGGCCCGCCTCCGACGCGTTGTGCGCGGCGCTGCAGATCATCAACCATCTGCAGGATTGCGGGCGCGACTATCGGGCGCTCGACCGCGTCTACATTCCGCTCGATGCGATCGAGCGCAACGGCGTCAAGATTAAGGATTTGGGCGAGGACCGCGCTTCGCCGGCGCTGGAAAATTGCGTGCGCGACCTCGCCGCGCGGACCTCCGACCTGCTGCGCGCCGCGGCCCCGTTCGCCATGATGATCGACGACCTGCGGCTGGCCTTGGAAGTCTCGGTCATTCACCGCCTGGCGGAGACCCTGGTGCGCCGGCTGATGCGGCGCGATCCCCTGAGCGAGCGCGTGCACCTCAACGCGGCCGAGGCTGGCGGCGTCGCCGCCCTCGCCATCCTGGCGGCGCTGCCGCGCCGCGCGGCGCGGCGCGCGGCAAGCCCGCCGCGGACGATCCAAGACGTATGACGGCGCAGTCCGAAACAGCCGTCGCGGAAACGGCCGCGCAGGATGCGGCGCGGCGCGCGTCCGGCAGCTCGTTTTATGCCGCCATGCGCATCCTGCCGCCCGAGCGGCGCGCGGCGGTGTACCAGATCTATTCGTTCTGCCGCGCGGTCGACGACGTCGCCGACGCCGGCGGCCCGCGGGCGCCGCGGCTCGAGCAACTGGCGCAGTGGCGCGCGGATGTCGATTCTCTGTACGCCGGGGCGCCGCCGCCGCGGCTCGAGGCGCTCGCCATGCCGCGCCGGCGCTTCGCCCTCGAGCGGGCCGATTTCATGGCGATCATCGACGGAATGGAAATGGACGTCGCGGCCGATATCCGCGCGCCCGATTGGGAGACGCTCGACCGCTATTGCGACTGCGTCGCCAGCGCGGTCGGGCGCTTGTGCGTCAACGTGTTCGGGCTCGAGCGCGCGGACGGCGTCGCGCTTGCCCATCATCTCGGCCGCGCGTTGCAGCTCACCAACATCATGCGCGACGTCGACGAGGACGCGGCGCTCGGGCGTCTCTACTTGCCGCGCGAGGCGCTGCACGACGCCGGCATCGAGGCTACGGACCCGCGGGCGGCCCTGTCTCATCCGGACCTGCCGGCCGCCATGGCGCCCGTGCTCGAACGCGCCCGCGGTCACTTTCGCCAGGCCGACGCAGTGATGGGACGCTGCCCGGCGCGGCTCGTGCGCACACCGCGGCTGATGGCGGAAGCCTACAAAGTCCTGCTGCGCAAGCTCACCGAGCGCGGCTGGGCGCCGCCGCGCGCCAAGGTGAGCATCGGCAAGCTGCGGCTGCTGTGGATCGTCGGACGCTACGGCTTGCTGTGACGCGATCCAGGCAAATCCACGTGATCGGCGCCGGCCTCGCCGGCCTCGCCGCGGCGGTGCGGCTCGCGGCCGCAGGCGAGCGCGTGCTGATTCACGAGGCGTCGAACCAGGCGGGCGGGCGATGCCGATCCTTCCACGACGCCACGCTCGGAATGACGATCGACAACGGCAACCACCTCGTCCTCTCGGGCAACCGGGCGACGCTCGATTATCTCGGGTTGATCGGCGCGGGCGGGCGCCTGGTCGGTCCGCCGGCGCCGGAATTCGCTTTCGTCGATCTCGCCACCGACGAACGTTGGACGCTGCGGCTCGGCGACGGGCGCCTGCCCTGGTGGATTTTCGACGCGAAGCGCCGCGTTCCCGGCACCACGGCCGCCGGCTACTTCGCCGTCGCGCCGCTGATCTGGGCGGGCGCCGACAAATCGATCGGACAGGTCATGCGCTGCGACGGCGCGCTCTATCGACGGCTGTGGCGACCGCTGCTGCTGGCCGCGCTCAACACCGACCCGCCGGAAGCCTCCGCCCGCCTCGCGGCGGCGGTGCTGGGCGAGACGCTCGCGGCGGGCGGGCGCGCCTGCCGGCCGCTGGTGGCCCGCGACGGGCTGACGGGCGCCTTCATCGATCCGGCGCTGCGTTTTTTGCAGGCGCGCGGCGGCGCCATCCGCTACGGCGCGCGGTTGCGGGCGCTCGGGCTCGGCGAGCGGCGCGTCGAGAGCCTCGACTTCGGCGACGATAGTCAACCGCTCGCGCCCGATGACGGGGTCGTGCTTGCCGTGCCGCCGTGGATCGCCGCCGCCGTGCTGCCGGGGCTGGAAACGCCATCGGAGTTCCGCGCCATCGTCAATGCCCATTTCGCGGTTGCGCCTCCCGCGGGCCTGCCGCCGATCATCGGCGTCGTGAACGGCATCACGGAATGGATCTTCGCGTTTCCCGATCGCCTGTCCGTCACCATCAGCGGCGCCGACCGGCTGCTCGAGGCAGCGCGCGAAGAACTCGCCCACGACATCTGGCGGGAGGTTGTCAAGGTCGCCGGCATTGCGCCGGCGCTGCCGCGATGGCAGCTTATCAAGGAACGCAGGGCTACCTTTGCGTCGCTGCCCGGCCAGGACCGCAAACGGCCGGGCGCCGCGACCCGCTTCTTCAACATGGTCCTTGCCGGCGATTGGACCGCGACCGGGCTGCCGGGAACGATCGAGGGCGCCATCCGGTCCGGCAATCGCGCGGCGGCGGTCATTCAACGGCATGGCAAAATCGGACGCTGAGATGACGAACGAGAGTTTGGCGATCATCGACCGGCAGGCTGCGGCGGTTCCCGCCGAGGACGACGCGATCGAGGCGCGCATCGCCGCCGGCACGCGGGCGCTCCTCGCTCTGCAGAAGCCCGACGGCCACTGGGTGTTCGAGCTCGAAGCGGACGCGACCATTCCGTCCGAATACGTGCTGCTCAAGCACTACCGGGGCGAGCCGGCCGATCTCGATGTCGAGCGCAAGATTGCCGCCTACCTCGTGCGTACCCAAGGCGCGCACGGCGGCTGGCCGCTGTTTTACGGCGGCGATTTCGACATCAGCGCCAGCGTCAAGGCCTACTTCGCGCTCAAGATGATCGGCCACGCGCCGGAAGCGCCGCACATGCGCCGCGCGCGGGAAGCGATCCTGGCGCGCGGCGGCGCCGCGGGCAGCAACGTCTTCACCCGCGTCCTGCTCGCGCTCTACGGCTTCGTTTCATGGCGCGCGGTGCCGCTGATGCCGGTCGAGATCATGCTGCTTCCCCGCTGGTTTCCGTTCCATCTGTCCAAGATCTCCTATTGGGGACGCACGGTGATCGTGCCGCTGCTCGTCCTCCGGACGTTCAAGCCCCGCGCCAAGAACCCGCGCGGCGTGCAAATCGACGAACTGTTCCTCGCGCCGCCCGCCACGCTGGGGCCGCCGTCGAAAGCATCGCACCAGAAATGGGGCTGGTTCGCATTCTTCCGTGCGATCGACGCGATGTTGCGCGCGACCGAGCCCCTGTTTCCCAAGCGGCTGCGCCGGCGCGCGATCGACAAGGCCGTCGCGTTCGTGACCGAGCGGCTCAACGGCGAAGACGGCCTCGGCGCGATTTTTCCCGCCATGGCCAATTCGGTGATGATCTTCGACGTGCTCGGTTATGCCAAAGACCACCCGGACCTGGTGACAGCCCGGCGCTCGATCGAGAAGCTTCTGGTGCTCAAGGACGACGAGGGTTACTGCCAGCCGTGCGTGTCGCCAGTGTGGGACACCGCGCTCGCCTGTCACACCCTGTTGGAGGTGGATGGGCCGCAGGCCGCCGCGGCTGCCGGGCGCGGCCTCGATTGGCTCGAGCCGCTGCAGGTTCTCGACGTAGCGGGCGATTGGGCGGTGGCGCGGCCGCAGGTGCGTCCGGGCGGCTGGGCCTTCCAATACGCCAATCCGCATTATCCCGATCTCGACGACACCGCCGTCGTCGTCATGGCCATGGATCGGGCGCGGCGGCCCGCGCCCGCATCGACCAAATTCGACGCGGCGATTGCGCGCGGGCGCGAATGGGTGGAGGGGATGCAGGCGGACGACGGCGGTTGGGGCGCGTTCGACGCCGACAATGCCTACGATTTTCTCAACAACATCCCGTTCGCCGACCACGGCGCCTTGCTCGACCCGCCGAGCGCCGACCTGACGGCGCGGTGCCTTGCGATGCTGGCCCAGCTCGGCGAGACGCCGGTGACCAACGCGGCCATGCGCAACGCGATCGATTGGCTGCGCCGAGCCCAGCTTGCCGACGGCAGCTGGTACGGCCGCTGGGGCATGAACTACATCTACGGCACCTGGTCGGTGCTGTGCGCGTTGAACGCCGCCGGCATCGAACGGACGGCGCCGGAGGTTCGGCGCGCGGTCGACTGGCTGGCGGCGATCCAGAACCCGGACGGCGGGTGGGGCGAAGACGGAACGAGCTACCGGCTCGACTACCGCGGCCACGAAGCCGCGCCGTCGACCGCCTCGCAGACCGCGTGGGCGCTGCTCGGCCTCATGGCCGCCGGCGACGTCGATCATCCGGCGGTCGCGCGCGGCATTCGTTATTTGTGTGCGACGCAAGGCGCCGACGGATTCTGGCGCGAAGAGCGCTACACCGCGACCGGGTTCCCGCGCGTGTTCTATTTGCGCTACCACGGCTACCGGAAGTTCTTTCCGATCTGGGCGCTGGCGCGGTTTCGCAATCTCAAAAAGGCCGACAGCCCGTCGGTTCCGTTCGGCATGTAGAGGACGGAGCCGCTGCCGACCGCCACGCGCGCAAGGTACCTACGCCGCGGCCGACGAGCGTTTGGGGCGCGCCTGGGCTTCGCTTATCTCGGCGAGCTTGCGCTCGACGTGGCGTGAGAACACGTATTCCGCCGGCCGCTGCCGGTCGAGCGGGATTTCCGGCGCCATCGGCCCTTCCGTGCGCACGCCGCGGACGCTCGCTGCGAGCGCCTTCAACGGATGGGCGATCGCGTCCTTGACCGCGGTGGCCTCGTAGCCGCAGTGCACCATGCAGTTGGCGCACTTTTCGTAATTGCCGGTCCCGTACGCGTCCCAGTCGGTCTCTTCCATCAGCTCGCGGAACGTGCGCACGTAGCCTTCGCCCACGAGATAGCAGGGGCGTTGCCAGCCGAACACGGTACGGGTCGGATTGCCCCACGGCGTGCAGCGGTATTCCTGGTTGCCGGCGAGGAAATCGAGGAACAGGCTCGATTGGCTGAACGACCAGGCGCGCCCGCCGTTGCCGCGGCGGAAGATGTCGCGGAACAGCCGCTTGGTCGTCGCGCGGTTGAGGAAATGCTGCTGGTCCGGCGCCCGCTCGTAGGCGTAGCCCGGCGAGACCGTGATGGCGTCGACCCCGATCTCGCGCACGTAGTCGAAGAAGGCGGCGGTGCGCTGCGCGTCGGCATTGTTGAACAGGGTGCAGTTGATGTTGACGCGGAAGTCGCGCGCCTTGGCCGCTTTGATGGCCGCGACCGCGCGATCGAAGACGCCCTGCTGGCACACCGAACGGTCATGGTCCTCGCGGTCGCCGTCGAGGTGAACCGACCAGACGAAATACGGGCTCGGACGATACTGATCGAGCTTCTTTTCCATCAGCAGCGCGTTGGTGCACAAATAGACGAACTTGCCGCGCGCGATGATGCCGCGGACGACCTCCGGCAGCTCGCGGTGCAGCAGCGGCTCGCCGCCGGCAATCGAGACCACGGGCGCGCCGCACGAATCCACCGCCTCCAGGCACTCGTCGACGGAAAGGCGCTGGTTGAGGATCTGGTCCGGGTAGTCGATCTTGCCGCAGCCGGCGCATGCGAGGTTGCAGCGGAACAGCGGCTCCAGCATCAGCACCAGCGGATAGCGTTTGCGCCCGGCGAGCGTCTGGCGCAGCACATAGGCGCCGACCGCGATTTTTTGTTTCAACGGAATTCCCAACCTGTTCTCCTATTCTTCTTGTTAACTTTTTGCGTGAGCGTGGTCTTTGCCGGGAGCCGGTCCCCGCTTTTCGCCGTCATGCTGCTCAAGCAAGCTCGGCGGGAGCCGGAACTGAATCTTTTCCTCGCGGCCCGGCATGGTCGTCACGTCGACCGGACCGAGCCGGCGCAGCGCATCGATCACGTCCTCGACCAGCACGTCGGGGGCGGAGGCGCCGGCCGTGATCCCCACCGCGGTGGCGCTGCGCACGTAGTCGGGTGAAAGCTCGGCGCCGTTGGCGATCAGGTAGCTGGGAATGCCGGCTTCTTCGCCGATTTCGCGCAATCGATTGGAGTTCGAGCTGTTCTTGGCGCCGACCACCAGCAGGACGTCGACGTGCTCGCTCAGTTCGCGCACGGCCGCCTGGCGGTTTTGCGTGGCGTAGCAGATGTCGCGGGTGTCGGGGCCGACCAGGTCGGGGAAGCGGCGCTGCAGCGCCGCGATGATCGAGCGCGTGTCGTCGACGCTCAAGGTGGTTTGCGTCACGTAGGCAACCGGCGCGTCGGCCGGCAAGTCGAGCTTTTCGACGTCGGCTTCGTTCTGCACCAGGATGACCGGCTCGGAAATCTGCCCCATCGTGCCTTCGACTTCCGGATGGCCGGCGTGTCCGATCAGGATGAGGGTGCGCCCCTGCGCCACGTAGCGCTTGCCCTGATTGTGCACCTTGGTGACCAGCGGACAGGTCGCGTCGAGCACCGGCAGATTGCGTGCCGCCGCCTCCTGCTCGACCGCCTTGGACACGCCATGCGCGCTGAACACGGTGAGCGCCCCCGGCGGCACGTCGTCGATGTTCTCGACGAACCGGGCGCCCTTGGCCTTGAGGCTTTCGACCACGTATTTGTTGTGGACGATCTCGTGACGCACGTAGACCGGGGCGCCGTTCTTTTCGAGCGCGCGCTCGACGATCTCGATCGCGCGCACGACGCCGGCGCAAAAGCCGCGCGGCTGAGCCAGGATCACGCGCATGCGCCGATCACCTGTTGCCCGCGCCGCTCGCGAGCCGGCCGCCGCTCTCAGGCTCGGCGATGCCAAGGACCGCCATCGCCTTGGCGGCGATGCCGGCCGCGTGCAGGCCGGCTTGCGCGTACATGCGCTCGGGCTTGTCCTGGTCGAGGAACACGTCCGGCAACGTCATGGTGCGGACCTTGAGCCCGCCGTCGAGCATTTGCCGGTCCGCCAGCAGGTGCAGCACATAGGCACCGAACCCGCCGGCCGCGCCTTCCTCGACGGTGACGAGCACTTCGTGTTCGCGCGCGAGGCGAAGGATCAGCTCCTCGTCGAGCGGTTTGGCGAACCGGGCGTCGGCGACCGTGGTCGACAACCCGACGGCGTTGAGCGTTTCGGCGGCCTTGAGGCATTCGGCGAGCCGCGTGCCGAAGGAGAGCAGCGCGACCTTGCTGCCCTCGCGCACGATGCGACCCTTGCCGATTTCGAGCGGCACGCCGACTTCGGGCAGGTCGACCCCGACGCCTTCGCCGCGCGGGTAGCGGAACGCGATCGGGCCCTCGTCATGGGCCGCGGCTGTCGCCACCATGTGGACGAGTTCCGCCTCGTCGGCCGCCGCCATCACCACGAAGCCCGGCAGGCAGCCGAGATAGTTGACGTCGAAGGAGCCGGCGTGGGTCGGGCCGTCGGCGCCGACCAGGCCGGCGCGGTCGATGGCGAAACGCACCGGCAGCTTCTGGATCGCCACGTCGTGGACGACCTGGTCGTAGGCACGCTGCAGGAAGGTCGAGTAGATCGCCGCGAACGGCTTGTAGCCCTCGGTCGCAAGCCCGGCTGCGAAGGTGACGGCGTGCTGCTCGGCGATGCCGACGTCGAAGGTGCGGTGCGGGAACGCGCGCGCGAAAATATCGAGGCCGGTGCCCGACGGCATGGCGGCATTGATCGCGACGATGCGGTCGTCCTTCTGCGCCTCCTTCACCAGGCTGTCGGCGAAGACCTTGGTGTACTGCGGGGCGTTGCTCTTGCCCTTGGCCTGCTTGCCGGTGACGACATCGAACGGCACCACGCCGTGATACTTGTCGGCGGAGCCTTCCGCCGGCGCGTAGCCCTTGCCCTTCTGGGTCACCACGTGCACCAGAATCGGGCCCTCCGGCGCATCGCGCACGTTCTTGAGCACCGGCAACAGATGGTCGATGTTGTGACCGTCGATCGGGCCGACGTAGAAGAAGCCGAGTTCCTCGAACAGGGTGCCGCCGGTCAAAAATCCGCGGGCAAATTCCTCGACACGTTGCGCCTTTTCGAACAGCGGCTCCGGCAGGTGGCTCGCCAATTGCTTGCCGAGCCGGCGCAACGAGCGATAGGCGCCGCCGGACGTGAGGCGCGCCAGATAGGCCGACATGGCGCCCACCGGCGGCGCAATCGACATGTCGTTGTCGTTGAGGATCACGATCAGGCGCTCGTGCCGCGCGCCGGCGTTGTTCATCGCCTCGTAGGCCATGCCGGCCGACATGGCGCCGTCGCCGATCACGCAGATGACGTTGTTGCTCCGGCCGGCGAGGTCGCGGGCGACCGCCATGCCCAGCCCCGCCGAAATGGAGGTGGAGGCGTGCGCCGCGCCGAACGGGTCGTATTCGCTTTCGGCGCGCTTGGTGAAGCCGGAGAGTCCGCCGCCCTGGCGCAAGGTGCGGATGCGGGCGCGCCGGCCGGTGAGGATCTTGTGCGGATAGGCCTGGTGACCCACGTCCCAAACGAGCCGGTCGCGGGGCGTGTCGAAGACGTAGTGCAGGGCCACGGTCAATTCGACGACCCCGAGACCGGCGCCCAAATGCCCGCCCGTCACCGAGACCGCACTGATCGTTTCGGCGCGCAATTCGTCGGCGAGCTGCCGCAGGTCGGATTCGGGAAGCCGGCGCAGGTCCGCCGGAGTGTCGACCGCGTCGATCAGCCGATTTTGCAACGACATCGCATATACCGTCGATCTGGCTATCGGTTCATGCGGCACCCCCAATCCGCAACGTCGCATCGGCGGACGGGGTTCCGCGGTTGGGAGAATTGGAGCAGCTCAGCCTGTCCCCAGCGCGCACTCGAAGCGCCATTTGAGCACACATCGGGGCGGCGGGCCACCCCATCGAGCGGGCCCTATACCATGGTCTAAGTGACTGACCAGTTTTCTTAAACCGCAACCCGGGGGCGCGATACGCGGTTTGGCCGAGCGGCGTCGCGATCCGGCAGCACGGCGATCGTCGCGGCCTCACGCCCACTCGGCGGTCCGGAACAACGTTCGCATGAGGTGGCGCAGCGGCCGTGGTCGGTGCCCCGGGACCACGCGCACCTGAGCGGCGGCGGGCGTAACCAAAAATCCCCGCAGCTTGATCACCTGCCAAGCCAGCGGATTCCACGCGCGCCATACCTCGGCGGCCTCCTCGGCGAGAACGCCGGTGACGACGTCGGGGACGGCGCCGAATACGAAGGGGATGCCGTCCGAGAGCGCGTCGTCGCGCAGCACGTCCCAACGCGATAGCCCGCCCATGACCGGCGAGCCGAGCGCGAACACGACGCGGCCAATGCCCGCCTCGCGGATGCAGAACGAACACATGGGGCACGGCTCGACGTTCGAATAAAGCGTGCAGTCGCCGAGCTTGGCGCCCGACCGCTTGCGCGCCTGGGCGATCGCAACGATTTCAGCGTGGCGCGACACGTCGCCTTCGCGCGCGGCCCGGTTGGCGGACTCGGCAATGATCGTTGCGCCCCGCGCGATCAGGCTGCCGAACGGCAGTTCGCCCGCCGCCGCCCCCGTTCGCGACAACTCGATACAGCGCGCCATCATGCGCCGATCGACGGCCTCGACGGCGGAAGAAATCGTTGCGTCCATGGGCAAGTCCCCCCGACGCCGCCCCTTCGTCACGCCCCCCAGCGCGACAGCCCGCTATTGGCCAAAACTTGGGCGATTTGTGGACAGGCCCAAATGCCTGCGTGCCGCCTCCTCGGCCAATCAACGCGCGAGCCGCGCGACGAGTTCCACGTGGGCCGAGTAGCGGAACTGGTCGACGGGCGTAACGGGGCCGAGCCGATAACCGCCGTCGACCAGCAGCCGGGCGTCGCGCGCGAAGGTCGCCGGGTTGCACGAGACGGCGATGACGACCGGCACGCGGGAGGCGGCGAGCGCCCGCGCCTGCGCCTGTGCGCCTTGACGCGGCGGGTCGAAGACGACCGCATCGAAGCGCGCCAGCTCGGCCCCCACCAGCGGCCGGCGAAAGAGGTCGCGCACCTGCGCCTCGATCGGCTTGAGCCCGGGCGTCGCCGCCGCCCGGCGCAGCGCCGCGATCGCCGCCGCGTCGTTGTCGACTGCGGCGATCCGGGCGCGTTCCGCGAGCCGCAGTGCGAACGGACCGACGCCGGCGAACAGGTCGGCGATGGTGCCCGCATCGTCCGCATGGGCGCCGACGAGCCGCGCCAAGGTCGCCTCCCCTTCGGCGGTCGCCTGCAGGAAGGCGCCCGGCGGCAATGCCACCTGGGCGCGCCCCATGCACAGGGTCGGTGCCGCCCGCTGCGCGATCAGTTCGCCGTGCCGGGTCAGCCGCGCCAGGCGGAGCGATTGGGCGACGGCGGCGAGCCGCGCCGTCAGCGCCGGCGCCAGCGGACCCGATCCGCGCACGTCGATGTCGAGGCCGGGCTCGCTGGCGGTGACCTGGATATCGAGGGGCTTGCCGTCCGGCCGCAGCGGATCGACCAGGGCCCAAGCGGCCTCGATCGCACCGGCAAGCTCCGGCGCCAGGATCGGGCAGCGGTCGATCGGCACCACGTGATGGGCGCGATAGGCCGCGAACCCGACTTCAAGGACGTCGTGGGTGCCGCGCCGGGCGTGGAAAACGGCCCGCCGACGGCCGGCGCCGTGGGCATCGATCACCTCGCCGACCGGTGCGTCCAGCCCGGCCTGCGCGAGCGCCGCGACCACGAGGTCGCGCTTCCAGGCGCGATAGCGCGCCGCGTCCCAGTGCTGGAGCGCGCAACCGCCGCACACGCCGAAGTGCGGACAGATCGGCGCAATGCGGTCGGGGCTGGCGATTTCGACGCGGATCGCATAGCGCCGGTCCGGGTGACCGGGCACCGGCTCCGCTTCGACCGTCTCGCCCGGGAGCACATAGGGCACATAGAGCGGGCCTTCCGGACCGTCGGCGATGCCGTCGCCGCGATGGCCGATCCGGTCGATCACGAGCCGCTCAACCACGCGACGCCCCGAGCAGGAACTCGCGATTGCCGTCGCCGCCCGCAATGGGCGCCGGGACGACGCCCGCAACGGTCCAGCCCAGCGCGACCACGAAACCGGCGATATCCTCGCACACGGCCGCTTGCACCTGCGGGTCGCGCACGAGCCCTTTCTTGAGATGGCGCCGGCCCGCCTCGAACTGCGGCTTGACGAGGGCGATCAGGCGGGCGGGCATGCGCGCGAGGGCGACCGCGGCGGGCAGGACGAGCTTGAGCGAGATGAAGCTCACGTCGACGGTGAGGAAATTCGGCGGCTCCGGCAGGCGCGCCGGGTCGAGGCGGCGAATGTCGGTTTCCTCGAACGCGACCACCGCTGGCGCATGGCGCAGGCTCGCGTGAAGCTGATCGCGGCCCACGTCGAGGGCATAGACGCGCTTGGCGCCGCGCGCGAGCAGCACCTGGGTGAAGCCGCCGGTCGATGCGCCGACGTCGAGGCAAACATGCCCGGCCGGGTCGTACCCGAAATGATCGAGCGCCGCCGCGAGCTTGACGCCGCCGCGCGAGACCCAGGGATGCGCCGGCTCGGCACGCAGCGCCGCGTCGAGCGGGATTTCTTCTGACGCCTTGCGCACCGGCGCCTCGTCGGCGGTGACGCGGCCGGCCGCAATCGCCGCCTGCGCCTTGGCGCGGCTGTCGAACAGGCCGCGCTCGACCAACAGGCGGTCGGCGCGCCGACGCGATGTCATGAAACGAAACCTAAGCCGCGCAATGCTCGATCAGGCGGTCGAGGAAGAGGCCGCACTTTTCGAGTTCCGCGACGGCGATGAACTCGTCGGCCTTGTGCGCCTGGTCGATCGAGCCCGGGCCGACCACCACGGACGGGATGCCGTCGGCCGCGTAGCCGCCCGCCTCGGTGCCAAAGGCGACCTTGGCGATGTCGTTGCGCCCGGCGAAGGCCTTGCTCAGGCCGACGATGTCGGACGCGGGCGGCGTGTCGAGGCCGGGAAAGCTCGACCGTTCGCGCAGCTCTATGCCCGCCTCCGGAGCGACCGCCTTCATTTGCGGCTCGAGCACCTCGCGCGCGTAGGTCGCGACCTCTGCCGCCAGCGCGTCGCGGTCGTCCGCCGCGATGGTGCGGAACTCGTACTCGAAGGTGCACGCGTCCGGGACGATGTTGAGCGCGGTGCCGCCGTGGACGTAGCCGGTGTGGCCGGTCGAATGGGGAATGTCGTAGAGCGGATCGCGCGGACCCTCGCGCGCCAGGCGGTCGGCGATGTCGCGAATCTTGACGATCAGCCGCGCCGCGTAGTCGACGGCGTTGACGCCCAACGGAGCGAGCGAGGAATGCACGGTCCGCCCGCGCACCGTCGCATGCGCCGACCGCTTGGCCTTGTGGCCGATCACCACTTGCATGCCGGTCGGCTCGCCGACGAAACAGGCGATAGGCTTGATCGGCGCATCGCGCAGCCGGGCGATGATGTCGCGTACGCCGATGCAGCCGACTTCCTCGTCGTAGGAGAGCGCGAGATGGATCGGGCGCTCGAGCCTGCGCGCGAGCATGTCCGGTACCGCGGCGAGGCAGCAGGCGACGAAGCCCTTCATGTCGGTTGCGCCGCGGCCGTAGAGGCGGCCGTCGCGGGCGGTGAGGCGGAACGGATCGCTCGACCAGGTCTGGCCGTCGACCGGCACCACGTCGGTGTGGCCGGAGAGGATATAGCCGGGCGCGTCGGGCCGTCCGATCGTCGCCATCAGGTTCGCCTTGACGCCGGCGCGGTCGGGCACGCGCGCGTGGGCGACCCCCAGGCGGTCGAGATAGGCCTCGACCCAGGCGATCAGCGCGAG
>DASPVJ010000194.1:0-9037 GCA_035622435.1 Xanthobacteraceae bacterium | reverse complement strand
TTCGTGATCATCGGCTACGTCCCCTCGACCGTGGCGCCCGGCTCGGTCGGCGCGCTGCTGCTCGGCTATCACGAGGGCGGCACGCTGATGTACGCGGGCCGCGTCGGCACCGGCTATTCGCATGCGCAGGCGCGCGACCTGCGCGCGGCAATCGAGAAGATCGCGGCGCCGAAGCCGGCGCTCGGCAACAGCCTGCCGGCCGGCGCCGAGAAGGGCGTGCGGTGGGCCGAGCCGCAGCTCGTCTGCGAGGTGGAATTTCGCGGCTGGACCGCCGACCGCCTGCTCCGCCAAGCCTCGTTCAAGGGACTGCGCGAGGACAAGCCGGCCGCGGAGGTGGTGCTCGAGACGCGGCCGCAGACCGCGCGCGCCGCGCCGGACCTCGCGCGGGTTCGCCTCACCCATCCGGAGCGCATCCTGTGGGAAGGCCCGGGCATCACCAAACAGGGGCTCGCGGAGTTCTACGCCGACATCGCCGATTGGATCATGCCGCACATCGCCGGCCGGGTGCTCAGCCTAGTGCGCTGCCCGAACGGGGTGAGCGGCACGCACTTCTTCGCCAAGCATCCGTGGCACGGGCTCGACCCGGCGGTCCGCCGCGTCGACGTGGGCGAGAAGGAGCCGATGCTGGTGGTGGAGAATCTGACCGGCCTGCTCTCGCTGGTGCAGGCGGCCGTCCTCGAAATCCATCCCTGGGGCTCGAAGGCCGGCGACCTGGAGCGGCCGGACCGCCTGATCTTCGATCTCGATCCGGACGAGGGCGTGCCGTGGCGCGCCGTCATCGCCGCCGCGATCGAGGTGCGCGACCGCCTCGCGCACATGGGGCTTGCGAGTTTCGTCAAGACGTCCGGCGGCAAGGGGCTGCACGTGGTGCTGCCGATCGAGCCCACGGCCGATTGGGACGCCGCCAAGGATTTCACCGGCACGCTCGCCCAGGCCATGGCCAAGGATTCGCCCGCGCGCTACGTCGCCACCATGTCGAAACGCGCGCGCACGGGCCGCATCTTCGTCGATTTCTTCCGCAACACCCGCGGCGCCACGGCGGTCGCGCCCTATTCCACCCGTGCCAAGCCGGACGCGACCGTCTCGACCCCGCTCGAGTGGAGCGAACTCACCGAAAGCGTGCGCGCCGACCACTTCAAGATCGACAACCTGCGCCAACGGCTCGGCGCGTTGAAGGCGGATCCATGGGCGGAGATTTTCACGCTCCGCCAGCGGTTGCCATCGTAGGGCGCATTGGCGAAGCCGTAATGCGCCGTCAGCGTCGCGGCGCATTACGCGGCCCATCGGCCGCTAATGCGCCCTACCCTACGCCGCCTGCCGGCGCGCCGAGAGCGCCGCGCCGAACGCCTGGAACAGCGCGCGGTTGATCCAGTTGCGTTGCGCGTCGTACTCCGCGTGCCACTGCACCCCGAGCGCAAAGCCCGGCGCGTCGGCGATGCGGATCGCCTCGATGGTGCCGTCCTCGGCCACGCCCTCGACCACCACCCGCTTGCCGGGCTCGAGGATGCCCTGACCGTGCAGCGAGTTCACCCGGATGGTCTCGCGGCCGAAAATCCGCGCGAACGCGCCGCCGGGAACGAGGGTCACGTCGTGACGGTCGGCGAAGACGACGGTCGGATCCGGATGCACTTCCCCGTTCGCCAGGCGCGGCATGCGATGGTTCATGCGCCCGGGCAGGTCGCGGATCTCGTGATGCAGCGAGCCGCCGAAGGCAACGGCGATTTCCTGAAAGCCGCGACAGAGTCCGAGAATAGGAACGCCGCGGGCGACGCACGCCTCGGCCAACGCGAGCGCCACGGCGTCGCGCCGCTCGTCGTAAGGCTCGTGCCCGGAATGCGGCGCGGCGTTGAAGCGGGTCGGATGGACGTTCGCCCGCGCGCCCGTCAGCAACACGCCGTCGACCGTTGCCAGCAACGTGTCGATGTCGGTGATGTCCGGGACGCTGGCAAACATCAGCGGCAGCGCACCGGCGACTTCGGCGACCGCGCGCAGGTTTCGTTCGCCGACGATCTGCCCGGGGAATCGTCTCTCCGCGATATGCGTGTTCGCGATCACGCCCACCACGGGTCTGGTCATCGCTCGGCCCCCTGCTCTCCCGGCGGCGAATCCTTATCGCGCCGCGGGCGAGGATGCGCAAGCGCCGGCTCGGCGCCGGCCGTCACGCCCGCAAATCCTCGAACGCGTCGTCGAGCCGCCCGAGCGCCTCTTTGAGGATCGGGCGCGGCGTGGCGAAGTTGAAGCGCAGCCAGCTCTCGCCGCCGGGTCCGAACTGCGGGCCGGGGCTGGCAAAGATGCGCGCGCGCTCTTTCACCCGGGCGGCAACGTCTTCCGGCGGCAGCCCGGTGCCGGAAAAATCGACCCACGCCAGGTAGGTGGCGGAAAGCCGCATGGAGCGCGCGCCCGGCGCCGCCGCCTCGATGCGCGCGTCGAACAGGTCGCGGCTTCCGGCGAGATAGGGCAAGAGCGCGTCGAGCCACGCGTCGCCGGTGCGCCAGGCGGCCTCGGTCGCGATCATGCCGAAGCGGTTGTACGAAGCGAGGCTGCTCGCCGCGATCCGCGCGTCGAGGCGCCGCTTCAACGCCGCGTCCGAGGTGACGCAGGCGCCCATGTGGGCGCCGGCGAGATTGAACGTCTTGGTCGCGGCGACGCAGGTGACCAGCCGGTCGGCGATTTCCGGCGCCGCCGCGATGGTGGGGGTGTGCTTGGCGCCGGCCAGCAAGAGGTCGCAATGGATCTCGTCCGACACCAGGATCAGGTCGCGCTCGGCGCACAGGGCCGCGAGCTCGCGAATCTCCTCGCGCGACCACACCGTCCCGCCCGGATTGTGCGGGCTGCAAAAGAACACGACCTTGGTCGCCGGCGTCAGCTGCGCGCGCAACGCATCGAGGTCCATGCAATAGCGGCCGTTGCTCTCGATGAGCTGCGCATCGAGAATGCGCCGCTCGTTGGCGAGGATGATCTTGCGGAACGCGTGATAGGCGGGCGGGAACACCACGACCTCGTCGCCGGGCCCGCTCACCGCCTGCAGCACGAGGGCGAGCCCGGATACGACCCCCGGCGTCGGGCTGACCCAGGCCGGATCGATCCGCCAGTCGTGCCGGCGCGCGAACCAAGCCGAAAGCGCCTCCGCCCAGGAGCCGGTGTCGGCGTAATAGCCGTGGGTCGCAAGCCTGGTCTCGGCGGCCAGCGCCTCCGTCACGCCCGGCGGCGCGGCGAAATCCATGTCCGCGACCCACATGGGAATCGCATCCGCCGCCTCGATGCCCGAGAGGCGCGCCACGTTGTCCCATTTGGAGGAGTGGGTGCCGCGGCGCTCGATGATGCGGTCGAAATCGAACATCGCGGCCTGCCGTCCCGAGGGCGTAACGAGCATCGCTAGTAGCCCCGCTTCCAATCGATGACGTTGCGCAGCGGCCGGCGGTCCAAATAGGCGCGCAGGTTTTCGCAGAACAGGTCGATCCCGGCGTGGCGGTCCTGGTCGCTGTTGCCGGAGGTGTGCGGCGTGATCAGCACCTTGGGATCGGACCACAGCCGCGCCAAGGGCGCGCGCTCGAACTCGCCGACGTAGACGTCGAGGGCGGCGCCGCGCAGATGATTGCGCGCAAGCGCGTCCGCCAACGCCTCCTCGTCGACGATCTCGCCGCGCGCGACGTTGACGAGCACGCTGCCCGCCTTCATGGCGGCGAATCGCCTGGCATCGAACAGGCGCGTCGTCTCCGGCGTCCATTGGCAGCAGATGATGACGAAGTCGCTGTCGGCGAGGAAGCGGTCGAGGTCCGCCGGTCCGCCGAGTGCAGCAAAGCCGGGCGGCAGCGGCGCGCCGTCGGGGTGGCGGCGGGTGCCGACGACCCGCATGCCGAGCGCCGCGGCGAGCTTGCCGACGTCGCGGCCGATGCCGCCGGCGCCGACGACGCAGGCGGTCTTGCCGTCGATGAGCAACGGCCGGTAGGCGCGGAAATCGAACGCGCCGGCGGCGCGGTCGGCCTCGGCGTGGCGCAGCCCCTTGGCGAAATAGAGGATGCCGGCGAGCGCGTATTCAGCCATGGCGAGCGTGTTGCCGGCGCCGCGCGAGGTCGTCGCCACCACGTCGCTGCCCCACAGGTCGCCGAGCAGGAGGTTGCTGGCGCCGGCGGGCCGCTGGTGAAACCACCTGAGACGCTTCGCGCGGGCGCGCAGATCGAGCGGAAACGGCCAGCTGCCCAGGATCACCTCCGCCTCGGCGAGCAGGCGGTCGCGCTCTTCGCGGGTTCCCGAGCCGGTGGCGCGCGGCGACAAATAGCGTGCAGAAGCGCGGGCGGGCCAGGTGTCGCGATATTCTCCGTCGAACCAGCCGCCCGCGTCGACCAGCCGGATCGCCGGGTCGACCGCCTCGATCTTTGCGCGCTCCGCCGCGCTCAAGCGCGCGATGCTCAGCACGTCGATTGTCTGCATCGATCCTATTCCTGGCCGCCCGGCCGAGCGATGGCGTGCAGGCCAGCCGATAGACCATCTCGCCGGTTCGCGCTATAGCGGGCGGGCGGGGGAGGCATGCATGGCGTTCGAGTTCGGCGTCTTTCACGAATTTTCGCGCAGCAAAGGGCAGACGGACGCGGAAGCGTTCGCCCACGCCTTTGCCCAGGTCGACGCGGCCGAACGCTGGGGACTCGACGTCGTCTGGCTCGCCGAACTGCACTTCCTGCCCGAGCGATCGGTGCTCTCCGCCCCGCTCCTGATCGCCACCGCCATCGCGTCGCGCACGCAGCGCCTCAAGGTCGGCATTGCCGTGCAGGTGCTGCCGCTGTGCCATCCGCTGCGCTTGGCCGAGGAGGTGGCGACCCTCGATCACGTCAGCCGGGGACGCCTCATCTTCGGCGTCGGCCGCAGCGGCTTTCCCCGCACCTACGAGGCCTATGGCGTGCCCTACGCCGAGAGCCGCGAGCGCTTCGCCGAGGTGCTGGAGGTGCTCAAGCGGTCGTGGAGCGACGGGCGCTTTTCCTTCGAGGGGCGGTTCTACAATTTCCGCAACATCGCGATGGTGCCGAAGCCGTTGCAGAAGCCGCATCCGCCGCTGCGCATTGCGGCGACGAGCCCGGACACGTTCCCGGCGATCGGCGCCATGGGGTTGCCGATTTTCGTCGCGGTGCGCCTCGGCACGCTCGAGGAACTGGGTCCCGATATCGCCGCTTATCGCCAGGCCTACCGCGCCGCCGGCCACGCCGGCGACGGCGAGGTCTACCTGCGCGTTCCGGTCTACGTCGGCGCCGACGAGGCATCGGCGCGCGCCGAGCCCGAGCAATCGATCATGCAATTCTACCGCACCCTCGGCGCCCAGGTCGTGGACTCGGCGACGCGGCCGGGGGCGCGGGCGATCGAGCGCCGCGCCGAGCGCGGGCAGGCGCTGCAGACGGTCACCTACGAAGCGGCGCTGCGCGACAAGGTCATCATCGGAACGCCGGACTCCGTGACCAGGCGGCTGCAGGATTTGATCCGCACCCTGGGTCTCAACGGCATCCTGGCGGAACTCAATTGCGGCGGCATGCTGCCCGACGACAAGGTGATGCGCTCGCTCCAGCTCATGTGCGAGGAAGTCGCGCCGCGGTTCCGGTAGGCCGGGCGGCCGCCTCGGCCGAAATCCCCGCCCAATGTGAACTGCTTCACACAATGCGCCCGCGATCGATGCGATGGACACGTGGTTCGCATCGCACGACGCACGGGAGCAGACAGATGTTGGAGCTGGTGAGCCGCGAAGATGTGGGCGCCGCCCAGCCGCCCGTGCACGCCGTCCGCCGGCGTCCCAGCCTGAGCCTGACGTGGGCGCTCGATCCGACGACCGGCAAGCCGGTCGGGCGCTGGGTCGTCGACGGCGCACAGGCGGCGGCGAGCCTCGCGCTGGCCTCGGCCGCCTGACGGCGGCTCGCGTCCGCCTCGCCTCCATCTTTCAGCTCAGCCCCGGAGGCGCTATCCTTCGCGCCGGTTTGGGATCATTGGAAATTCCCGACGGGTGCAAATCATGATCGACCGCCGCCGTTTCGTTGCGCTGGGCGCGACGTTTGCGCTTGCGCCCGCCCTCGCCCGTACGGCATCGGCCGCAGCTTGGCCGACGCGGCCGGTGCGCGTCATCGTCCCCTATGCGCCGGGCGGATCGACCGATGTGGTCACCCGCATCACCGCCGACCAGCTGTCGAGAACCTGGGGCCAGCAGGCGGTGGTGGAGAACAAACCCGGCGCCGCCACCAACATCGCCGCCGCCGCGGTCGCAAGCGCCGAGCCCGACGGCTACACCGTCTTCATGGGCACCTCGTCGCTTGTGACCAGCCGCCTGCTCTATCGCTCGCTGCCTTACGCGATCAGCGACCTGGCGCCGGTCACGCTCGTGTGCACGTTTCCCCTGCTGATGGTGCTGCCGAATTCATCGCCGGTGAAATCGGTCGCGGACTTCATCGCCTTCGCCAAAGCGAACAACGGCAAGGTCACCTATGCGTCCCCCGGCGTCGGCACCACGCCGCACCTGGCGGGCGAGTTGCTCAAGCAGATCGCCGGCATCGAGATGACGCACGTGCCTTATCGGGGCGACGCGCCGGCGATGACGGATACGATCGCCGGGCGGGTCGACCTGCAGATCGGCGGCCCGGCGATGATCGAGCAGGTCAGGAGCGGCCAGATTCGCGGCCTCGCGGTGACCTCGGCGCAACGCAGCCCCTTGGCGCCGGATTTGCCGAGCGTCGCGGAGGCGGGCGTTCCCGGCTTCGACGTGATCGGGTGGTTCGCCTTCTTCGTTCCGGCCCGGACGCCGCACGAGATCGTCGAGAAAATCCACGTCGACACCGTCGCCGTCTTGCACGATCCGGTCATCAAGGCAAAGTTCGAAAACATCGGCATGGTGGCGGCCGGCTCGACGCCGGAGGAACTCGCCGCGCTGTTCAAGGCCGAAACGGAAAAATGGAGCGCCGTGATCAAAGGCGCGAAAATTTCGCTCGATTGATTTCGCGGTCATTGCGAGCGGAGCGAAGCAATCCAGGACCACACGCGATTTCCTGGATTGCTTCGTCGCCCCTGAGGGCTCCTCGCAATGACGCGCTACGCGTCCCCCGCCTTCCCCACCACCATCACATGCAGCCGGCGCGGGCCATGCGCGCCGAGGATGAGCGTCTGCTCGATGTCGGCCGAGCGCGAGGGGCCGGTGACGAGGTTGACGGTGCGCGGCATCGCGCCGGCGCCGAATCGATCCCGCAGCCGCCGCCACAGGGTCTCGTAATCGCCGGCGACGTCCCCGGCGTCGACCACGACCATGTGGGTGTCGGGCAGGAAGTTGAGCGTGGTCGGATTGTCGGGACCGGAGACGAGCATCAAGGTGCCGGACTCCGCGATTGCCCCAAAGGCGTGCGAAACCGCGGCGAGGTCCTTGCCGTCCGACGGGCCGATCGCAACTTCGAGATTGGGCTCGCGCTGCCACGGCAGCGCGGCGAGCCGCGGGTCGGCGCCGCGCCGCACCGCCAGCGGCAGATTGTGCCCGCGCAGGAACGCGGCGATCGCGCTCGGCACGTCGGCGGCGTCTGCGATCGCCTCGACGCTGCCGTTCGCCGCTTCCACCATGGCGCGGAAGAGCGCGAGCCGCTCCTTGGCGGGCAGTTGCCCGCGCGCCGGGATGAGGCCGGCCGGGTGCTGCGCCAGGCGGTCGTCGACCGTCTTGCGCCGCGGCGCCTCGCGGCCGGTGACGCCGAGCGAGCGGCGGATCGAGCCGAAGATGAGGTCGCGCGCGGACATTAGCCGTCGGTCCTTAAGGGAAGATTGGCTTGTCGTAAGTTATGGCGTGCAAGCGTAAAGCGCAAACGTTTCGACTCTGGCATCCGAAGCCTTGCTTGGGCTAGAATTGCGCCATGCGACGCGACGAGATCATCGCCAAGCTGAAGCAGACTGAACCCGCCTTGCGGGATTTCGGGGTGGCCGCATTGTATCTGTTCGGCTCGCATGCGCGCGACGCGGCGGGGGCCGCTTCAGATATCGATGTCTTTGTCGATCCGGTCTCGGAAGATCGCTTCGGATTCCTTCAATTCATGGATGCCTACGAGACCATCCGCAAGACGGTCGGAGACGACGTGGAGGTCGGTTATTCGACACGCGACGGCCTTTCCCCCTATATCCGCGCCGATGTCGAAAGCGAAGCCGTCAGGATTTTTTGATAGTGTCCTAATTTGGCGGTTTGCAATTTCCCGATGCGTCCGGGTCGACAAACGCCCTGCAAACCTTCCCATCGCGGTCCTCAAGAATGCCTGATCGAAGCAAAGCGAGGGTTGCATTTGAGCGCTGCTTAAGATCGGGTAGTCTTGCGAGTGTTAACAACATGTCGGCTTTCAACTTGGCTTTCTCTGCCTCCGCCTGATAATGAGCAGTAATACTACCCGAAATGGCGCTTGAAATTGCTACGCCAAGACCGGTTAGACCCGCGATGATTGAGGCAAGGACTGCTGGATGCGCAAACCTATGTTCCCAACCCGCGCGCTTGCTCTCCATCGCTTCCCTCCCCTCATTCCTCCAAAAGCGCGCGCTGCCCTTTGCGGAAATTAGGACAGCGCCGG
This sequence comes from Xanthobacteraceae bacterium, assembly GCA_035622435.1. Classification (GTDB taxonomy): domain Bacteria; phylum Pseudomonadota; class Alphaproteobacteria; order Rhizobiales; family Xanthobacteraceae; genus AP-16. The sequence goes on along the minus strand of DASPVJ010000194.1, from coordinate 482 downwards.
ATTTTTTGATGGCGGCTACGCGAAGCCCTCGTATCAATCATCCCCGCCGCCTCCGCCGCCATTGCGCCTGGAAGGTTGCGCCCTGGGGCGCCGGGAAGTCGCGGTGGCGGGTCCAGCCGGCCGCGAACGGCAACCGGTGGAACCGTCCGGCCGATCGCCCGAATAGCCACAGCACGCGCGACGCGAGGACGGTCGCGAGCCCATACAACGCCGGGCGCTTGGCGAAGAACGCCCAAAACTTGAGGCCGCCGCGCACCGCTGCGGGCGACAGATGCCGCTCGAACTCGCGCTCGCGCCACGCGCGCATCATGCGCGGCAGCGGGATGCGCACCGGGCAGACTTCCTCGCAGCGTCCGCAGAACATCGAGGCGTTGGGCAGATGCCCGCCCTTGTCGACGCCGATGAGCGCGGGCGTGAGCACCGCGCCCATCGGCCCGGGATAAACCCACCCGTAGGCGTGCCCGCCGATGGCGTTGAACACC
>DASPVJ010000193.1:0-23998 GCA_035622435.1 Xanthobacteraceae bacterium | reverse complement strand
AAGCGGCCGCCAGCGGGCAATTGATCTCGCCAGGGCCGAGAATCTGACCGTGCGACAGCTCGCGCAGCGGCTGGGCGGCTATGCCGGCCTTGCCATGGTGGGCACGGCGAAAACGATCGCCGACGAGATGGAGGAATGGCTGTTTACCGAAGGTTGCGACGGCTTCACCGTCATGTTCCCCTACTTGCCGGGTGCGCTCGACGATTTCGTCGAGCACGTCATTCCAGAGTTGCAGGGCCGCGGCCTTTATCGGCGCGACTACGAAGGAACGACGCTGCGCGAGCATCTCGGCCTGCCGCGCCCGCACAATCGCTTCTTTTCCGGTTGAGTTCGCCCTGCAGCGCGTTGCCACATGCGCGATGATCCGGCCGCGTGGAACCAACTCCGGCGTCATCCTGAAGGAGCGCGTCGAAGGCGCGCGCGTCTCGAAGGATGGAAGTGGGCTCCGTGCTTGTGGCCATCCTTCGAGACGGCCCGCTGCGCGGGCCTCGTCAGGATGACGTCGCGTTTGTCTCGCCTACTGCGCCGTCAGGCCGCCGTCGACCACCATTCCTGATCCGGTCATGAAGCCCGCATCGTCGGATGCCAGGAAGACGATGCCGAGGGCGATGTCCTCAGGCATGCCGAGGCGGCCGATCGGATGCTGCCGCATGGCGACGTTGCGGGCGCCCTCGACGTCGTTGCTGCCGGCCTGCCGCGCCCGCGACGCGAACGTCTGCGCGCCCATGTCGGTCTCGATCACGCCGGGATGGATCGAGTTGACGCGGATTTTCCAACCCTTGCGGCCGAAGGAAAGGGCGGCCGACTTGGTGAACAAGGTCACGCCGCCCTTGGTCATCGAGTAGAGCGGGTCGAGCTGCGAGCCCACGAGGCCGGCCACCGAGGCAAGGTTCACGATCGCCGAGCCGTGCCGGCTCGACTTGCCGCTCTCGGCGAGCGCGGGCGCGCACGCCTTGGTGCCGAGCCAGACGCCGGTCATGTTGATGGCCACGAGGCGGCTCCAATCCTCCATAGTTGCGTCCATCAGGTCCTTGCCGAGGAAGATGCCGGCGTTGTTCACGAGAATGTCGAGCTTGCCGAACTGTTTGATTGCCGCGGCGACGGCGGCCGCCCACGACGCCTCCGTGGTCACGTCGAGGGCGAGAGGGAGCGCCTTGCCGCCCGCGTCGGCGATTTCTCTCGCCGTCCCGCGCACGCGATCGGCCAGCACGTCGCCGATGACGACGGTGGCTCCCGCCGCTACCATCTTACGGGCCGTCTCGGCGCCGATGCCGCGCGCGGCGCCCGAGATCAAAGCGACCTTTCCATCCAGACGATTCATGACGACTTTCCTCCGATGGCTCTTGCCGACGGCCGCTCACGCCATCCACCGATCCAGCCGATCGCGCAGGCGATAGTAGCCGCCGACGAGGGGCAGAAACCACGGATTGCCGTCGTAGAGCGGCACCGTCGGGAAATCGCGCTCGTCGAGCGCCGACGCCCGGTTCGTACCGCCGAGAATCTTGCGCGCGCTCTGCGTGCCCAGATAGGTCATCATCGCAACTCCGCTGCCATTGCAGCCGAGCAGGTAGTGCATGCCGTCGAGGCGCCCCATGTGCGGCAGAAAATCGAACGTGAACGCGACGTTCCCGGTCCAGGCGTGGGTGACGCGGGCGCGCGCAAGCTGCGGGAAGCGACGGGTCATCATGCGGTGGAGCGCCGGCACGCTCACCTGCGGCCCGACCTGGGTGAAGCGGGCGCGGCCGCCGAACAGGACCCGCTTGCCGTCGGGCGACATGCGGTAATAGGTGAGCACACGCGGCGTGTCGTTGACTGTTTTGCCGTTGGGGATGAGGCTTGCGGCAAGCTCGGGGGCGAGCTCCTCGGTCGCGATGATGTGGCTTGCGACCGGCAGCAGGCGACGCTTGAGCGCGGGGGTCGCGTCGCCGGTATAGCCGTTGGTCGCGATGACGACCTCGCGCGCGGCGACCTCGCCGCGTTCCGTCCGCACGAGGAATCCCGGGGGCCGGCGCGCGATCCGGGTCACGCGCGTCCTGGCGCACAAGGTGACGCCGTGGCGCCGGCACGCATCGAGGAGGCCCCTGCAGTAGAGCGCCGGATGCAGCTTGCCGGAGCGCCGCACCACCATGCCGCCATAGTAGAAGTCGCTCGCGATCTCCTCGTGCTGGTGCGCCCTCGCCAGCATGGTGGCCTCGCCACCGGCGTCGCGGTTGAGCGCATCGAGTTTGCGCGCAAGATCGTCATAGTGCCGCGGCGTATAGGCGCCGACGAAGCGGCCCTTGCGCTCGTAGCAGCACTCGATCTTCTCGCGGGCGATGATCTCCTCGACGAGCAGCAGCGAGTCCGCCGCATCGCGCCGCATGGCTGCGGCCTCGCGCGCCAATTCGTCTTGATCGGCGCTTCTGCGGCCCGAGAGGCCCTTGCCGAGGTTGATGCCGCCGCTGACCGCGCCGCCGTTGCGGCTGCTCGCGCCGGAACCGAATTCGTCGGCCTCGATGACGACGACGTCGGTGCCGGCGCGGCGAAGCTCGAGCGCCGTGGCGAGGCCGCCATAGCCGGCACCGACGATTGCGACGTCCGCCCGCGCCGGCACGTCGGCGGAGCCATCCGCGTTCGGTCGCCACGCCTCCCACCAATAGGGCGACGCCTTGAAGTCGGGATGGAAGAGGGCGCCCGCCATGGGTTCTCCCGAATCGTCATCACGCTCTTGTCGTGCCCCATCGGATCGACGCTCGCCGGTGACCTGCGCCGCCGCCTCCAGCATGGTCCGCATTTCGCCCGACTGACAAGGCCGAATGGCCCATTTGGCGAAGCCTAGCCATGCGCCCGCTCCCGGTTGACGCGAGAAGCCGCGTCGTCCAAGGGTCCGGCATGACTGCGCTCGTCACTCTCTCGCACCGTTCCCGTCCGCTCTTGCCGATTCTGCTGGCGCTGAGCGGCGCGCATCTGCTCAACGACCTGATTTCGTCGATGATTCCGGCCATGTACCCTCTTCTCAAGGAGGCGTACCGGCTGGACTTTACCCAGGTCGGGCTGATCACGCTTGCTTTCCAGGTCACCTCCTCGATGCTGCAGCCGGCCCTCGGCTTCGTCACCGACCATAAGCCTTGGCCCTACGCGATGGTTGCCGGCATGGCGGCAACTCTCTCGGGGCTCCTCGGGCTTGCGTTTGCGGGCAATTACGCAACGGTGCTCGTCTCCGCGGCCATGGTCGGGCTCGGCTCGGCGGTGTTCCATCCGGAGGCCACGCGGATGGCGCGCCACGCGGCGGCCGGCCAGCACGGGTTTGCTCAGGGCATTTTTCAGATCGGCGGGCATGCGGGATACGCGTTCGGACCCCTGCTCGCCGCGATGATCGTGGTCCCGCGCGGGCAGACGAGTATCGCCTGGATGTCGGCGGTCGCGCTCGCGGCCATGGTGCTGATGGCGTGGACGGGTGCGCGCTATTCGGAAATGCGCAGATCGCAGATCGCCGCGACGAAAAAGGGCCAGGCCGCAACAGCCGCCGCGATCCTGCCGTCGGGACCCATGCTGACGGCGATGACGATCCTGATCCTCTTGTTGCTGTCGAAGAATGCCTACACGGCGGCATTCACCTCCTACTACACCTTCTACCTGATCGAGCGCTTCGGCGTGGCGGTGCAGGTCTCGCAGCTCATGTTGTTCCTCTACCTCGTGGTCGCCGCCTTGGGCGTCATTATCGGCGGCATAGTCGGCGACCGGATCGGCCGCTACCGCGTGATCTGGATCTCGATCCTCGGGTCGCTGCCCTTCACGCTCCTGCTTCCGTATGTGGACCTGTTCTGGACCGGCGTGCTCAGCGTCGTGATCGGTTTGATCATGGCAAGCGCGTTCCCATCCATCCTCATCTATGCGATCGATCTGGTGCCTCACCGCGTGGGCCTCGTCGGCGGACTGTTCTACGGTTTGGCGTTCGGGCTCGGCGGACTGGCGGCTGCGGCGGTCGGGGCGCTCGCCGACCAGATCGGCATCATTGCGATGTTCAAGTTTTGCGCATGGTTGCCGACTTTAGGATTGCTTACTTTCATGCTTCCACGGAGATCATCGGTGCGCTGAGTCCCGCGTTCGTGGTCCCGAGGTTGCCGGAGCAGCTTGAGGCGAGGTGCCGGCTCAATCCAGCTCCAGCCCGTCCATGCCCGAGTTCTTGCGCGCCGCTGCTGCCATCTCGCGCACGATCGGGCCGAGCTTCACCGGGTCGTCCATCTGCTCGATGGTCGGGCCGCGCCGCCAGCCTTCGCACACCGCGACGATGCCGTTACCGACCTGGAACACCCGCGCGGTGACGTCCTGGGAGTCCTCGCTGGCGAGCCACGTGACCAGCGGCGACACCCAGCGCGGGTTGCGCCGTTCGCGCTGCTCGGCGGTCAATTCGCGCAGGCCTTCGGTCATGCGCGTCTGCGCCGACGGCGAGATCGCGTTGACGGTGACGCCGTAGCGCTTGAGTTCGCGCGCCGCGATGATGCTGAAGGCCGCGATGCCGGCCTTCGCCGCACCGTAGTTGGTCTGCCCGACGTTGCCGTAGATGCCCGAGGTCGACGTGACGTTGATGATGCGCGCCTTGACCGGCCCAGTGATCGCCTTGTTCTGGTCGCGCCAATAGGCGGACGCGTGCCGGGAGGGCGCGAACGTGCCCTTGAGGTGCACCTTGATCACCGCGTCCCATTCGTCCTCGGTCATGTTGGTGAGCATGCGGTCGCGCAGGATGCCGGCGTTGTTGATCAGCACGTCGAGCCGGCCGAACGTCGCGACGGCGTGGTCGATGAGATTCTTGGCGCCGTTCCAGTCGGCTACGTCGTCGCCGTTGGCGACCGCTTCGCCGCCCCCCTTACGGATTTCATCGATCACCTGGGCCGCCGGGGAGGCGTCCTTGCCGCTGCCGTCGCGGCCCGTGCCGATGTCGTTGACCACGACTTTGGCGCCGTGCGCCGCGAGCATCAGCGCGTGCTCGCGGCCGAGCCCGCGCCCGGCCCCGGTCACGATGGCAACCCGGCCTTCACACAAGCGGGTCATGCGTTTTCCCTCTTGAGTATTCTCTATGGCTGACGTTTGCATGGCGGCGCGATCGGCCGCAATATGGGCGAGCAATAGGGGATGAACATGACGCGAATGGTCGACGTGGCGGAGCTTCCCGGTCTCGTGGGTCAGGAGGTCGGGGTGTCGGATTGGATTAAGGTCGATCAGGATCGCATCGACCGCTTCGCGGAGCTGTGCGGAGACCACCAGTGGATTCACGTCGACGTCGAGCGCGCCAACCGGGAGATGGGCGGCACCATTGCCCACGGATTTCTCACCGTGTCGCTGATGTCGACCATGTCGGCGCAGATCATGCGGGTCAAGGACGTGAAGCGCGGCCTCAACTACGGGTTCAATAAGCTGCGCTTCACCGGCGTGGTGCCAGCCGGTAGCGACATCCGCATGCGCATGAAGCTCGTCTCGGTCGAGCCGAAGGCCGGCGGCTTGGCGATCACCCGCGAATGCACCGTCGAGGTCAAAGGTCAGGAGCGGCCGGCGCTGATCGCCGAATGGGTCGGCGTGGTGTACGTGTGACCTGCGCATCGCGCGCGACGCAGCCCGGCCGGTTGCGCAAGCCGAATTCAGGAACTCGCGCTAAGCCCCGGTTCGCCTTGAAATAAACACAGCAAAGGTCTATATAGCAGCCGAGGCGGAGGATCGATTTCGAGAGAGGTTCCCTCCAGGACGCGTGAACGAATCCGCAGTGAACGGTATTCGGCCTGTTTCTCCGCCATTTCCGACTGACAGCCCAGGCACGCGGGATGTCCCAACAACCCGCGACACGCCGATTGCGCCCGAGGGCGTCCGGCGACCTCGCTGAATGGAAAGTTAACTTCTTGAACTCTTTTAAGGCATTCGGCCTGACAGAGCCGATCATCCGCGCAATAGCGCAAGAAAACTACGTCGATCCCACTCCGATTCAGTCCCAGACCATTCCGGTCGCCATGCGCGGCCGCGACGTCATCGGCATAGCCCAGACCGGCACCGGCAAGACCGCGGCCTTTGCATTGCCGATCCTCCACCGTCTGTCGACCGACCGCCGGCGATCCGATCGCAAGAGCTGCCGCGTGCTGCTGCTTGCCCCGACGCGCGAATTGTCCGGGCAAATCCTGGACAGCTTCAAGGCGTACGGCCGCCACCTGCGCATCGGCACGGCGCTGGCGATCGGCGGCGTGTCGATCGGCCCCCAGATGCGCGCGCTCGAGGGCGGCGTCGACGTGCTGGTGGCAACCCCGGGACGCCTGCTCGACCTCGTACACAGCCGTGCGCTGCGGCTCGACCAGGTCGAGATCCTGGTGCTCGACGAAGCCGACCGCATGCTCGACATGGGTTTCATCCACGACGTCCGCAAAATCGTGGCGCGGCTTCCGGCCAGGCGGCAGACCTTGTTCTTCTCCGCCACCATGCCGCGGCCGATCGCGGAACTCGCCGCGCAGATGCTGCGCGATCCCGTCAGAGTCGCGGTCACGCCTGCGGCGACGACGGTCGAGCAGGTCGATCAGCGCGTCATCCATCTCGGCCGCTCGGAGAAGCTGGCGGCGTTGGCGGAGCTGCTGCGGCACCAGCCGATCGACCGGGTGCTCGTCTTCACCCGCACCAAGCACGGTGCCGACAAGGTCGTACGCGGCCTCGCCAAGGCCGGCATCGCCGCCCAGGCGATCCACGGCAACAAGTCGCAGCCCCAGCGCGAGCGGGTGCTGGCCGCGTTCCGTGCCGGCCGGATCGCCACCTTGATCGCCACCGACATCGCCGCGCGCGGGATCGACGTCGACGGCATCAGCCACGTGATCAACTACGATCTGCCCAATATCCCCGAAAGCTACGTGCATCGCATCGGCCGTACCGCGCGGGCGGGTGCCGCCGGCGCGGCCATCTCGTTCTGCACCGCTGAGGAGATGCCGTACCTGCGCGCGATCGAGAAGCTGATTCGGATGGCGATCCCGGCGACCGATCGGCGGTCGTTGCGGCCCACCGCCATGCCGGCACCCCTTCCGGAGCGCGGCCGGGCGGCGCCGCGGCATGATCGCAAGCGCCATGGCCGCGCCGGAGCGCAGCCGCACCCGCATCAGCCGGCGTCGAGCCGCGGCAAGCCGCGGCATGATCCAAACAACCTCGCCACCTTGCCGTTCCTGCAACCTGCCGCTCGGCCGCGCCCGCGCACCGCGGCCATGTCCATCACCGGGGAGTAGACCATGGCGAAAGAAGAGCTGCTCGAGTTCGAAGGTCTCGTCACCGAAATCCTGCCCGACGCACGCTATCGCGTCCAACTCGACAGCGGCCATGTGATCGTCGCCTATACGGCCGGCAAGATGAAGAAGAACCGCATCAAGACCCTGGCCGGCGACCGGGTCACCGTGGAAATGTCGCCGTATGATCTCGAGAAAGGCCGGTTGATATTCCGTCACAAGGACGAGCGCGCTGCGATGCCCCGCCGTCCGCCGCCGCGCCAGCAATTCCGCCGGCGCTGAGCCAAGCATCATCGCCGCAGTCGCGTTGTTCGCAGAAAGGTGAATACGATGCGTATCTTCATGTTCAAGTCCGACGCCAAGGGCGAGCTGTGTGCCTTCGCCGGCGATGCGGAAGGCAGCAAGCTGCCCCAGCAGCACGGTCCGTGGCATGCGACCGGCGTCATCCGCCCCGACAAAGAGCCGCCGCACAACTTTTCTCGCAGCGCGATCGAAAAGGCGATCAACGACCAGGGCTTCCAGCTCTGGCGCATCAAGCCGAAAACCAAGGTGCCGGCCTAGGCGATGGGTGCTCGGCCTTGAGCGGCCGGGCGCTTCTTTTTCGCGCCGCCCTGCGCGATAATGCCGGCGGAGCGATTGCTCCGGCGAGATCGCTGCAGGCGAGGGTACGATGAACAACACCGAGGAAATCTGGCGCCTGGTGGATGCGCGCAAGGACGCCTTCGAAGCGCTGAGCGACCGCATCTGGGGCATGCCGGAGCTGCAATATCAGGAGCGGCGCTCGGTCGCCGAGCACGTCACGGAACTCGAGCGCGAAGGCTTTCGCATCACCCGCGAACTCGCCGGCATTCCGACCGCCGTCATGGGCGAGGCCGGCCAAGGCGGCCCGGTGATCGCGATCCTCGGCGAATACGACGCGCTCCCCGGCCTGAGCCAGGAGGCCGGCGTCGCAGAGCATCGTCCGCTTGCGGGCAACGGGGCCGGACACGGCTGCGGCCACAATCTCCTCGGCTCCGCTTCGCTGCTCGCCGCGGCGGCGCTCAAGGACTGGCTTGCCTGCAACAAGGTACCGGGCCGGGTGCGCTACTACGGCTGCCCGGCCGAGGAGGGCGGCGCCGCCAAGGCGTTCATGGTCCGCGCCGGCGCCTTCGCCGACGTCGATATCGCCATCACCTGGCATCCGTCGGCCTTTTGCGAGGTGGCGGATGCGGTCTCGCTCGCCAACACCCGCATCGATTTCTCCTTCGCCGGGCGCGCCTCCCACGCGGCGGCGGCGCCGCACCTCGGGCGCAGCGCGCTCGACGCGGTCGAGCTGATGAACGTCGGCGTCAACTACATGCGCGAGCACATGCCGAGCGACGCACGCGTCCATTACGCGCTGCTCGACACCGGCGGCATCGCGCCCAACGTCGTCCAGGCAACCGCCAAGGTCCGCTACCTCATCCGCGCCCGCGAACTGCCGGAATTGAACCGGTTGATCGAGCGGGTGACCAAGATCGCGCAAGGCGCCGCGCTGATGACCGAGACCAAGGTCGAGGCCAAGGTGATCAGCGGCGTCTCCAATCTCCTCGGCAATGGGCCGCTCGAAGAGGCCATGTTCGAATGCTGGCGGCGCCTCGGCGCGCCGCCGTTCGACGAGGCCGACCGCGCCTTCGCCCGCAAGATCCAGGCGACCTTGTCGGACGAGGATATCGCCACCGCCTATCGCCGGGTGGGCGTGGCCAAGGGGGCGGCGCCGCTATGCGACAGCGTCGTCCCCATGGGCAGCAAGCGCACGCCGATGGTCGGTTCGACCGACGTGGGTGACGTGAGCTGGGTGGTGCCGACCGTGCAGGCGCACTGCTCGACCTACGCGATCGGCACGCCCGGCCATTCTTGGCAGCTCACCGCCCAAGGCAAAATGCCCGCCGCCCACAAGGGCATGGTGCACGTCGCCAAGATCATGGCAGCGACCGCCGTGCAGGCCATCACCGACGCGACGCTGATCCCGCGCGCCAAGGCGGATCTTGCGGCGCGGACCAGGGAGCATCCGTACGTGTGCCCGATCCCCGTCGACGTGGGCCCGCCTCTCGACATGGCCGCGGATTAAGCCGCCTTCGGCGGTCCGCGCGAAGCGAGTTGCTGTGCACAGCGAATGAGGCGCGTTGACCGTGCGGCAAGCCGGTATACGGTCGGTCCATGCCGCGCGAATCAGTGTCGAGGATCGCAAATCGCGTGCGGGCGGCGGGACCGACGCGACCGCGCAAGTCCGCGAACCGCAGCGAAGCCCGCAAGGTGCTCGATCGGCCCGCTCCCCCGCAGGGATGGCGGACGACCGACGAGGATCAAATCGCACTTCGCCGCTGGCGCGGCCGCACCGAGATCGTCGCGATCGAACAGCTCGAAAACGAGCACCCTTTCTTCGGCACGTTCCGCACGCAATCCGGGACCGGCGGTTCGTACGAGGTCGAGCTGCGCAGTCTCGATGCGATGTCCAATTCCTGCGGGTGCATCGATCATCGCGTCAATGGGCTCGGCACCTGCAAGCATATCGAGGGGGTGATCGCCGCCTTGCAGCGTCGGGGCGCCAAGGCCGTGCGACAGGCGTCCCGCGAGGGAAGCGGCCGGATCGAGATCTTCCTCGATCGTCGTGATCCGCCCAGGCTGACGCTTACGCGGCCCGCCAACGGCGCCGGCATGCAAGCGGCATGGAACTGGCTGCACCCGTTTTTGAGCGCGGACGAGACGCTCGATCCCGACAGGGTCGAGGCGCTGATCGAGGGATTGCCATCGGCTCCGACGAAGATCCGCCGTCTTATCCGCGTGTCGCGCCACCTCGGTCCATGGATCGAGCGCATCAAGCGCCAGCGATCGCGGCTGCAAGAGCGGGCTGCATTTTTCGCCGAAACCAAGACCAGCGAGGTTGGTGTCGACTTCCTGCGCCTGAAGCTCTTGCCGTATCAGCAAGAGGGGATGCTGCACTTGGCGTTCGGCGAAAGGGTGCTGCTCGCCGACGAAATGGGCCTCGGCAAGACGGTCCAGGCGATCGCTGCCTGCGAGTTGCTCGCTCGCCGAAGGAATATCGCCCGCGTGCTGGTCGTTTGCCCGGCTTCGCTCAAGGCGGAATGGGAAGAACAGATTGCGCGCTTCACCGACCGGCCGACGAAGTTGGTTTTTGGTCCGCGCCCGCAACGGCTCGCCGCCTACTCCGAGCCGCCGTTCTTCACGATCGTCAATTACGAGCAAGTGCTGACCGATGCCGAGGACATCAACGCCGTTCTCGCGCCCGACGTGGTGGTGCTCGACGAGGCGCAGCGGATCAAGAATTGGCAGACCAAGACAGCGCGGCGCGTGAAGTCGCTCCGTTCGCCCTATGCGTTCGTCTTGACCGGTACGCCACTCGAGAACCGGATCGACGAGCTTTATTCGATCGTCCAGTACCTCGACCCGGAGCTGGTCGGGCCGCTGTTCCGGTTCAATCGGGAGTTCTATCGGCTCGACGAACGCGGGCGTCCGACCGACTACCAGAATCTGGCGGAGCTGCGTCGGCGCGTCGGATCGGTGATGTTGCGCCGGCGCAAGGCCGATGTAGAGAAGGAACTGCCTGGGCGTACGGTGAAGACCTACTTCGTCCCGATGGTCGAGGAGCAGCTGAAGCGCTACGAGGATTACCGCGTCCCCGCCGTCCGTCTCATCTACCAGTCGCAGCGCCGACCGCTAACCCAAGTCGAGTTCGACCGGCTGCAAATGCTGCTCGCCTGCATGCGAATGATCTGCGATACGCCGGCGATTCTCGATCCGAAGTGCCGGGTGAGCCCCAAACTGGAAGAACTCGAACGAATCCTCAATGACCTGTTCGAGGAACCGGATCGTAAGGTCATCGTTTTCTCGGAATGGGAGCGCATGTTGGAGCTCGTGCGCGAGCTCGCGGCCGAGATGGGCATCGAGGCGGCTTGGCATACCGGCTCGGTCCCGCAGCAACGCCGGCGCGCGGAGATCATGCGATTCAAAAAGGACCCGATGTGCCGCCTGTTCCTCTCGACCGACAGCGGCAGCGTCGGTCTCAATCTCCAGGTCGCGAACGCAGTGGTCAATCTCGATCTGCCGTGGAATCCGGCCAAACTCGAGCAGCGGATCGCTCGCGCGTGGCGCAAGCACCAGACCCGCTCGGTGAGCGTCGTCAATCTCGTCTGCGAAAACTCGATCGAACATGGAATCCTGCATCTGCTTGGACAGAAGCAGGCGTTGGCCCAAGGAATCCTCGATGGCGAAGGCGACATCGCGGAGCTGAAGATGCCTTCGGGGCGCGCCGCCATGATCGAGCGCATGCAAGCGATGATGCAGGCGGCCGAGGCCGTCGCGCCGACGATCGTCGCCGCCGACGAGGCGGTGGCCGAAGACTTGCGGCACCGTCACGGCGAGCGCGCGCTGTTCATCGAGTCGCGCCAGGGCAGCGACGGGCGGCTGCGCGTGCTTGCGGTTCTCGACCTTGATCGCGACGTGATCGCCGCCGAGGCCAAGCGGGTCGTCGCGGCTCGTGGCGACGGCGCCCCGCTCGATGTCGAGATGATCGACCGCGACACCTGGCTTGCGATGCGGCGCCTCGAGGCAACGGGAATAATCAAGCTCGCTGAGGGAACGAGCCGTGTGCTGCACCAGGCCCCCGAGCTGGCGCGGACCGATGAGAATTCGGGCGACCAGGCGGGCCGCGTTGCGGAACTGCTCAAACAGGCGGAACGTTCGCTGCGCATGGCGAAGGTGCTCGCCTCGGGCGGCTTCCCGGAAGAGGTATCGCCGCTGATCGCGCGGACGATCGGTCACGCCGCCGCAGCCAAGCTCGCGGTACGCGGCGAACTTCCGGCGGACGCGTCGATGGCCACGCCCGCGCAAATACGCGCGCTGGTCGCGGGCGGGGCCTTGCCGTCCCTAGCCTTGGCTACGCTCGCGGTGCTCGGGCCGGGAACCGGCGTGCCATCGGCCGCCGAACTTGCACGCCTGTTCGAGCAAACGGCGCAACTTATTGCGGCATGCGATCAGGCCACGACTTCGCTCTCTCAAGCCGCGTGAAGCCGCGGGGCGCGATGGCGCGGGATGGACGCTGGCTCCGCCGCGTCGTCATGGTCGGGCTTGTCCAGTACAAGGCCGAACATGGTGGGAACCCCCGTCGTTGCGATCGAGCGATTCGATCGCGCGCATGATTACCGGAACTTGCCACTCGTCGACATAAAGACGGTCGTTCATCACGCCTCCCAATCTTCGACTTGCAGTCCGGGGACGCGTCCGAACTCGTCCGTATTGTGCGTGATCAGGATCATATTGCGCGCCAGGGCTTGGCCCGCGATCAACACGTCATAAGGACCGATCGGCGTTCCGCGGGAAGCGAGCAGCGCGCGCACCGCGCCGGCCCGGCGGGCGTCCTCCCTGTCGAATTCAAGCACCGCAAACTGGAGAGCGTCGATCAAGCCGACGTTTTGGGCCGGTCGCCCGCTTCTGAATGCGCCATAAAAAAGCTCATGTGCCACGATCGCGGAAATCGCAATGTCCGCGTGACGCTCCTGCCGTGCACGCTTCGCCAGCTTCGAGGTCGCGTCATTCAAGAGACCGATCGCCGCGTTGGTGTCGAGCAGATAGCGCATCACTCAAACAGCTTATCGAGCGCCGGCCGCTCTTGCTGTCGCGGCTGTTCATTCGCCGCTCGAACGAAATCCTCGTCGAGCTTGCCTACGATCGCGTCCAACCACGTCCAATCTTCCGTCAGGGGCTCAAGAATGACGGCGCTGCCGTGACGTCGGATACGGACTTCCTTTCCCTCGAAGCGGAAATGCTTCGGAAGACGCACTGCTTGCGACCGTCCGGACCAAAAGATCTTTGCCGTATCCATGCTCGCACCTCGAGCCAGATATCATTGATATATAGCATCAATATTGAGCGCTCGCAATAGGATAATCCGCACTACGATCTATCGTCCCTGATAGGCCGGGGTGCGCACCACCAGCCCGTCGAGCGCGTCGTCCACCTTGATCTGGCAGGACAAGCGCGAGTTCGGCTTGGCCTCGTAAGCGAAGTCGAGCATGTCCTCTTCCTCCGGCGAGCGCGGGGCGAGGCGCTCGGTCCAGGCCTCGTCGACGTAGACCATGCAGGTCGCGCACGCGCACGCGCCGCCGCATTCGGCGACGATGCCGGTGACGCCGTTGCGGATCGCAGTCTCCATCACGGTCGAGCCGCTCTCCGCCTCGACCGTATGGGTGGTGCCGTCGTGCTCGATGTAGGTGATCTGCGGCATGTCCGCTGCCGTTTCTGCCAAAGGGGGGATTCGCCCATGCAATATAATGCATCCGGGGCCGCGCGCTACCGATGGGCGCGAACGTCGCCGCGATGGTGCGCAGACGGGCGCGCGTCGCGAAAGCTTGCCGCCCGGCGGAAACGGGCCGCGATTCCCCGAATTTGTCCCACCGGCGAACGAGCGCCTCGCACTAGAGTCTGCCGTCCTTTCGCGCCAGCATCGGCGGGTGCTCTTGCCGGAACGCCTTGACGGACGCCGCGCGTATAATGCCGCGACCGACTTCGTCGACGCCAACGTGATGCGCGGCTTCGGCGACGCGGTCGCATTCTCGGATGCCACGCGGTCGATCACCTACGCCGAACTGCGCGAGTGCAGCTTCAGGGTCGCGGCGGCGCTCGCGTCCTTGGGCCTGCGGTCCGAAGCCCGCGTCGCGCTGCTACTCCCCGACACCGTCGATTTTCCCGCGGTGTTCTGGGGAGCGGTCCGCGCGGGCATCGTCGCCGTTCCGCTCAACACCTTTCTAACCGTCGAGCAATACGACTACGTGCTCGCCGACAGCCGGGCACAGGCGATCGTGGCCGCAGCGCCGCTGGCGCGCGCCATCCTGCCGATCCTCGACCGCGCCCCGCGCCTGCGCACCCTTATCCTTGTCGGGGCGAGCACTGGCGACACGGCAGCCTTTGCGCCGCGCCAAGTCCATCTCCTGGAGGAGCTTTTGGCACGTCAGGAGCCGAAGCTGTTCACCGCGCCGACGGTCGCCGACGAGGTCGCGTTCTGGCTTTACACGTCGGGCTCGACCGGCGACCCCAAGGCCGTCAAGCACGTCCACTCGAGCCCGATGGCGACGGCGAGGCTGTTCGGCCAGGGCGTCCTCGGCATCCGCCGCGACGACGTCGTGTTCTCGGCCGCCAAGCTGTTCTTCGCCTATGGCCTCGGCAACGCCATGTGGTTTCCCATGGCGGTCGGCGCTCGCGCCGTCCTGCTGCCGGATCGGCCGACCCCGGAAAGCGTTCTTGCCACCATGCGCCGCCACCGCCCGACCGTCTTCTACGCCGTGCCGTCGCTCTATGCGGCCCTGCTGGCGTACAAAGACTTGGGCGCGGGCGCCGGCTCTGACCGGCTGCGGCTGTGCGTATCGGCCGGCGAGGCCTTGCCGGCGCTCATCGCCGAGCGCTGGCGCAAAGCAGTCGGCGTCGACATTCTCGACGGGCTCGGCTCGACCGAAATGCTGCAGACCTTTCTCAGCAACCGCCCGGGCGACGTACGCTACGGCTCGACCGGCAAGCCGGTCGCCGGCTATGAGGTGAAAATCGTCGACGAAAGCGGCGGCGAAGTCGGCGATGGAGAGATCGGCGAACTCCTGGTGCGCGGGCCCTCTGCCGGCGAGGGCTATTGGAACCAGCGGGCGAAGAGCCGCAATACCTTCGCCGGCGCATGGACGCACACCGGCGACCGCTTCTTGCGCGATGAGGACGGCTATTATCACTACTGCGGCCGCGCCGACGACATGTTCAAGGTCAGCGGCATGTGGGTCTCGCCCTTCGACGTGGAGGCGGCGCTCGCTTCCCATGAGGCTGTGCGCGAAGCCGCCGTCATCGGCAAGGAGGACGCCGACGGGCTCGTCAAACCCAAGGCCTTCGTGGTGCTCAGGGACGGGTACGCGGCGGACGCGCGCCTGTTCGACGCGCTCAAGGCACACGTGAAGGCACAGGCCGGCGCCTGGAAGCATCCGCGCTGGATCGAGTTGCGCACGGAACTGCCGCGCACGCCGACCGGCAAGATCCAGCGGTTCGTGCTCAGGGAGCAGGAAACAACACCGCCGTCATCCTGAGGAGGTCGCGCGCGTTTGCGCGCGCCCGTCTCGAAGGATGGAAACAAGCGCGGTGCTTGCGGCCATCCTTCGAGACCCTCGCGACTGTGTCGCGCTCGCTCCTCAGGATGACGTCGAGTTTGTTTCATTCATCCCACAGCTTCGTCACCAGCCGCCGCGCCAGGACGCCGGCGACCCGCCGCCGGTAGTGGCCGGGCGTGAACGTCGTCTTCATGGCCATGATCTGATCGCGTACCAGCACGTCGAGCCCGTTGAGCACGCGATCATCGAGCGGCCCGCCGCACAGCGCCGCGGTTCCTTCGAGCAGCACCGGCCGCGGGTTCGTGCCGGTGAAGGCGACGCGCAAATCGGCAAGCGTCGCGCCGTCCCGGCGCAACGCGGCTGCGACGCCGGCGACCGGATACTCGATCGAGCGGCGGATGCGAATCTTGTCGTAGGCCGAGCGCAGGCCGGGCGTGTTCGTCCCCCGCACCGCAATGACGATCTCTCCCGGCTCGAGCGCCAGATAGTTCTTGCCGTCGCCGCTCGCGGTATTGTGGCGCGCATAGCCGATGTAGAGGTCCTTGAGCGCCAGCGTGCGCCTGCCGGCGGGGCCCGCAAGCTCGACTTCGGCGCCGAGGACAAGCAGAGCCGGCGCGAGGTCGCCGCTGAAGGTCGCAAAGCACAGGCGGCTCTTCGGCGCCACGTGACAAATATCGCCCGTCGTCTTGAGGCAATGGTTGTTAGCCGATCGCCACCATTCGCTTTGATTGTAGAAGATGCAGCGGGTGTCGAGGCAGAGATTGCCGCCGACCGTGCCCATGTTGCGCTGGGTCGGCCCGGCGATGGCGTGCGCCGCCTGCGCCACCACCGGATAGTGCGCGACCGCGCCGGGATGGGCGGCGACTTCCGCGACCGTCGCCGCGGCGCCGATATAGAGAGCGCGTTCGTCGGCCGCGATCATGCGGAGTTCCTTGACCCCGGTCATGTCGACGAGCACGGGCGGCGCGACGATGCCGCGCCGGATGTTGACCATGAGGTCGGTGCCGCCGCCGAGCGGGCGGCTGTCGGGATGCGCCGCGCGCGCCTTCACCGCGTCATCGACCGTCGTCGGGCGCAGCAGCCGGAATTCCGGAAGCGCGTCCATCACGCGCCCGCGTCGGTGTCGTCGCCGCTCCCCTGCGCGCGGCGACGTTTTTCGATCGCCGCGAACACGCGGTCGGGCGTGACCGGCAGGTCGTTGAAGCGGATGCCGACGGCGTCGGCGACCGCGTTGGTGAGCGCCGGCAGGAAGGCGGCAAGCGAACCTTCGCCCGCCTCCTTGGCGCCAAACGGCCCGTGTGGATCATTGCTCTCGACGATGCCGACTTCGATCGGCGGCGAATCGAAAATCGTCGGCACCCGGTAGTCGAGCATGTTGGCGGTGACCAACAGGCCGTCGTGATAGGCGGCCTCCTCGCTCATCGCCTGGCCCATGCCCATCCATACCGAGCCCTGCACCTGGCCTTCGACGGTGAGCCGGTTGAGCGCCTTGCCGCAATCGTGCGCGACCCACACCTTGTCGACGGTCACCACGCCGGTCTCTTCGTCGACGCTCACTTCGACCACCTGCGCCGAGTAGCTGTAGCCCATGCTGCCGCCGATCGCGGCGCCGCGGTACTTCCTGCCGCCGTGCGATTCCGGCAGGGTCGAGTAGGTGCCCGTCACCGTGATGGTTCCGGCCTCGGTGAGCGCCGCGGTGACCACCTCCGGGAACGACAGTCCTTTGTCCTGGGCGCCGGCGCGATAGACCTCGCCCAGGCACTCGATGTCCGCAGGCTCGGCATCGAGCTTGCGCGCCGCGGCGGCAATCAGCAGGCGCTTGAGGTTCTGCGCCGCATCGATCGCGGCGTTGCCGACCATGAAAGTGACGCGCGAGGAGTAGGAGCCATTGTCCTTCGGCACCACGTCGCTGTCGCCGCTGACGATGCGGATGCGGGAAAGGTCGAGGCCGAGCACCTCGGCGACCGTCTGCACCAGCACGGTCGAGGAGCCTTGGCCGATCTCGGCAGCGCCGGTGAGAAGCACGATGGAGCCGTCGAAGTCGAGTTTGAGCTTGACCGTCGCGTGCGGCTCGCCTGTCCAGTTGACCGGCTTCGAGGCGCCGCTGATGTAGTGCGAGCACGCCAGCCCTAAGCCCTTGCCGCGCCGAAGCTTGCCCTTGCGCGCGCGCCAGCCGCTCGCCGCCTCGACCCAGTCGACGCATTGAGGCAGCCCGTAGCTGTCCACCATCAGGTCGTTGTCGGTGAAGGTCGGCGCGTTGAGATAATTCGCCCGCCTGACCGCGAACGGATCGAGGCCGAGGTCGTCCGCCATGCGGTCGAGGAGGCTCTCGAAGGCGAAGCGGACATCGACGGTGCCGTGGCCGCGGAACGCGCCGCACGGCGGCGTGTTGGTGAGCACGCGCCGGCCGATGTATTTCACGTTGTGCAGGTCGTAGATGGCGTAGAGCATCGAGCCGGAATAGAGGATGGTCACGATGCCGTAGCCGCTGTGGGCGCCGCCGCGCTGGTCGCATTCGCATTCGACCGCGGTGATGCGTCCGTCCCGGCGCATGCCGATCTTGAGCCTTATGTCGGTTTCCGGCCGGCCGCGGTGGGTGATGAAGGTCTCCTCGCGGGTGATCACCGTGCGGACCGCGCCGCCGGCCTTGCGCGCGAGCAGCGCCGCGATCAATTCGACGTTGAGCGCCTCGGTGCGGCAGCCGAAGCCGCCGCCCACGTGCGGCTTGATCACGCGGATCTTCGACATGTCCATAGCGAGGATTTGCGCCAGCATCAGGTGCACGTAGTAGGGCACCTGGGTCGAAGCGTGCACCGTCATGCGATCGCGCACGGCGTCGTATTCGGCGAGCGCGGCGTGCATCTCCATCTGGTTCTGGCACACCTCGGCGCAGTTGTAGGTCTCCTCGCGCACCAGGTCGGCTTCGCTAAACCCGTTTTCCACGTTCCCCAGCTCGAACAGCACGTCGCGCTCGATGTTGTTGGGCCGACGGGCGTGGATGGCGACGGCGTCCGGCGCCAGCGCCGCGCGCGCGGCGTAATAGGCCGGAAGCGGGCGCACCTTCATGCGGATGAGTTCGACGGCCTTGCGCGCGGTGGCGTCGTCGATCGCGGCCACGGCGGCGACCGGCTCGCCCTTGTAGCGCACCTTGTCGCGGGCGAGCGGGTGCTCGCTGCGCGCGATCGGCAGCACCCCGAACGTCCTGGCGCAGTCGGCGCCGGTGACGATCGCCTTGACGCCGGGCACCCGCGCGGCGGCCGCGACATCGAGTTCGAGGATTTCGCCGTGGGCGTAGGGGCTGCGGTAGATGCGCCCGGCGAGCGTGCCGGGACGGACGAAGTCGGCGGTGTATTTCGCCCGACCGCTCACCTTCTCGGGGCCGTCGACCATCGGCACGTAGCCGCCGATCGCATGCGCGGGCGCAACGTCGTTCACGGCGCTACTCCTTCGGCGTGAAGCGCGGCCGCGTATTTCACTGCCTCGATGATTTTCACGTAGCCGGTGCAGCGGCAGATGTTGCTGCCGAGCGCCTCCTTGATCTCCGCCTCGCTCGGACGGGGGTTGCGCCGCAATAGCCCGGCGGACGCCATGATGAACCCGGGCGTGCAATAGCCGCACTGGGAGCCGAGCTTCTCGTGGAAGCCGCGCTGGACCGCGGACAGGCGCCCGTCGCGGCTGAGCGATTCCACCGTGTCGACGCGCCGGCCGGCAACGCTTGCCGCAAGCGTCAGGCAGGAAAGCCGCGGCCGGTCGTCGACCAATACCGTGCAGGCGCCGCACTCGCCGCCGTCACAGCCGGTCTTGGTGCCGGTCAGCCCGATGACCTCCCGCAGGTAATCAAGCAGCAGCAGGTTGTCCGGCACCGCGTCGACGCGGGCGCGGCCGTTGAGGACGAATTCGACGATGCGTGCCATCGGGATGCCTCCTCCGGTAAAATCGGCATCAGGCATCATTGTTCCCTTGTATAACAAATTTGTCGCGGGCGCCAGGCTCCCGCGAGCTATGCTGCGCCGCACTGCCGGCGTGCTTGCCGCGGCCGGGGCGCTATCTTAAGAAGGCCCGCGCCTTGAGCCGCGCGCGGGCGCAGCGCCGTCGACGGATCGAAGATGAGCCTGACCCATCGCTTCTGCGTTGCTCCGATGATGGAGTGGACGGACCGGCACTGCCGGTTCTTCCACCGCCTGCTCACGCGCCGCGCCCGGCTCTATACCGAGATGCTGGGCACCGGCGCGGTGATCCACGGCGAGCGGGCGCGGCTCCTCGGCTTCGATGCGGCCGAGCGCCTGCTCGCGGTGCAGCTCGGCGGCGCCGATCCGCGCGCGCTGGCGCAAGCCGCGCGCATCTGTGCCGATCTCGGCTACGACGAGGTCAACCTCAACGTCGGCTGCCCGTCCGAGCGGGTCCAGGACGGCCGCTTCGGCGCCTGCCTGATGGCCGAGCCCGCGCTGGTCGGCGATTGCGTTGCCGCCATGAAGGCCGCCGTTGCGGTTCCGGTGACGGTCAAGTGCCGGCTCGGGGTCGACGACCAGGATCCGGAGGCGGCGCTCGACGCCATGGCGCGCGCGGTCGTCGCGGCCAGGGTCGATGCGCTCATCGTTCACGCCCGCAAGGCCTGGCTCGACGGGCTGTCGCCCAAGGAAAATCGCGACGTGCCGCCCCTCGACTACGCCCGCGTCTACCGCCTCAAGGCCGCGCATCCGCAGCTGACAGTGGTCATCAACGGCGGCATCGCCGATCTCGAAGCGGCGCAGGCGCATCTCGTCCACGTCGACGGCGTCATGATGGGCCGCGCCGCCTATCGCGAACCGTGGCGGCTCCTCGCCGTCGATCCGCGCATGTTCGGTGCGTCGGCGCCGGCCGCTTCGCCGCGCGCGGCGCTCGAGGCGCTCGTGCCCTACATCGAGCGGGAGCTTGCCCGCGGCACGCGGCTTCACGCGGTCACCCGTCACGTGCTCGGCCTCTTCAACGGCATGCCCGGCGCGCGCGCGTTTCGCCGTCACCTGGCGACGCACGGGGTGAGGCCCGGGGCCGGCGTGGAAGTGATCTCCGAGGCCCTCGCGTTCCTGCCGCCCGACTTCGAGTGCGCGGACGTCGCCGCGGCCTGATCCCCGGCGCGGAGGCCTGCATGGCGTTCGACGTTCCCCTCGGCGAGCTTGCCTGGCTCGCCGCCGCGATCATCGTGAGCGGCGTCGTCACCGGCATCCTCGCCGGGCTCTTCGGCATCGGCGGCGGCGCCGTCATCGTGCCGGCGCTCTACGAGGTCTTCCGCATCCTCGGCGTGGCGGAAGACGTGCGCATGCAGCTGTGCATCGGCACGTCGCTTGCCATCATCGTGCCGACGACCGTCCGCTCCTACCTCGCCCACCGCGAGCGCGGCGAGGGCATCGGCGAGGTGGTGCACCAATGGGCGCTGCCGGCGGTCGTCGGCGTCGCCGTGGGGTCCCTGCTTGCCGCCTTCGCGCCCGCTGTCGTGTTCAAGGTGGCCTTCGTCGCGATCATCAGCGTCGTCGCGGTGAAGCTGCTGTTCGGCCGCGACAGCTGGCGGCTCGGCGACGACCTGCCAGGTCGCCCGTCGATGACCCTTTACGGCTTCCTGGTCGGCCTGTGCTCCTCGCTCCTGGGCGTGAGCGGCGGCTCGCTCTCGAACATGGTGCTGATGCTCTACGGCAAGTCCATCCACAACGCGGTCGCCATCTCCGCCGGGCTGGGCGTGCCGATCTCGATCGCCGGCGCCGTCGGCTATGCGCTCGCCGGCCTGCGCCACCAGGGGCAGCTGCCGCCGCTCTCGGTCGGGTTCGTATCGATCATCGGGGTCGCGCTGATGGCGCCGATCTCGAGCTTCGTTGCGGTCTACGGCGCGCGGCTCGCGCACGCTCTGTCGCGGCGGCGGCTGGAGATCGCCTTCGGCCTGTTCCTGCTCGCGGTGGCGGTGCGGTTTCTGATCAGCCTGGGGTGACGCTCACGCCGCGCCAGAGCATGATCCCGAAAAGTGGAAACCGGTTTTCGGAAAAGATCATGCTCCAATCATAAGTTACAGCGGGATGACGACGTCATTCCGCTGTAAAACGCCGGTGCAGGAACGCGAGCACGTCGTCGGCACAGCGGTCAGGCAGGCTATCGCAGATGTTGTGCGGCATGCCTTCATAGGCGATGACCTCCACGTCCGGAATGCGTTCGCGCATCGCGTCGTAGGCGCGGGTCGAGCCGACCGTCTCGGCGCCCGGATAGACCACCAAGGTCGGGCACTTGATCGCGTGCAGCCGGTCGGTCCAGTCGAGGGTCGTCATCAACCCGATGAAGCGGGCGATGTAGGCCGGGTTGTTCTTCGCCGCCTCGTCGAGGAACCATTCGATGTGGCGCGGATCGGTGCGCTCGACCGGAAAGCGGTCGGAAATCGTCTCGGCCAGAAATTTGCGTAAGCCCTCCTTGGCGACGCGCGGGAGCCAAGTCGCCGCCTGGCTGTGCTTGAGCCCGGGTGTCGAGCCGAACAGCATCAGACTTTGCACCCGCTGCGGCGCGGCAAAAGCCAGATGCTGGGCGACGTAGCCGCCGGCCGAATTGCCGACGACGTGGGCGTGCGCGGCGCCGACGTGGTCGAGGAGTTCGCTCGTGTCGGCGACCAGCCGAGCCATGGTGAGCGGCGGCTCGGGCGGGGGCACTTGCGATTGGCCGTGGCCGCGCAGGTCCATGCGCACGACGCGGTAGTGGCGCGCGAGCCGCGGCACCCAGGCGTAGAAGCGTCCCGCGTGTCCCATGGCCGCGTGCAGAAGCAGCAAGGTCGCCGGCCGCGTCCACGGATCGGTGAAGTCGTCGATCACATAGGCGAGGCGCAGGCCGTCGCTGGCGGTGAAATGCGGCACGGCGTGGTCCATTCTCGGGTGAGGCGATGCGCGCAAGCCTAGCAGCGGGCAGGGGAGGCGGGCCAGTCGCCGAAGCCAAGCTAGCGCGCGGGCAGCTACCGCACGGGAACGCCCGCGAGGCGAAGGCCTTCCATGTAGCGCTTGCGGTCGCTCGCCTTTTTGATGGGATAGACTTGGCCGAAGTTCTCGACCGTGAAATTCGGCTCCAGCCTCAACAGCCTGTCGACGTACGGCTTGGCCTCGTCGCGCCGGCCGAGATGGCCGAGCGAGGCGATCAGCGGTTTATAACCATTGACAAACTCGGGAAGAGCCTTGACTGCGCGTCGACCGATGATCACCGCACGTTCGTAGTCTCCCTTGAACATGTAAGCGATCGTGTAAAGCGTCTCGAACCAAAAATAGTACGGATCGAACGGCGCCAATTCACGATAACGTTCCAGCCGCTGGAGCGCTATATCGGGTTCGCCGATGTAACAATATGTCGGTGCGCTCAATCCCCAGATGAAGGCCAAGCTTGGATTGAGTCGGAGTGATCTATCAAAATAATTGAGAGCGGTATCAAAGTCCCTGTCGGCATATGAGCAGCAGTGCGCATATATACCTAGCGCCTCGGCGTTGTCAGGGTCCAATTTTATTGCGGAGAGCGCGTATTTTCGCACAAATCCCATTGTTCGGTCGGTATCGCGCGCCCATCCCTGGCCGACCGAGAAAAGATGCCAATGAGCGGCCCAAGCCGCAGCCATCGAATTTTCGGGATCCATTTCCAGGGCTTGGCTTATCAATTGGCCCGCACTCTCGTATTTCTTACGTTCCATGCTAAAGATTAGGGGAATGGCCAACAGCAGGAGGCCCGTCGCGCCGTAGCGGTCGCGGCGGTTGGGTTGACCTTCGATCGACAGAATGACTGGGTCGATCCAGCCAACGATGCGAGTGGTGACGAGTTCGTTCAGCTGGTGTAGTTCGCCGACGGCAAGATCGAAGCACTCGCTCCAGACCGGGCGCGCATGTTCCGCCAGGTCCATCAGCCGCACGCTGATCTGAATATGCCTGCCGTTGCTCGAAACGGTCCCGTCGACGACGTAGTCGAGGTCCATTCGCCGGAGTTGGTGCTCGTCGACGAAGCGTGTCGTCGGCATGGGCCGTAACGACATCGGCGCGATCACGTCGAACCAGCGAAATCGTGCAAGCGCCGCCGCGATTTCCTGGCTGAGCGAAAACGCGAGGTTTTCTTCCTTCTCCGAGGTGTGTGCGAGGAACGGCAGCACTCCTACCCGCAGGCGGTCGCGGTTGCGACTCGAAATCGGCAGAATCGGCGATTCGCCGTTTCCCGGTCGTGCATACGCCCGGTGCGCCTGTGCACGTTCGCGTATCTCGGCGAGGGCTCGCATCAACCCCCGCGCAGACCTGCTCTTCGGTCCCGCGCGCTCCAGCTCCTGTTCCAGCAGCACCTCGAGCCGCTCGCTGACGCGGGTTCGCTCGCCCACCAGCCAGCGATCGAACGACGCGCTGGTACCATCCAGATCCTCCAGCAGTTCGCCGCCGCATAGAGCTTGCAGATCGATGTGCGGCAGATCGAGCGCCGACGGATCGAGCGCCACTGCCGCCAGGGCGTCGACCCAGCAGGCATCGACGTTCAGCCTGACGATGTCGCGTCCGGTGACGATCAGTTCCTTCGCCAGCCCGCCGAACGTCGATGACAGCTCGCGCAGCGCTTGGCGCAGGTTCGTTCGCGCTGCCGCGTCGGTTACCCGGTCCCACAGCAACCCAGCCAACTGCGCGCGGGGGACATGGTCTCCCGCCGCCA
>DASPVJ010000192.1:0-7617 GCA_035622435.1 Xanthobacteraceae bacterium | reverse complement strand
AGGTCGTGGTCTTGCCGCAGCCGGACGGGCCGACCAGCACCACGAATTCCTTGTCGCGGATTTCCAGGTTCACGTCGTTGACCGCGTGCACCTCGTCGAATTTCTTGTTGAGATGCCGAATGTGGACCGGCGCCATCGTTTTGCTTCCCACCCCCGTTGACCCCAGCCTCCGACGTCTTTCCCCCTCCCCATCCCTCCCCGTAAACGGGGGAGGGAGCAGTCTGCGGCACGGCCTGTTCCCTCCCCCGCAACGGGGTCCCCGCGACGCTTGCGTCGCGGGGTGCCCCGCGGGGGAGGGCTAGGGAGGGGGTGATGCGCTACCCCTTGACCGACCCGGTCAGCCCCGCGACGTAGTGTTCGACGAAGAACGAGTAGACGAACGCCACCGGGATCGATCCCAATAGCGCGCCGGCCATCAGCTCGCCCCAGTAGAACACGTCGCCGCGGATGAGTTCCGAGGTGACCCCCACCGGCACGGTCTTCTCGGTGGGGGAGGAGAGGAACACCAGCGCGTAGATGAACTCGTTCCACGACAGGGTGAAGGCGAAAATGCCGGCGGACAGGATGCCGGGCACGGCGATCGGAAAGATGATGTAGACCATCGCCTTGAGCCGCGAGGCGCCGTCGATGCGCGCGCATTCCTCCAGTTCCCGCGGGATCGCCTTGAAGTAGCCCATCAGCAGCCAGGTGCAGAACGGGATCAGGAAGGTCGGGTAGGTGAGGATCAGCGCCCACGGCGTGTCGCCGAGCTTGAAGTTGCGGATGATGTCGGCGAGCGGAATGAACAACAGCGTCTGCGGCACCAGGTAGGTGACGAAAATGCCGGTGCCGAGGCTGCCGGCGAAGCGGAACTTGAGCCGCGAGAGCGCGTAGCCGGCGAGCAGCCCGCAGAACAGCGAAATGAGCGTGGACACGATGGCGATGAACATCGTGTTCCACATCCAGGTCGAGAACAGCGTCTCCTCGAGCAGGTCGCGCACGTGCTCGATGGTCGGATGCGAGGTCCAGAACGGGGCGTAGTTGGGCGCCATCCACGGGCGGTAAAGCTCGCTGTCCGGCCGCACCGTGGTGACCGCCATCCAGTAGAACGGGAACAGCAGGGAGACGATGAAGGCGGTCAACGGGATGTAGAAGAACACCCACCGCTTCCACTTGGCGCCTTCGATCATGGCCTAGTGTCCCGATTCCGAAGTTCGCGTACCCTTGCCGCACCCTCTGACGCGAACTTCGGAATCAAAGGGACACTAGCAAGATTATCATTCTAGTGCCGCTTTTGAACCCGAAGTTCGCCATCGCCCTTGCCGCAACTCAATGCGAACTTCGGGTTCGCGGCACTAGTGGGTCTCGACCCGGCGGATGTACAATAGCTGGATGATCACCACGATCAGCAGCACCGGGAACATGGCGAGCGAGATCGCCGCGCCCTCGCTCAACAGCCCGGTGCCGACGCCGATCTGGTAGGCGTAGGTGGCGAACAGCTGCGTGGCGTTGGCCGGCCCGCCGCCGGTGAGCACGTAGACGAGCTGGAAGTCGGCGAACGTCTGGATCACCGAGAACAACACGACCACCATGGTCACCGGCAACAGCAGCGGCCAGGTCACGTGCCAGAAGCGCTGCCACGGCCGCGCGCCGTCGATGGCGGCGGCTTCCTGCAGTTCCGGGTTGATGGTCTGCAGGCCGGCGAGCAGGCTGATGGCGTAGAACGGCACGCCGCGCCACACGTTGACGATGATCACCGAGATCATGGCGAGATCCGGGTCGCCCAGCCAGTTGATGCGGCCGTGGATCACCGAGAGGCGGTAGAGCGTCCAGTTGATGACGCTGAAGGTCGGATCGAACATCCACTTCCAGGCGAAGGTCGAGAGCACGGTCGGGATGATGAACGGCAGCAGGATGAAGGCGCGGGTCAGCGCCTTGCCCTTGAAGTGGCGGTTGAGCAGCATCGCCAGCCACAGGCCGAGCGCGAGTTTGAAGACGGTGGTGACGATCGTGTAGACGAAGGTGTTGCGCACGGCGACGCGGAAGATGCTGTCGTTCCACAGCTTGTCGAAGTTCGCGATGCCGACGAACTTGCCCGGCACGCCGACCTTGGCATCGGTGATCGACAACAGCACGCCCTCGACGAACGGGTAGGCGATGAACAGGCCGAGCAGGATCACCGTCGGCAGCAGCAGCGCGACCGCGAGCCAGCGCTCGTCCTCGAGCAGCCGCGTCAGCGGTCCGCGGGCGGGGGCGCCGGCGTAGGTTCGCGTGGGGACGGCGTAGCTCACGGCCATCGCGGCTGCCTTTCTATACGTCCGCCTCCGTCATTGCGAGGAGCCCGAAGGGCGACGAAGCAATCCAGCCGCGGCCGCGGTGCACGCCGCCTGGATTGCTTCGCTTCGCTCGCAATGACGACTGCGCCTCAGGCGTGGACCTTCCTGACTTCCTCGTCCGCCCACTTCACCGACTCTTCCGCCGGCGTGCCCTGCACCGCCTTGGCGTACATGTCGGTCATGATGTACTTGCTCAGCACCTCGGCGGCCTTGCGGTCGGCCGGTCCGGCGTAGCCGGGGAAGCGGCCGGCCGCCGCCGCCACCCGGAACGGCAGCATCACCGGGTCCTTCTGCCACAGCGGGTCGCCCTCCCAGACCTTGGTGGCGCCGACCGAATAGCCCTGCTGCGAGTTGAACCAGGTCGCGTAGACGTCCTTCGACGTGATCCAGCGCAGGAACTCCTTCGCCGCCGTCTGGTTCTTGGAATAGCCCATCAGCATGTTCGACATCGGCAGGTGGTAGCCGAACCGGCCGCCGGCGCCCTTGGGCAGGGGCGAATGGGCGATGTCCTCGAACATCGGCGTGCCCTTGTCGGTCAGGTAGGTCGTCGGCTTGCGCTTGGCTTCCAGATAGATCGAGGCGCCATTGAGCGTGCAGCTGATGGTGCCCGAGAGGAACGCGCGGTTGTTGCTCGAATCGTCCCAGGCGAGCCCGCCCTCGTCGTGCGCCTCCTTCCAGAAGTCGATCATGAACTTGACCGAGTCGACCGCGGCCTTGCTGTCGAGCACCACCGTCTTGCCGTCCGCTTCCACTTCCTTGCCGCCCCACGACCACAGGTACGGATAGCTGAAGGTCGGCGCGTCGCCGAAGGTGTGGCCGAGCGTCTGGCCGAGCGGATGGCCGTTCGCCTTGAGCGTCTTGCCGGCGGCCCGGTACTCCTCCCAGGTCTGCGGGAACTTGCCGTCGGCGTAGCCGACCTCGGCGAGCCACGACTTGCGGTAGGCGATGAGCGCGCCGAGGATGCACCAGGGCAGCGACACCCATTTGCTGCCGTCGTTGGCGACCGCGCGCGATTCCTCGTAATAGCCGCCCTGCGCCTTGGCGATTTCCTCGGCGAGGTCGCTCACGTCGACGATGCTTTCGGCGTAGAGGCGCGGCCAGTTGTTGAGCCCGCAGATGACGTCCGGCCCGGTGCCCGACTGGATCGAAGAGGTGGTGCGCGCCTGGATGTCGTTGCCGTTGATCATCTCGATGGTCAGCGTGATGCCGAGCGCCTTCTTGCACGCCGGGATGATCTCCTTGCGCAGCAGTTCGTCGGAGGCCGGGACGAAATCGTTCCAGCGCAGCCAGTGAATCGCTGTTTCCTGGGCGAACGCGGGCGCCCGGCCGGTGGCGAGGATCGCCGCCATTCCGCCGGTGCCTTTGAGAATCGTGCGTCGACTGATGCGGGCCATGGTCTCCTCCCGGGCAACATCTTGGGCGATGTTTTTCTAGGGCGGACTCTATAGATGCAAGCCCCAGCCGGCACAAGCTCCGCATGGCCGCAGCGGGCGCGCACCCTGTGTCATTCCGGGGCCCGAGCGCAGCGAGGGAGCCCGGAATCCATGAACACCGGACCGAGCCAATTTTGCTACGGCCTGTGTTCCTGGATTCCGGGCTCGCCGCTTCGCGGCGCCCCGGAATGACGACGGAGAGTTATTGAGCTCGCGCCTCAGGCGTAAATCTTCACCAGCTCGGCGTGCGCCGCCTTCACCGATTCCTCCGGCGCCATGCCCTGCACCGCCTTGGCGTACATGTCGGTCAAGATGTACTTGGTCAGCGCCTCGGCCGCGTGGCGGCCGGACGGCCCGGCGTAGCCGGCGAACCGCCCGGTGCGCGCCGCCGCCTTGAACGGCAGCATGACCGGGTCGTCGTTCCACAGCTTGTGCTTCTCCCAGTCGGTGGTGGCGCCGACCGAGAAGCCCTTCTGCGACACGAACCACGGGTCGTACACCGGCTTCGACGTGATCCAGCGCAGGAACTCCTTGGCCGGCTTCTGGTTCTTCGAATAGGCCATCACCATGTTGGAGAACGGCACGTGGAAGCTGAACTGGCCGCCCGGCCCCTGTGGCAGCGGCGCGTGCAGGATGTCGTCCTTGAGCGGCGTGCCGTTCTCGGTCTGGTAGGCGTCCGGCTTCTTCAGCGCCTCGATGTAGATCGACGCGCCGTTGTTGGTGGCGGCGCAGGTGCCGGAGAGGAACGCCCGGTTGTTGCTCGAATCGTCCCACGCGAGCCCGCCTTCGTCGTGCGCATCCTTCCAGAAGCCGACCATGAACTTGACCGACTCGACGGTTTCCTTGCTGTCGAGCACCACCGTCTTGCCGTCCGCTTCCACCTCCTTGCCGCCCCACGACCACAGGTACGGATAGATGAATGCGGGCGCGTCGCCGAAGGTGTGGCCGAGCGTCTGGCCGAGCGGGCGGCCCTTGGCTTTGAGCTTCTTCCCGGCCGCGCGGTATTCCTCCCATGTCTGCGGGAACTTGCCGCCGTCGTAGCCGACCTCCGCGAACCAGGCCTTGCGGTAGGCGATCTGCAGGCCGACGATGCACCACGGCACCGCGATCCAGCGTTTGCCGTCGTTGGCGACGGTCTTCGACGTCTCGTAGAAGCCGCCTTGCGCGGTGCCGAGTTCGTCCGCCACCTCGCTCACGTCGACGGTGCTCTCGCCGTAGAGCTGCGGCCAGTTGTTGAGCGCGCACACGATGTCCGGGCCGGAGCCCGACTGCACCGCCGCGGTGATGCGCGCCTGGATGTCGTTGCCGTTGATGGTCTCGAGGTTGAGCTTGATGCCGAGCGCCTTCTGGCACTCCGCCGCGATCTCCTTGCGCAGCAATTGGTCGGAGGCCGGCACGAAGTCGTTCCAGCGCAGCCAGTGGATGGCGGCGCCCTGCGCGTAGGCCGGCGCGCGGCCGGTGGCGAGGATCGCCGCCAGGCCGCCGGTCGATTTAAGAACGGCGCGGCGGCTGATGCGGGCCATGGCCGGTTCCTCCCTGTGACTCTTGGCGCTGTTTTGCTTGAGGCGGCCGAACCTAGATGCAAACGTCACGGCCGACAAGGCAGGCAGGCGCAGGCGAACGGTTTGAAACCAAAGAAATTCAATCATTTAACGCTTGGACGCGTGATATGTTTCATCGGAAATACTTTGACATAATCGATGATTTATATCATAAATGCGACATGTCGGGCGAACCCCAACGTCAGCGCGATAGGGCACGTGCGCTGCTTGAGCAGCGCGGCATCATGCGGCTGTCGGAACTCATCGCGGAAGGCGTCACGGCCGCGACCATCTCGCGCCTGGAGATGGAGGGCGGCCTCGTCCAACTCGCGCGCGGCCTCTACCAGCTGCCTGATGCGCCGCTCGATGCCAACCATTCGCTCGCCGAGGCCGCAAAGCTCGTGCCCAGGGGCGTGATCTGTCTTCACTCTGCGCTTGCCTTCCACGAACTCACCGATCGCATTCCATCCCGCGTATGGGTGGCGATCGGTCCCAAGGATTGGCGGCCCAGGATCGAGAACCCGCCGATCGCGATCATGCGGTTTGGCCCGAAGATCTTTGACAATCCCCTCGATAACGGCATCGACATTCACGAGATCGAGCACGTGCCGGTGCGCATCTACCGGCCGGCAAAGACGATCGCCGATCTGTTTTTTCACGCCTTCCGTCAGCAGCGCCTCTATGGTTCGAGGACCGGGATCAGCCAAGCCGTGCAGGGCATGAAGGAGGCGCTGCGGCTGCGCAAGGCCACGCCGGCCGAAATCGCGCGCTATGCGGATCAGGCGGGCATTTGGCGGAAGGTGCAGCCCTATCTCGAGGCGCTGACCGTGGATGCGTAAGCCCCGCAATCTCGGTGCGTCGGTCCGTGCCCGCTTGCTCAACCTTGCAAAGGAACGTGGCCAGCCGTTCGACCTGCTGCTGACGCGGTACGTGCTGGAGCGCCTTCTTTATCGCCTTAGCGTCAGCAAACATCGCGATCGCTTCATTTTGAAGGGCGCGTTTGTGATGGCGACTTGGCTTGACGATCCGTACCGGCCGACGCGCGATCTCGATTTCCTCGGATTGGGCGATCCGGATCCGCGGACGATCGTCCGCGCCTTTCGCGAGGTCTGCGCCGTGCCGACGGACGATGCCGTGGCCTTTGACATTGCCGGCCTGACGGTCGATCGCATCCGCGACGAACAGGAGTACGGCGGCCTTCGCGTCAGGACGACGGCGACGGTTGGCGGCGCACGCGTGCGGGCGGTGGTCGATGTAGGATTTGGCGACGCGACCGAGCCTGGCCTCGAAGAAGCGAATTTGCCGGTGCTGCTCGATCAGCCGGCGCCGCGCCTGCGCGCCTATCGGCGCGAGACTGTCATCGCCGAGAAGTTCCAGGCGATGGTCGTTTTTGGTCGCGCCAACAGCCGCATGAAGGACTTCTACGACATATGGGTCCTGGCACGGACATATGAATTCAAGGGCGACGATCTTGCCCGCGCCATCGCCGCGACCTTCGCCCGCCGTCGAACCGCCATCCCAACCGAGCGGCCCGATGCGCTGACCCGCGCTTTTGCCGACGACCCGACCAAGCAACGGGAATGGGCCGCGTTTGCTCAAGACGTTGCGGTCAAACCCGGCTCGCTGGCGGAAATCGTGAACGACATTGCCGCCTTTCTGATGCCCCATGCGGCGCAAGCGACGAGATTAGCAGACACGGACAAGCGATAACGCGATTGCCCGGGCGACCCAAGACGAAGCGCCCGGGGGCGGCGATGTGCTGCGCTACGCGGCCGATTGAACCCGCGCCGGTTTGATGGGACCCTCGCCCGCCGGAGGTCGCATGCGCACGCAGGTCGGGATCGTCGGGGCGGGGCCGGCCGGCCTGCTGCTGGCGCACCTGCTGCACCGCGCCGGCATCGCTTGCGTCTTGCTCGAAGCCAAGAGCCGCGCCTACGTCGAGGAGCGCCAGCGCGCCGGCCTCCTGGAGCAGGGCACCGTCGACCTGCTCGACGCGCTCGGCGTCGGCGCGCGGCTGGCGCGCGAAGGCCTGGTGCACCGCGGCCTCGAGCTGCGCTTTGCCGGCGCCGGCCACCGCATCGCGCTGTCCGACCTCACCGGCGGCAAGACCGTCGTCATCTACGGCCAGACCGAAGTGGTGAAGGACCTGATCGCCGCGCGGCTCGCCGGCGGCGGCGACATCCGCTTCGAGGCCGAGGCGGTGGCGCTCGAAGGGCTCGACACCGCCGCGCCGGCGATCCGCTTTCGCGAGCACGGCCGCGAGCATTTGCTCGCCTGCGACTTCGTCGCCGGCTGCGACGGCTTCCACGGCATCTGCCGGCCGGCGAT
>DASPVJ010000191.1:0-12873 GCA_035622435.1 Xanthobacteraceae bacterium | reverse complement strand
CGCCTGTTCCGGCTAGCAGCCGCGGATTGTCCGAAGACTTTCGACGAGTGGTTCGCCGCCAACGCCGAACTTAGGGCATTGGGCGTACAGCCGTGAACCGCTTCGCGCGGCAATTCATGCCCGGAGTATCGTTCCTCACGTTCTGCGATGCCGCGGCGCAACCCGCGCCGGCTCGCAACTGCCGAGGAACAGCGCGTCCGGCCATCGGTTGAGCATGCTGTCGGTGCCGATCGCATCGTTGGTGCGGATCAATTCGATGCGGAATTTCAAGTTATCCTCGTTCACCGCCGTTCCGAATGCGAAGGTATGGTTGCGCACGCGCGTTATGACGCCGGCGCAAAAGCCGCGCAGCTCGGGATATTTGTAGCAGTCGGGCGTGGTGAAGAGGCCGCGGTCGAGATCGACGAACAGGATCGCCGCGCGGGCGAGGGTGTCGTCGAACACGAGATCGCCCTTGCATTTGAGCATTTGCGCATGAGCCGCGGGCGCAAGCAACAACAGGCCGGCGAGTAGGGCGCCGACATGGCAGATGCGTGGGGCGCGCTGCATCGGAGGCCTCCTGCGATATTCGACCATCCTAGCGCAATTCAGCCCCTCGCGGCCACCAGCAGCACCAGCACCTCGGCGACCTGCTCCAGGGCACCGAGCACGTCGCCGGTCTGGCCGCCGATTTTGGCGAGTGCCAACTGCCGCACTGCGCCGAGTGCCACGAGGAGCAGCACCAGCGCCACCAAGCCCTTGCCCAACCCGAGGGCGAAGACAAGCGCCACCAGCCCCAGCAGCGCCGCCGCAGCCACGCTGTCCGACGGCGGCAGGCCGGCGGCCGCGGAGAGGCCGTCGGGTCGCGCCGGCGGGGTCAGCCACATGAGCAACGCGGGCATGGCGCGGGCGGCCGCGTGGGCGGCGATCAGGGCGGCGGCAGCGCGCGCCGGGCTCGTCAGGCTCGCAAGGGCCGCCCACCGCAGGCCGATCGAGACGATCAGCGCGCAGGCGCCGAAGGTCCCGATCCGGCTGTCACGCATGATGGCAAGGCGGCTTTCCGGCGTGGCCCCGGCGCCGAAGGCATCGACGGTGTCGGCAAGGCCGTCCTCGTGCAGGCATCCGGTCAGGGCGATGGTGACGGCGACTGCAAGTCCTGCCGCCGGCAGGGGGCCGAGGCCCCAGGCATGGGCGACCCCATAGACGACGGCCGCGAGCGCGCCCACCACGGCGCCGGCAACCGGCGCGGCCCAACTGGCCCGCGCCAAGTCCTCGCCGGCGATCGTGCCGTCGTGGGCAAGCGGCAGGCGCGTATAGAAGACCAGGGCGACCTTGAGATCGGTCGCGAGCCTTGCGATCGAGAGGTCCGGTGCGGTCATAGGTTGGCGCTCCCCGTTGCTGCAAGCTTATAAGACCGACCGGCGCCGATTTGCTAGACAGCAGCGGTGACTACCCTCGACCCCTCACTTGCGCTGCAGGGCTGCGCGCCATGACGAATTTCGCTTCGCTCGACGACCTGCGCGCGGCCTGCCGCGACCTTCCGGCGGGCGATGCTGCGGCCGCCACCGCCGTTGCGGCGCGCGACGCGGTCCTCACCAAGCCGGCGGGCAGCCTCGGCCGGCTCGAAGAGGTCGTTGCCTGGCTGGCGCGCTGGCAGGGGCGCAGCCCGCCGCGGCTCGATCGCGTCGAAGTTCTCGTATTCGCCGGCAATCACGGGGTTACCGCGCAGGGCGTGTCGGCCTATCCATCCGCCGTCACCGCACAAATGGTCGCGAACTTCGCCGCCGGCGGCGCGGCGATCAACCAGCTTGCCCGCGTGGCCGGAGCCAACCTGCGCGTGCTGCCGCTCGCGCTCGAGCGGCCGACCGCGGACTTCACCTTGGCGCCGGCCATGGACGAAGTCGACTTTCTCGCCGCCGTTGCGACCGGGTACGACGCGGTCACGCCCGAAACCGACCTCGTCTGCCTCGGCGAGATGGGCATCGGCAACACCACCGCGGCGGCGGCGCTCGCTGCGGCACTTTACGGCGGCGGCGCAACCCGCTGGGCCGGCCGCGGCACCGGGGTCGACGATGCCGGCTTGAAGCGCAAACAAGCGGCGATCGATCGGGCGCTGGCGCGGCACCAAGCCTGCCTTGCCGATCCGCTCGCCTGCGCGATGGCGTTCGGCGGCCGCGAGCTGGCCGCCATCCTGGGCGCCACGCTCGCCACGCGAGGCCATCGCATTCCGCTCCTGCTCGATGGATTCGTGTGCACCGCGGCGGCGGCGCCGCTCGCTAGGCTCGTCTCCGATGCGCTCGCCCATGCCATGGCGGCGCACGTCTCGGCCGAGGCCGGTCACCGCACGCTGCTTCAGGAACTCGGCCTGCGGCCGCTGCTCGATCTCGACATGCGGCTCGGCGAGGGCTCGGGCGCGGCGGTTGCGGTGCTGGTGTTGCGCGCGGCGCTCGCCTGCCATACGGGCATGGCCACTTTCGCCCAGGCGGGCGTGGCAGAAAGATCCGCGGGTGAGCGCGCCTAGAGCATGATGCCGAAAAGTGGGTACCGGTTTTCGGAAAACATCATGCTCCAACAATAAGCTAGAGCGGGATGGCGATTCGAAGAAAAGCCATCGCGCTTTAGCGTCCGTGCTGGCGGGCGGCGGATTTTCATGACAATTGGATGTCGCAACGTGATTCGATCACGCCTGGAGGATCGAATGCTCCAGCGCTCCTATCGGCCGGCGCTTTTCAGCGGCGCCGTTTGCCTGTTGACAGGCGCGTGCTTCGGTCCGGAGCACCCCGACGCGAAGCGCTACGAATATCTCTACATGAACGGCGCCTTCGTGGCGCCCTATCGGGAGTTCCCGCAAGGCGTCGAGCGCGGTCGCTGGCAATGCTACGACGGCAGGACCGGAGAGACGCTCAACTGCACCTTCGTGCGCGGCGGCTTCGAGCACTTCGAATACATTTTCCGCGAACGCGGGTGAAACCGTTGGCGCCGCATCACTGCGCCGACGCGATTGCGTGAAAGAACGTGCCGGTGACCCGCCCGCGCCGGCCGCCGGCGCGGCCGAGCGGTCGCCCTTGACCGTCCGCAAGCTCGGCGAGCGGCTCCTCGTTACCGGCCGACATCAGGCTCGCGTAATGGAACTCGTGTCCGCGCACCCGCGCGCGCGCCGAACCGATCGGGCATTCGGCCAGCAGCCGCGCCTCGCGGTAGCCGAGGTGCAGCCTTCTCTCGGCAAAGCTCGTGACGTGTCCCAATAGGCCGGTCATGGCGTGGCGGGCGCCGCTGGCGTCGATGAGCCCTTCGCCCAGCACCATGTAGCCGCCGCATTCGCCGTGCACCGGCCGGCTCGCGGCAAACCGCGCGATCCCGGCACGGAAACGCGCCGCCGCCGCCAGCGCGCCGGCGTGCAGCTCGGGATAACCACCCGGCAACCAGCAGCAGTCGCAGTCTTCGGGCGGGGGCTCGTTGGCAAGCGGCGAAAATCGTACGACCTCCGCGCCCGCCCGCCGCCATCCGTCGAGCACATGGGGATACATGAAGCTGAAGGCGTCATCTGCCGCGAGCGCGATGCGGTTGCCGGGCGGGGGGATTTCTCCCGCGCGATCCTGGGGAGGGCGGGGAGGGACTGCGAGCGGCGCCGCGCTCGCCAGCAGCGCATCGATATCGACGTGCCGGTCCGCCGTGTGGGCAAGCCGGTCGAGCCAGCCGGCGAGGTCGGCACGCTCGGCTGCCTGCACTAAGCCGAGGTGGCGCTCGGGCAGTGCCAGGCTCTCGTCGCGCGGCAACGCGCCCACGACCGGCACGCCGAGCGCGGCGATTGCATCGCTGGCCAGCCTTCGGTGCCGCTCGCTGCCGACCCGATTGAGCACCACGCTGCCGATGCGCACGGCTGGGTCGTGGGCGGCAAGCCCGCGCACCAGGGCAGCGGCGGTCTGCGATTGGCCTGAGACGTCGAGCACGAGCAACACCGGTATGCCGAAGCGGGCGGCGAGGTCAGCGGCGGCGCCGGTGCGGCCGGGCGGGCCCGGCACGCCGTCGAAGAGGCCCATGGCGCCTTCGATCGCGACGAGGTCGGCGCCGCTTGCCGCCTCCGGCATCAGCGCGTCGAGCAATGCCGGCGGCATTGCCCAGGTGTCGAGGTTGATGCTCGCGTGGCCTGTCGCCGCGGCGTGAAAGGCCGGGTCGATATAGTCGGGCCCCGCCTTGGCGGCCCGCACTGCAACGCCGCGGCGCTTGAGCGCGGCGAGGAGCGCGAGCGTCACGATGGTCTTGCCTGCGCCCGAGCGCGGCGCGCCGATGAGAAGGCCGCGCGCGCTCATGGCTTGCCGCCGCGGATGCGCTCGCGCACCGGCACGATGTCGCCGATAACGACGATCGCCGGCGGTTCCAGGCCGGCCGCCTGGGCCTCGGCCACGAGCCGATCGAGCCGGGAGACGAGGATGCGTTCCTGCGCGGTCGTGGCCGCGGCGATGACGGCCGCCGGCGTGTCCGGCGCGAGGCCGCCGCGCCCCAGCGCCGCGGCGATGTTCGCCAAGTTGTGCATCGCCATGTAGATCACGATCGGCTGGCCGGTGCGCGCCAGCGCCGCCCAATCGAGCCCGTCCTCGTCGGCGGCGCCTTGGCCGGTCGCCAAGATCAGCGCCTGGTTGATGTGGCGCATGGTGGCTGGAATTGCGGCGGCCGCCAGCGCACCCAGCGCCGCGGTGACGCCCGGAATGACGCGAAACGGAATGCCGGCGCCAGCGAGCGCCAGCGCCTCTTCGCCGCCGCGCCCGAACACGTTGGGATCGCCCCCCTTGAGGCGCAGCACGCGCCGGCCTGCGCGCGCGAGTGCGATGAGACGCTGGCTGATGTCGGCCTGGGTCGGCGACGGCTTGCCGCCGCGTTTGCCGGCGAACTCCAGCGCCGCCCCCGGATTGGCGAGCGCAAGCACGCGCCGGTCGACCAGCGCGTCGTGCACGACGACGTCCGCCTGGGCGAGACCGGCGAGCGCATCGAGAGTGAGAAGCCCCGGATCACCCGGCCCGGCGCCCGCGAGCCAAACGTGCCCGGGTTCGAGCAGCGGGAACCTTCCGCGCAATGCCGCCAGGGCGTCCTGTTTGCTCATGGGCATGGCGCGGTATCTTACCCTCCCCAGTAGGGGGAGGGTCGGCAAGCGAAGCGAGCCGGGGTGGGGTGAAAAAACAAATGCCAAATTCGCACAAAGTCACCCCCACCCGGCCGGCTTCGCCGGCCGACTTCCCCCCTCCAGGGGGAGGTAAGGATCGCCCGCTGCGCCGCGGCTGGACGACCGGTACCTGCGCGGCCGCCGCCGCCAAGGCGGCCTATGCGGCGCTCGTCACCGGTGAGTTTCCCGATCCGGTCGAGGTAACCTTGCCGCGCGGCGAGCGGCCCGCCTTCGCGCTCGCCGTTCATGACAAGGCGGCGGGCGCGGCGACCGCCGGCATCGTCAAAGACGCGGGCGACGATCCCGACGTGACCCATGGCGCGCTGATCCTCGCCACGGTGCGGCCGGGCGAGCCGGGAGCCGGCGTCACGTTTCGCGCCGGCGATGGCGTCGGCACGGTGACGCGGCCCGGCCTGCCGCTCCCGCCCGGCGAGCCGGCGATCAACCCGGTCCCGCGCCGCATGATCCGCGC
Source organism: Xanthobacteraceae bacterium (assembly GCA_035622435.1). Taxonomy (GTDB): domain Bacteria; phylum Pseudomonadota; class Alphaproteobacteria; order Rhizobiales; family Xanthobacteraceae; genus AP-16. The sequence continues at coordinate 7,264 of DASPVJ010000191.1, read as the reverse complement.
CGCCATTGCGGAGATCGCGGCGACAACCGGCCAGGCGGGCGACGTGGAGGTCGAGATCGCCGTTCCGGGCGGTCAGGCGCTCGCGGCCCGCACGGTCAACGCGCGGCTTGGCATCATCGGCGGCTTGTCGATCCTCGGCACCACCGGGGTCGTCGTGCCCTATTCCTGCGCGGCGTGGATTTATTCGATCCGTCAAGGCATCGACGTGGCCCGCGCGGGCGGGTTCGATCACGTTGCCGGCGCGACCGGCGCGACCTCGGAAGACGCCGTGCGCGCGTTGCATGGGCTTCCCGACGTGGCGCTCATCGACATGGGCGACTTCGTCGGCGGCATGCTCAAATATCTGCGCGGCCATCCGGTCCCGCGCGTCACCATCGCCGGCGGCGTCGCCAAGATGACCAAGCTCGCGCAAGGCCTGCTCGACCTCCACTCCAAACGCGGCGCCGTCGATCTGCCGGCGCTCGCGGAATTTGCCGTCGCGGCCGGCGGCTCTCGCGCCCTTGCCGCGCGCATCGCCGGCGCCAACACGACGGCGCAAGCCTTTGTCGAGGCGGGTGCGGAAGGAATGGCGCTGGGCGATGCGGTCGCGGCAGCGGCGTGGGACACGGCCGCTCGGCTCATCGCCGATACCGCCATCGCGCTCGAGATCGTCTTGTTCGACCGCGACGGCAAGCTCGTCGGCCGAGCGCCGTTTCGGCCCGCTCACGAGGTCGCTCCTGCACGGAAGCGGCGCCGATAGTCCGGGTCGTAGAGCGCGCTGTCGCGGAAGTCCTGCGACGCCAGCGCGCGGCCGACGAGGACGATGGCGGTGCGCTCGATCGGCTCCGCCGCGATTTTGGCTGCGATGTCGCCGAGCGTTCCCACGACGATTTGCTGATCCGGCCAAGTGGCGCGGGCGACCACGGCGGCCGGGCAGTCGGCGCCGTAGAACGGCGTCAGCTCGGCGACGATTTGCGCGATCGCCTGGATCGCCAGATGAATCACGAGGGTCGCGCCGGTTGCCGCGAAGGCGGCGAGGCGCTCGCCGTCGGGCATGCGCGAGGCGCGGCCCGGCAAGCGCGTGAGCACCACGCTCTGGGCCACCTCCGGGACGGTCAGCTCGCGGCCGAGCAGCGCCGCCGCGGCGGCGAAGGCCGGCACGCCCGGCGTGAGCGTAAAGGGAATGCCGTGCCGCCGAAGCCTGCGGATTTGTTCGGCCACTGCGCTGAACACGGAGAGATCGCCGGAATGGAGCCGCGCCACGTCATGCCCGGCCGCATGGGCGGCCACGTATTCCGCCTCGATTTCGCCGAGGGTCATGGGCGCGGTATCGACGAGACGGGCATCGCTCGGGCACCAGGCGAGCATCTCGGGCGGCACGATCGAGCCGGCGTAGAGGCAGACCGGGCAGCGTGCCAGGAGATTGCGCCCGCGCACCGTGATGAGGTCGGCCGCGCCGGGACCCGCGCCGATGAAGTGGACGGTCATGACGCGCCCTCGTTTGTCGCGAGAGCGCAGGTTGCCGGGCCAACGGCGACGCGTGGCGAGAGCAACCGCGCGGCGGGCCCGCCCGCCGCAAGCGCCGCGGCTTCGGCGGCCGAGGGCACGCCCATGAGCGCCGCGACCCGCGCCGACCGCGTCGTGGTGCGCGGGCCGGCGGCTTCGAGGTCCGCCTGCGCCACCAGCACCAGCGGCACCCCCATATCCGTTGCTGCGGCCGCGATGCCGGGTTCGCGTCCTTTGGTGGCGGGTGCGGCGATCAGGCCCAGCGCATCGGACTCCAGTCCGGCGCTCGAAAGCGCCGTCCTGATCGCCACGCCGATCTCACGCGCCGAGGCGCCTTTGCGGCAACCGATCCCGGCAACGATCATGGCTTGACCCAGGCCCATTGGGTCACCGGCAGCGCCGGGCGCCATCCGGTCATGCCGCCGATGGGCTCGGCACGGGCGATCGACAGGCGCGTGAGTTCGCCGCCGAGCGCCGCGTGGCGCGCGAACAGCAGCACCTCGCTCTCGAGTGTGACCGCGTTGACCACGAGGCGCCCGCCGGTGCGCAAGGCCGTCACCGCGCGCTCGATCACGCCCAGGTCGCTTGCGCCGCCGCCGATGAAGATCGCGTGGGGTTGCGGGAGATTTTCCAGCGCTGCGGGCGCGGCGCCTTCGACCACCTCGAGGTCCGGCACGCCGAGCGCGGCGGCATTGCGCCTGATGCGCGCGGCGCGATCGGGGCGCGCTTCGATCGCAATAGCCGCCATCAACGGGTCGGCGAGCATCCATTCGATCGCGACCGAGCCGGCGCCGGCGCCGATGTCCCACAACAATTCGCCGCGGCGCGGCGCCAGCGCGGACAGCGTCACCGCCCGGATCTCGCGTTTGGTGAGTTGGCCGTCGTGCTCGTAAAGCGCATCGGTAAGGCCGGGGGCGCGGGCCAGCACCCGCGCCTTCGCCGCCGCCGCCACTTCGATCGCCACCACGTTGAGCGGGTCGATGCCGGCGAAATCGAACGCGTCCGCACGTACGTTACGCACGCGCTCGCGCGGGCCGCCGAGCGCCTCCAGCACCGTGAGCTTCGATGCCCCGAAGCCGCTGTCAGCGAGGAGCCGCGCCAGCGCCGCCGGCCCGTCGCCGTCGGAGGTCAACGCCAGCACTTTCGTGCCCGGCTGCAGGTGCGGCCGCACGCGGTCGATGGCGCGGCCGTGCAGCGACACCTGCGCGGTCTCGGGCAGCGGCCAGCCTAGTCGGGCTGCCGCGAGGCTGAACGCCGAGGGCGCCGGCACCACCACGGTCTCGGCCGCGTCCACATGGCGCGCGAGCAGAGCGCCGACACCGTAGAGATAAGGATCGCCCGAAGCGAGCACGCACACTTGCCGGCTGCGCTGGGCGACCACCTCTTCCACGGCGCGATCGAACGGGCTCGGCCACGGCCACGCCGCGCCGCGGATGAGCGGGCCGGCAAGCGCAAGGTGCCTCTTCCCGCCGAACACGATTTCGGCCGCCGACACCAGCCCGCGCGCAACCGACGTAAGGCCGTCGATGCCGTCTTCGCCGATGCCGACGATGGACAGCCAGCGCCGCGGTGCTGCACTCTCGCGCGCGATCGGATCAGCAATCGCCATGCGGCGCATCCTCATCCTGGGCGGCACCATCGAGGCGCGGCGGCTGGCCGAACGCCTGCGCGGCCGCGCCGATGTCGCAATAACGCTGTCGCTCGCCGGCCGCACCGCGGCGCCGGCCCCGCAGCCGGTGCCGGCGCGCGTCGGCGGCTTCGGCGGCGCCGAGGGGCTCGCCGCCTATTTGCACGCCGAGCGCATCGCCGCGCTGATCGACGCAACGCACCCTTACGCGGCCACGATCTCCGCCAACGCGGCGCGCGCCGCCGCCGCTGCCGACGTGCGGCTGCTGGCATTGCGGCGGCCGCCGTGGCAGCCGGTCGCTGGCGATCGCTGGACCGAAGTTGCCGACGTGCCGGAAGCGGTGCGCGCGCTCGGGCCGGCGCCGCGTCGCGTGTTCCTCGCCCTCGGCCGCAAGGAACTCGATCCGTTCGCCACCGCGCCGCAGCATCGATATTTGGTGCGCAGCGTCGACCCGGTCGATCCGCCGCTGCCGGTACCGGACGCGACTTATGTCGTGGCGCGAGGCCCGTTCGCGGAAGCCGCGGAGCGCGACTTGCTGATCGCCCACGGGATCGACGCGGTGGTGGCCAAGAACAGCGGCGGCGACGCAACCTACGGCAAGATCAAGGCGGCGCGCGCGCTCGGGATCGAGGTCGTTCTGTTGCGCCGCCCGCAGTTGCCGCCGGTGCCGAGCGTCGCCAGTGTCGAGGAGGCAGCGGCATGGCTCGATCATGCGCTGGTCTCCATGTCGGCGCGCGGCGTGTAGACCAGCGGGCGCCCCGGCCGCGCGATTACCCGTGTGGCGCGCGAGCCGACGATGATCAGAGTCGCCATGTCGGCGGATTGTGCGCCGGCTGCATCGAGCGTCGTCACCATGACGGTTTCATCCGTCCGTCCGACCGCGCGGCCGAAAATCACCGGCGTCGTTGCGGGCAGATGGCGGCGCAGGCGCTCGAGCGCGCTCGCGAGCTGCCACGGCCGCGCCTGCGAAGCCGGATTGTAGAGCGCGATGACGAAGCCGGCCTGGGCGGCGGCGTCGAGGCGACGCTCGATCACTTCCCAGGATTTGAGGTTGTCGGAGAGCGACAGCGCGCAGAAATCGTGACCGAGCGGAGCACCCGCGCGCGCGGCGACCGCCAGCATGGCGGTGATGCCCGGGTTGATCGTCACCTCGAGCGCCCGCCATGACGGCGGTCCGGCCTCGATCGCCGCGCAGATCGCCGCCGCAATCGCGAAGACACCCGGGTCGCCGCCCGTCACGATCGCAACCTGCGCGCCTTGCGCCGCCCGCGCCAGTGCGGCCCTGGCGCGGCTCATCTCCTGGTGATTGTCGGACGGGTGGCGGCTCTGCCCCGGCCGTGCGGGCAGGCGGTCGAGGTACGGCCCGTAGCCGTAGAGCGCCTCGGCCGCATCGAGCGCGGCCTGCGCCTCCGGGGTGAGCCAGCGCGCATCGCCCGGCCCGAGGCCGACCACCGCGAGATGTCCGCTCACGGCCGCGTCTCCCAGCCGGGCACCAGCACCACGGCGAAATAGGGGGCGCGGTCGTCGCATTTCTCGGTGAGCGGCATCACGCGTGCGTCCGCCATCGTGCCGCGCTCCACATAGACGGCGCGGTCGAGCCGGTTCGCCGCGTCGAGCGCGCGGCGCACCTTCGGCAAATGGCGGCCGACCTTCATGATCACGGCGGCGTCCGCCTCGGCGAGACGGCGCGCCAGCTCGGACTCCGGTAGCAGCCCGGACAGTACCGTGAAGACGTCGTTGCCCTGGGCGATCGGCGTCTCGGCCGCCGACCAGCAGCCCGACATGCCGGTCACGCCGGCGATGATCTCGCAGCGGTAGCGGGGAGCAAGCCGCGCGTGCAGGTGCATGTATGAGCCGTAGAACAACGGGTCGCCCTCGGCCAGCACCGCGAGCGTGCGGCCGGCGTCGAGCAGCGCGGCAATCGATGCCGCCGCCTCGTCGTAGAAGGCGCAAAGCGCCGCGCGATAGGCCGGCTCGTCGCGCCCGATCTCGGTCGTCACCGGATAGGCGAGGGGCAGTTCCACGACGCCGGATCTGAGATGCGGTGCCGCGGTCGCGCGCGCGTTGCTGCCGTTGCCGGCCTTGCCGAAATACGCGACCACGTCGGCGCGGGCGAGCGCGCGGATCGCCTTGAGCGTCATCAGCTCCGGGTCGCCCGGGCCGACGCCGACGGCGATGAGCGTGCCGGCGCTCATGTGCCCGCCCGCGCCAGCGCGTTGACGGCGGCAGCCGCCATGGCGCTGCCGCCGAGGCGACCGCGCACCACCAGGAACGGAACGCCGCGTGGATTGCGCATCAGCGCGTCCTTGGCCTCCGCCGCGCCGACGAAGCCGACCGGAATGCCCAGGATGGCAGCCGGCTTGGGAGCGCCGGCGTCGATCAGCTCCAGCAGGCGGAAGAGGGCGGTCGGCGCGTTGCCGATGGCGACGATCGCGCCGGCTAGGCTGTCGCCCCAAAGGTCGATCGCGGCCGCGGTCCGGGTCGTTCCCAGGCGTTGCGCCAGTGCCGGCACGCGCGGATCGTTGAGCGTGCAGATCACCTCGTTGTTGGCCGGTAGTCGCGCGCGGGTGATGCCGTGGGCGACCATCTCGGCATCGCACAGGATCGGCGCGCCTGCCGCCAGGGCCGCGCGGGCTACCGCAACGAGGCCGCCGCCGAACGCGATATGGACTGCCGCTTCGACCATGCCGCAGGCGTGGATCATGCGCACGGCCACGTTCGCCTCGTCGGGCGAGAAGCGAGTTAGGTCGGCTTCGGCGCGGATGATCGCGAAGGAGCGCTCGTAGATCGTCGCGCCGTCGCGCAAATAGGCGAGCCGTTCATCCATGCCCGACCTCCTGCGGTGCGCCTCGTCCGACGGAGGCCGGCAGGTCTTCGACGGCGACGACCTCGCGCGGCGTATCCTGTGCGCAGCCGTTGCGCACGATGCCGCATTTGCCGCCGATTCCGACGATCGTGAGCGCCGCCGAACCGGGGCGGGCGCATCCCTTGCTGCATCCGGAAATGTGGATCGTCGCTTGCCGATCGTCAGGCAGCGCCGCAGCGATCGCCGGCGCCAGTGCCCGTGTCGGGATCTCCGCCGCCGCGCAGGCCGGCGCGCCCGCGCACGCGACCACGCGCCGACGGGGATCGTCCGGTGCTACGACGAAGCCGAGCCGCCGCGCCGCTGTCGTCAGCGCCTGCGCCTTTTCGGTTGCAATGCCAATGACGAGCAGCAAACGACCGGGAGCGGGGCGGATGGACACTGCGCCGGCGCGGCGGGCTTCGTCCATTAAATGCCCCAGTGTGCCCGTATCGCTATGTCCGAACGCAAAGCCGATTCCGAGCGCGAAGCTTCCGTCGCGTAATCGATGTGTGCCTATGGGTTCGGCGGCGAAGCGCACGGGGTGGGGTGAAACTGATCTCATAGCAGGATCACCCCCACCCGGCCCCGCTTCGCGGGGCCGACGTCCCCCCTTCAGGGGGAGGTGAAGCGCGGGAATGTCGCGCGCGCGGACCGTTGGTCCTCGTGCGGCAAGGGTCTTTAGCAATTCGACGACCGTACCGACCGCGTTTTCCGGCGTGATCGTGCCGATGGGTGTCGCACTTTCGCCGTCGCCGGCGATCGCGATGTGAAGGCAACATCCTTTGCCTGCCGCTTCGGCGCGCAGGCGGATGTCGGCCGAGATTGCATCGAGCGCAAACGCGCCGCCGCCGTCGACGACGACCGAGACCTTAGGGGCGAGAATCGTCGACAGGCCGGTGTCGATCAGGACTGCGCGCAATCGATCGGCAAGCGGGCTCGCATCAAATATTTCATCGGGATCGAGCCCGGCGAGGGGACCGGTGATCACCCTTCCGCCCGTGGGGTCGGCGACGCCGAGCGCCTCGACCGCCGCGGCAAAATCCAGCGCCGATGTCGACGTGAGGCCGCGCACCTGGATGCTGCCGCGCGACGTTATTTCGACGATGCCGCTGCCGTGCGTCCGCGCGGCGCCGCACAATGCCGCAAACGCGTCAAGCGGCAATGCACGCGTCACCGCCAGCCGCGCCAGCAAGCCGTCGCCGGTCGGCATCGGATCGGACAGCCCGGGGCAGGCGCCGCGGCGAGCGGTCATGGCGCGGCCTCCGCCAGCATCGCGGCGAGGGTCGCATCCACGTCGTTGCGGCGCG
>DASPVJ010000190.1:0-34353 GCA_035622435.1 Xanthobacteraceae bacterium | reverse complement strand
TGTCGGTAGCACATGAGTTGTCCGGGTTAGGTAGCACACGAGTTGTCCGGTTTTCTGCCTCCTGGCGGAGGCGAATCGATGAACCGGGCGACGTGGCTACAGGGCCGAAGAATGCAGAAGTTTCGGGACGTTTTGAGCCGCTGGGAGCGGCGCGAGCTATCGATGATGGAGGCCGGGGAGCTGCTGGGAATGTCGGAGCGCCAATTCCGACGCTACCGGGAGCGGTTCGAGGAGGAAGGCGAGGCGGGCCTCCTCGACCGACGCTTGGGTAAACCCTCGCCGCGACGCATCGAAGCGGACGAGATCGAGCGGATGCTGGAGCTTTACCGGACGACCTATCGGGGCTGGAACGTGAAGCATTTTCACGAGCACGGGGTACGCGATCACAAGTTTGCGTGGGGCTACACCTGGACCAAGACGCAGCTGCATGCCGCAGGGCTGGTGGAGCGGGCGAAACGGCGCGGGGCGCATCGGCGCAAACGGGAAAGAAAGCCGTGCGAGGGCATGATGCTGCACCAGGACGGGTCGCGGCACGCCTGGCTTGAGGGGCAGCCTCCGCTCGATCTGATCGTGACGATGGACGACGCCACCAGCACGATCTATTCGGCCTTCCTGGTGGAAGAGGAAGGGACGACCTCGACCTTGCTTGGCTTGCTCGCGGTGTTTGCGACGCACGGGCTGCCGTGTGCGCTCTATACCGATCGCGCCAGCCACTACTTTTATACCGACAAGGCGGGCGAGGCTGTGGACAAGAACCGCCGCACCCAAGTGGGCCGTGCGCTTGATCGGCTCGGCATCGAGCACATCCCGGCCTACTCGCCGGAAGCGCGCGGCCGCAGCGAGCGCATGTTCGGGACGCTGCAGGATCGATTGATCAAAGAGCTCAAGCATGCCGGCGTGCGTGAACTCGAGACTGCCAACCGGTGGATCCGCGAGGTCTATCTGCCGCGACACAATGCCCGCTTCGCCAAGCCCGCGGCGGTTCCCGAGAAGGCCTTCGTGGCCGTCGATCCCGCGCTGTTGAGCGAGACCCTGTGCATCGAAGAGGAGCGCGTCGTCGCCCGCGACAATACGGTCGCCTATGCAGGCTTGAAGCTGCAGCTGCCGGAAAGCGGCATCCGAGCGCACTACGTCAAGGCGCGCGTGAAGGTGCGCGAATATCCGGACGGCAGTCTTGCGGTCCTGCACGGGCCGCGCTGCCTGTGCCGCTACGATCACGCGGGCGGCCAACTCACGGTTCCGACCAGATCGAGCCTGGCCTCGTGCTCGATGCCGTCAAGGCGTGGCCTGGAAGCGCCGGCGTCTGCCGCTCGCCCCGCGCGCCGGCCAGCCTTGACCGCATCTCGACACGAGGCCTCGCGCGAGCCATGGGTCGGGACGAAGAAACGGGCCTTGAGGTCGAACAAAGAAACGAGGCTGGAAGCGGCCTCGCCGTGACCACACCACCGGCGCCGGGGGTTGTTCCGCTCTCCCCCGAACCGCCGCACCCAAAAGCGGACAATTGATGTGCTATCAAAACCGGACAACTGCAAAAGCTATCGACACGCCTCCGATTTGGACTCGTCGGCCGCGCCCCTTCGTACTATCCTACCGGTGGGAGTCGAGGGCTGTCGCCATGTCGCTCCTGCCTCGCAAAGGCCTGTTGGCAATCGCGGCCGTCGTGGACGTCGCGCTCAACGCCCGCGAGCGCCCGGTTTCGGCAAAGACGCTCGCTGCCCGCCACGGCCTGCCGCCCCGCCACCTCGAACCGGTGCTCCAGGCCCTCGTGCACGACGGCATCCTGCGCGGGGTGCGCGGCCCGCATGGCGGCTATGCGCTCGGCCGCGACCGCGGCCGCATCGCCATCGACGACATCGTGCGCGCGGCGGCGACCGTGCGCGACCGCGATGAAGCGGCCCTCGACTCGACGCTCATCGCCAACGTGGTGTCGCCGGCAGTGGAAGAGGCCGAGCGCGCCTTTGCGGGGGCGCTGTCGCGGATCAACGTGGATGACCTCGCCCGCCGCGCCGAGGCGGCGCACAGCAAGAACCCGGCGGAAATGGATTTTACGATGTGACTGCGTGGTTTATGGTCGTCGACTGCCGCCGCAAAGAACCCCATATCCCCCCGAACGCCCCGTCACCGAGGAGCCTTGCATGGCCGACATTGCGCTGGCGACCCGCCCGTCCGCAGCCTCGAGGCCGCCCGGGCGCGGGCGCGTGTTCGATTCCATCACCGAGACCATCGGGGACACGCCGATCGTGCGCCTCAACCGGTTGCCGCTGATGAAGGGCGTCAAGGCGCGGGTCCTGGCCAAGCTCGAGTTCTTCAACCCGATCTCAAGCGTCAAGGACCGCATCGGCGTGTCGATGATCGACGCCATGGAGGCGGCCGGCACCATCGGGCCGGACACGGTGCTGATCGAGCCGACCTCGGGCAACACCGGCATCGCGCTCGCGTTCGTGGCGGCGGCGCGCGGCTACCGGCTGATCCTGGTGATGCCCGACTCCATGTCGATCGAACGGCGCAAGATGCTGGCGCTGCTCGGCGCCGAGGTGGTGCTCACAGAAGCCGCCCAGGGCATGCGCGGGGCGCTCGCCAAGGCGGAAGCGCTGGCGAAGGAACTGCCGAACGCCGTCATCCCGCAGCAGTTCCAGAACCCGGCCAACCCTGAGATTCACCGGCGCACCACGGCGGAAGAAATCTGGAACGACACCGGCGGCGCGATCGACGTGTTCGTGGCGGGCGTCGGCACCGGCGGCACCATCACCGGCGTCGGGCAGGTGCTCAAGCCGCGCAAGCCGTCGCTGCGGATCGTCGCGGTCGAGCCCGAGGACAGCGCGGTGCTCTCCGGCCGCCCACCCGGCCCACACAAGATCCAGGGCATCGGCGCCGGCTTCATCCCCGACGTGCTCGACCGCACGGTGATCGACGAGGTCGTCACCGTCGGCAACCAGGTGGCGTTCGACACGGCGCGCGCGCTCGCCCGCTACGAAGGCATCCCGGGCGGCATTTCCTCGGGTGCCGCGCTTGCCGCCGCCCTCGACATCGGCGGGCGCGCCGGCATGGCGGACAAGACCGTCGTCGTGGTGCTGCCGTCGTTCGCGGAACGCTACCTGTCGACGGCGCTGTTCGAGGGATTGTGATATTATGAATTATACTCTATCGTAGAATTTGGCGTTGGCCAAGGTTACTTCTTCGGTTTGATCGAACATGAGTGAAGCAAACGCCACGCCTTCCAAGACAAGCACAGACATAACGGCCTTGGCAGGCGGTGTCATCGGCGCCGCCATTACTCTGTTCGTCACCCCGGGTGAATATGGCTACATAAGTTTGTTGGTCAGCCTTACGCTGGTAATAATCATTTTAGGGCAGGTCTGGCCATTACAAAGGTCGTGGCCGCAAAGTCTGGGCCTTGCGGTGGCGATTGCTTTGGTCTCCCTGGGGACGATAGGCACTTTCGTCGAGGCTGCTAAGGCTGCTGAACGAAATCCATCGCATGAAGTCCATACATTTTTTAGCTATCTCGCGGGGACCTACGAGTGGCAGTGCGAAAAAGTTGGCGGGAAAGATCCATGCGAAGGCAAAGACGGCGGCCGCTCCTCCGAGGTGTTGGGTTGGCATATGCAGCTTGGATGGGTCGTGATCATGGGAATAACCTTTGCTGCCGACCGGGTCTGGCAGCGAAAGCGGCAGTCTTAACGCCGAAAGGCTCCTACTGCGGCGGGACGCAGGCCTGCTTGCAGGTGAGCGCCTGGGTGGTGCAGGCGAGGTAGCATTGCGACAATGTCCCCGGATCGGGACGGGTGCCGGCGACCGGCGCCGCGAAGGTGACGGACGGCGAGTTGCTCACGCTGCAGGTGTTCTGGCACGTGCCCGACTTGGTGTCGCAGCCCATCAGGCAACTGGAATAGGTCGAATATTGCGGGAAGCTCGACGGCAGGCCGGGCGGCGGCGGCGGAACCGTCGTGGTCTGCTGCGCCTGCGCCGACGCGAGACCGGCGAGCACCAGGCAAACGGCGAGCCGCAAGCGCACGCGGTCCTCCCACAGCGATATGGCGACGATGCAGGCTATCCAATCGCCCCGGGACGTGTCCAGCCGAGCGCGGGGAGCGCGCAGCCGCGCACCGATTTCGCCGTCTTGAGCACGGTCCCGGCCTCCGCTATTCGTTCCCTCCCGGCAGCACATCTCCGAGGGCAGGATGAACGAGAGTTCCCAGGCGCGCCTTCCGCTCGACGGCATCACCGTGCTCGACCTCACCCACGCGCGCGCCGGCCCCACCTGCGTGCGCCACCTCGCCGACTGGGGCGCCGACGTGATCAAGATCGAGCCGCCGGTGAAGGAGCGCGAGGAGGCCGTGGGCAACCGCCACGGCTTCGATTTCCAGAACCTCCATCGCAACAAGCGTGCGATCCACCTCAACCTCAAGGACCCGGCAGGCCACGCGGCGTTCATGCGGCTCGCCCGTACCGCCGACGTGATCGTCGAGAACATGCGCGCCGAGGTGAAGCACCGGCTCAAGGTCGCCTACGACGACGTGCGCGCGATCAACCCCCGCATCGTCTACGGCAGCATCAGCGGCTTCGGCCAGCAGGGGCCGTACGGCAAGCGCGCCGGCGTCGACCAGATCGCCCAGGGCATGGGCGGGCTGATGTCGATCACCGGCCTGCCCGGCCAGGGGCCGGTGCGGGTCGGCATCCCGATCGCCGACCTGAGCGCCGGCAACCTCCTGGCGCTCGGCATCATGATGGCGCTGTTCGAGCGCATGCGCACCGGCACCGGCCGCTGGGTGCACACCAGCCTCCTGGAAGCGCAAATCTTCATGCTCGACTTCCAGGCGTCGCGCTGGCTGATCAGCGGCGAAGTGGCGCCGCAGGCGGGCAACGACCATCCGACCGGCATCCCGACCGGCGTGTTCCCGACCAGCGACGGCCACATCAACATCGCGGCAAGCTCGGCGCGCATGTGGGAGCGCCTGTGCGACGCGATCGGCCGCCCGGAGTGGAAGGCGAAAGCCGAGTGGAATAACCAGAAGGGCCGCAGCGCCGACCGCAAAGCCATCAACGCGGCGATCGGCGAGATCACCCGGCACCAGCCGGCGGACCATTGGATCGAGCTGTTCGAGGGCGCAGGCATCCCCTGCGGCCCGATCTACAACATCGACCAGGTCTTCGCCGATCCGCAGGTTCGCCATCTCGGCATGGCGACGCCGATGCGCCATCCGAGCCTCGGCGAGGTCAACGTGGTCGCCTCGCCGATCAACATGACCGGCGTAGGAAAGGACGTCCGCCTGCCGACGCCGGAGGCCGGCGCGCACACCGACGACGTGCTGCGCACGGCGGGCTACAGCGACGCCGACATCGGCGAAATGCGCCAGAAGGGAGTGGTGTGATGGACACGTTGACCGGCAAGGCTCCGCCGCGCGAATACGCCGGCGGCAAGATGCTCGCCGCCAAGGACGACGGCATCGGCTACATCACCTTCAATCAACCGGAAAAGCGCAACGCCATGTCGGTCGAGATGTGGCAGGGGCTGGCGGAAATCCTCGACGATTTCCGCGCCGATGCCGCGGTGCGGGTCGCGGTCATGACCGGCGCCGGCGACAAGGCGTTCGTGTCGGGCGCCGACATCAGCCAGTTCGAAAAACGCCGCGCCAACGCCGACGCCCAGGAGGAATACGCGCGGCTGACGGGCGGCGGCCGCGCCAAGCTCGCCGCGTTTCCAAAACCGCTCATCGCCGGCATCCGCGGCTTCTGCCTCGGCGGCGGGCTCGCGATCGCCATGCAGGCCGACCTGCGCATCGCCTCGGTGAAGAGCCAGTTCGGCATTCCGGCGGCGCGGCTCGGCATCGCCTACGCCTTCGAGGGCCTGCGCACCCTGGTGCAACTGGTCGGGCCGGCGCACGCGCGCATGATCCTCTATACCGGAACGCGTATCGGCGCCGAGGAAGCGGAGCGTATCGGCCTCATCAACCGCGCCGTGCCCGACGAAACCCTTGCGGATGCGGTGCTGGGCCTGGCGCGCACCATCGCCGGCAACGCGCCGCTGTCCATTGCCGCCAACAAGCTGTGCATCGACCAGGTTCTCAAAGACCCGGCCGACCGCGACCTTGAGGCGGTCGCGCGCGCTGGGCGCGTGTGCCTCGACAGCGCCGACTATCGCGAAGGCCGCACCGCGTTCATGGAGAAACGCCAGCCGCGCTTCCAAGGCCGGTGAACCGCGGCGACAGCGCAAGAGCGATCAAGCGGCCGGCGCGGCCGCTCGATACGTTGTGGGCCATGAACCCGGTGCAAAAGGCGCTGTGGTACGTCGAGAGCCACTTGCGCGAGCCCATCGCGCTCGAGGACGTGGCGAGCCGCAGCGGCGTTTCCCCCTACCACCTGACCCGCGCCTTCGATGCGGTCACCGGGCACTCGCTGATGCGCTACGTGCGCGCGCGGCGCCTGAGCGAAGCGGCGCGCGAACTCTGCCGCGGCGCGCCGGACATCCTCGCCGTCGCGCTCGACGCGGGCTACGGCTCGCACGAAGCCTTCACCCGCGCCTTCCGCGACCAGTTCGGCCTTACGCCCGAGCAACTGCGCGGCCGCGGGCAACTCGACGCCCTCGCACTCATGGAGCCGATCGTCATGGATTCCACCCCGATGCCGGACCTCGCTCCGCCGCGGTTCGAGACCACCAAGCCGCTGCTGCTCGCGGGCATCGTCGCCCGCTACAATCGGGAGACCAGCGCGGCGATCCCGTCGCAATGGCAGAAGCTGCAGCCCTACCTCGGCCATCTGCCCCAGCAGGTCGGCCGCACCGCCTACGGCGCCTGCTACAACACCGACGAGGACGGCAACTTCGACTACATGTGTGGGGTCGAAGTGGGCGACTTCTCCGATCTGCCGGCGGGTTTCGGCACCTTGCGCGTGCCGGCCCAGCGCTACGCCGTGTTCCACCAGCGCGAACACATATCGTCGATCCGCCGCACGTTCTCGGCGATCTGGAGCCAATGGCTGCCGGAGTCCGGCCACAAGCCCGCGGACGCGCCGACGCTCGAGCGCTACGGCGCCGAGTTCAATGGCGCGACCGGCACCGGCGGCTTCGAAATCTGGATCCCGATCGAAGCGTAGGCGGTCCGGCGCCCACTCATCCGCATCGTCATGGCCGGGAGTACTGTAACTCCTGTCTCAGTCGCCTTATTGTTGCGAGCTGGGCGGGAGGAACGCCATGTCGAAGCCCGTGACCTTCTACAGCGAAGGCGTCAAGCTCGCCGGCGACGTGTTCCTGCCGGCGGACCTCAAGGCGGGCGAGCGGCGCGCCGGCGTCGTGCTGTGCCACGGCTACACCGGCGTGCGCGGCATCTACCTGCCGGACAACGCGCGCGTGCTGGCGCAGGCGGGCTACGTCGTCCTCAACTTCGACTACAAGGGCTGGGGCGACAGCGACGGCCCGAAGACGCGGCTCGCGCCCTACAGCCGCGTGGCCGACGTGCAGGCGGCGTTGAGCTTCCTCGCCGCCCAGCCCGAGGTCGACGGCGAGCGGCTCGGCCTCTACGGCACCAGCTACGGCGGCGCCACCGTGGTGTTCGTCGCCGCGATCGATCCGCGGGTGAAGTGCGTCGTCTCGGTGGTCGGCATCGGCAACGGAGCACGCTGGATGCGCAGCGTGCGCCGGCCGGACGAGTATCACGACCTCCTGGCGCGCTCGGCCGCCGACCGCCGCACGCGCGCGCTCACCGGCGCATCGGATTTCGCCGACCGCAACGAGGTGCTGCTGCCCGACCGCCAATCGGCGGAACTCGGCGCCGCGGCGCGGCGCAACAACCCGGCGGCGGTGACGCAAGTGCCGCTCGAGTTCATCGACGACACGCTTTCATTCAATCCGGAATGGGTGGTCGACCGCATCGCGCCGCGGCCGATCCTGTTCGTCACCGCGGCCGACGACCGGCTGGTGCCGCCGCAGGAGAGCGAGGCCATGTACGCGCGCGCCGGCGAGCCCAAACGGTTGGTGGTGCTCGAGGGCGTCGGCCACTACGAGGTCTACGGCGGTGAGCCGTTCCGCCAAGTGATGGACGAAACGCTCGCGTGGTACCGCGCCCACCTTCCGGCGCGGTGAGCGGAGCGGGATGGCGATTCGAACAAGGCCATCCCGCTCTAGCTTATTGTTGGAGCATGATGTTTCCCGAAAAACCGGTACCCACTTTTCGGCATCATGCTCTAGACGATCAGATGGGCTGCGGCGCGCCCTCGATCACCTCGAGATCGGCCGTGAGTTTCTTGCCCCGGGTTTCCGGCCCGAGCAGCACGGCGATCACGACGATGACCAGGAAGAGCATCGTGCTGATCATCATCGGCATGGCGTAGCCGAAGTTCATCTCCACCGCTAGATAGCTCAGCGCCGGCGCGATCGCGCCGCCGAAGATCGCGCCCTGATGATAGATGAATCCGGACGCCGTGCCCCGCACTTCGGTCGGGAAGCGCTCGGACAGGTAGCTCGGGTTCTGCCCGTAGATCGAGCCGCCGAAGATGCCCTGCATGATGAACGCGCTGACGATGTAGATCGGATCCGTGGTCCACAGATAGAGCGGCACGATGAAGATCGCGATCGTCGCCGGGACGATGATGCCCGCCCGGCGTCCCCAAATGTCTGCGACCAGGCCCCACAGGCTGTTGCCGGCAAAGACGACGATGTTGGCCCAGAACAGCGGTGTGCTCACCATCGCCGTCGTCCATTTGAGCTCCGTCTGCAGGTAGGTCGCGAACAGCGCCCAGATCGAGTAGTAGACGCAAAACGCCGCGGCCATCCACAGGCAGGCTGTCAGCGTGTTGAACCGCAGGCCGGGCTTGAAGATGGAGAGCAACGGCGCCTTCACCTCGGCCTTGGCTTCCAGCTGCTTGCGCTTGTTCTCGACCCAAACTTCCGGCTCCTTCACGTAGAAGCGGATCCAAACGACGACCAACGCCGGCAATATGCCGATCCACAGGAGGCCGCGCCAGCCGACGTGGTCGAACAGGAAAAGGTAGGCGAGGGACGACAGCGCAAATCCGAGCCCCCACGAGCCCTGCAGGACGCCGCTCATGAAGCCGCGCGAGCGCGCCGGCCAGGATTCCATGGCGAGCGCGGCGCCGGCCGGCCATTCCGCGCCCATCCCGATGCCGAGCAGGGCGCGGAAGAAGAACAGGAACGCGAAGGTCGGAGAAAACCCGGCGATGAAGTTGCAGATCGAATACCAAAGAATGGAAATCATCAGCGGCGTCTTGCGGCCCATGCGGTCGGCCATCCAACCCGCCGCCGTCGCGCCGACGAGGCGCAGCCACAGGGTGATGGTGAACACCCAGGTGACCGTGGTCCGAGACACGCCGAATTCCGTGGCGATATACGGGATGATCAGCAGAAAGATGGTGAAGTCGAACGCATCGAGCGTCCAACCCAGCCAGGCCGCCACCCACGCCTTCCACTGCTCCTTGGTCGGCTCCTTCCACCACGGGACCTGACCGGGCATCTCAGCCGTCATCGTCATTTGCGCTCCTCCGGTTGTCGATCGCCAGTCGCTTCATCGCCCCGCGCATGGCCCCGGTTTCGCCCGGACAAAGATGCCCGGACGCCGCCGTCAGCCGCGATGCCGAAAAAAGTGCGTGCCGTCCGTTGCGCCGCGCCGGCGGCGAAGGTCGAGCCAGATTGATGTTCCGTCCGACATCACGTGGCGGCTCCCGACCGCGGCACGATGTCCGTTATTCGCCCGCGGCAGTATGGATATGCACTTGGGGTATGGCAAGCACGGCGAGCGGACGCAGCGTCCTCATGTTCGCCGGAGACCACGCGTCCAGGTTGCGCGGCCGCGCGGTTGTTTCTCAGCCTTGGCGCGCCATGCCCCATGCGCTACTCCTCCAAACGACCATGGCCATTCGGACGCCACGCGCGTGAGCACCCGTCGCAAGGAAGAGACGCCGCCTGCGCGGGCCGCCGCAGCGCCGGAACTCTTCGCCGAACTCGATCCCGAGCCGCGCCTGCTGATGGGGCCGGGCCCGGTCGACGTCTATCCGCGGGTGCTGCGCGCCATGTCGGTGGCGCTGCAGGGCCAGTTCGACCCGCAATTCACCGTCTACATGAACGAGGTGATGGCGCTCTACCGCCTAGTGTTCCGAACCGCCAACCAATGGACGTTTCTCATCGACGGCACCGCCCGGGCCGGCATCGAAGCCTGCCTCGCCTCGGTGCTGGCGCCCGGCGACAAACTCTTGGTGCCGATCTTCGGCCGCTTCGGGCATCTGAACGTCGAGATCGGCCGGCGGCTGGGCGCCGACGTGGCCGCGATCGAGACCGAATGGGGCCGGGTGTTCGCGCCCGAGGAGATCGAAGCGGCGATCCTGCGCCACCGGCCGAAGCTCGTCGCCATGAGCCACGGCGACACGTCGACGACGATGCTGCAGCCGCTCATCGACGTCGGCGCGCTGTGCCGCAAGCACGACGTGCTGTTCTACGTCGACTGCACGGCCTCGCTCGGCGGCAATCCGTTCGAGATGGACGCCTGGCACATCGACGCGGCCTCCGCCGGCCTGCAGAAGTGCCTGTCGGGCCCGCCCGGGTCCGCGCCGGTCACGTTCAACGAGCGGATCGCCGCGGCGGTCAACGACCGCAAGCACGTCGAACAGGGCATCAAAGTCCCCGGCATGGACGAAGGCACCGGGCCCATCATCCGCTCCAACTATTTCGACCTCGCCATGCTGATGGACTACTGGTCGCCGCGCCGCCTCAACCATCACACCGAGGCGGCGTCGATGCTCTACGCGGCGCGCGAGTGCGCTCGGGTCGTCCTCGGGGAGGGACTCGACAACGGCATCGCCCGCCATCGACTCGCGAGCAGCGCGCTCCGCGCCGGCCTCGAGGCCATGGGGCTTACGCTGTTCGGCGATCCCGCCCACCGCATGGCGAGCGTGACCGGCGTCGTCATCCCCGCAAGCCTCGGCAACGGCGAGGCGGTGCGCGCGCAAATGCTCGACGACTTCGGCATCGAGATCGGCACGTCGTTCGGCCCGCTCACCGGCAAAATCTGGCGCATCGGCACCATGGGCTACGTGTGCCGCAAGGCCAACATGCTGCGCTGCCTCGCCGCGCTCGAAGCGGTGCTCCGCCGCAACGGATTTCCGCTGCCGGCGGGCGCGGCGGTCGATGCGGCGTGGGGGGTGTATGAAAGCGCCGGATCGGAAAATTCGACCGCATCAGATTCTCGTACGTAAATTCCACGTCCTGGGTGTACATGTAATCCGGTTTTTGCGGGCATCCATGATGAGCCGCCACTGCTTGAGAAGGTCCCGTCCAAGCAATGACGGGAACCGCCGATTATGCACTGTCGGAGCCGCTATCTCTAATTTGATCACATAAGTATAGATGTGGCGCCGATCGGCGAATGATATTGCTCCAGTTTCAGCATATCCCTTTGCGATCCCACCAATTCCCGCGCTTGTTGTTGGGTCTCTTAGGTATCTGAAATCTATTCCGAGCTTGCTGCTATCCGCAGGCATGAGAACGGTGCCATCGGCGCCCGTATCTATCAGAAACGATATCAAGCCGCGCAGTTTTAGACGAGGAAATGAGACATGCGCTTCAAGATACGGCGCCTCCGAGGTGTCACCGAATCTTCCTTCCAGCATGTGTCATAGAATCAGTTTTCGTCCGCTTGTATCGATGTAGCGGATTATCGCTTCATTCGCGGGAACGCCCTGCCGTTCAAGTTGAGAAACAACCGCGTCAGCGGACTTGGCAGACGCGCGAACTCGACCGTGGTAAATGCCAACCCACCGGTCGGGATACTTGTCTATCAGGCGAGAATGTTTGGACGAAAGAAGTCGGGCTGTGCGAGTAAAAACTCGCAATTCGCGATCAATTTTCTTGGGCGTCGCCCCGATATATTCCGCCCTTTGTTTTGCGGACAGACGGCCCATTTTTGGTGTCACTCCTCGGCAGGTTGTTTTTGCCGCGAAACGGCTGCCTACAGACGCGAATGAATATGATCCCTCAATGTGGATTTGACGAGACGAAGAACGTCAACCGGCCCTACCGACAGCGCGGATAGATCGCCGCGAGTTCCCGGCCACGCAGCAAAATCAGTCGCGACGTGAGGCCGCCGTGGCGCGCGATCCACGCGCGAATGGCAGGCGGATAGGTCTCGGCGACCACCTGCGTCGCCTCCGGCGCCGCGAAGACGCGGCCATATTTGTCGATCGCGCGGGCGGCGTGGAAGCCGAGCACGGCGCGATGGGTGACGCAGATGCGGTTGTTCGGAACCGTGCTGAGCAGAAGCGTGCAGGCGGACATGCACGGCCCGTCGATGACGACCCGTTCGCCGCTCGCCCGCACGATCGCAAAGAACCGCAGGTACTGGCGCACTTCGCCGCCCTGGCTCGAGAGCACGCGCACCTCGCCCAAGGCCGGGGCCAGGGCGACGAGGATAAACACCAGCGCAAGGATGACGCGACGCACCGAAATCCTCCAAGGACCGCCGGACCGAGCCTTCGCACGGGTCCGCGGCGAGAGTACGGCGCCCGGCGTGGGAATTCGTCAAGCCAGCCGCGCCGTTCACGGTCTGGACTCTTACCGGCGCGAGTCCCTTGGGGTTAGAGTGACCCGACTCGCGGGCGGCGTGGCGGACGCTGCCCGCGTCACTGTCGGGTTCCGCGCCGCGATCCCGTCGCGGCCGGCCCGGGGGCAGGCAGGATGCCGGACACGATCCGGATGAGGAGCGGAGGCCCGCGTGCCGGTCCGCGTTTTGGCGGATTTACGGCCGCGACCATTGCGACCTTGGTCGTTGCGGCCGGCGCCGCTCCCGCGCACGCGGCCGAACCGCTGCGCCGCTCCCTGTTCGAGACCTTCGCCACGGCGTTCGCGGCGCTCGAGCGCCACGAGATCGCGGCGCTCGCGCTCACTCTCGGGATCGTGTGCTTTGCGGTCGTCACCGCCATCGCCCTGGTGCGAACGCGGGCGCATGCCAACGCCCGCGAGGCGGCGGCGCGGGCCGACATCATCGCGCTGCGCGACCAAGTCGACCGCGCCAACGCGCTGCTGCTGGCCGAGCCGCAAATCATCATCGCCTGGCCGGCCTCGGGCGAGGAGCCCGACATCATCGGCGACGCCTCGATCGTCACGCCGGCGCCGGTGCCGCGCCGGGTGCTAGCGTTCGGCACCTGGCTCGACCCCGAGCGGGCGCAGGCCATGGAGCAGTCGGTCGCGACGCTGCGCGCGAGCGGCACCGGCTTCGCCATGACGATGCCGACCGCGGCCGGCCGCTTCGTCGAGGCCGAGGGGCGGGCGATCGGCGGGCGCGCCATCCTGCGCATCAAGGACGTGAGCGGCATCAAGGGCGAGTTCGTCGACCTCGCGGCCCGCCACCACGACCTCCTGCGCGACATCGACACCATGCGCGCGCTGATCGAGGCGCTGCCCTCGCCCATTTGGGCGCGCTACGCCAGCGGACGCCTCGCCTTCGTCAACGCGGCCTACGCCATCGCGGTCGACGCCAAGAACGCCGCCGACGCGGTCTCCCGCAACCTCGACCTGCTCGACCGCGGCGGGCGCGAAAGCCTCGAGCGCGCCCACGCGCAACGCGCGCCGTTCGCCGCGCGCCTGCCGGTGATCGTCGCCGGCAAGCGCCGCGTCTTCGACATATTCGACCTCACCACCCACAGCGGCAGCGCCGGCATCGGCATCGACGCGACCGAGATCGAAACCCTGCGCGGCGAGATGGCCCGCATGGTCGACGCCCACCGCCGCACCCTCGACCGGCTGCCGACCGCGGTGGCGATCTTCGGCGCCGACCAGCGGCTCACTTTTTATAACGCCGCGTACCGCGCGCTGTGGGGGCTCGGCGCCGATTTCCTCGACCAGCAGCCGACCGATTCCGCCGTGCTCGACCAGTTGCGCGCGGCGCGCAAGCTGCCCGAGCAGGCCGATTTCCGCTCGTGGAAGAGCCAGCTGCACGCGGCCTACCGGGCGCTCGAATCGCACCAGCACCTGTGGCACCTGCCCGACCGGCGCACGTTGCGCGTGATCACGACGCCGAGCCCGGAGGGCGGCGTCGCCTATCTGTTCGACGACGTGACCGAGCGGCTCGACCTCGAACGGCGCTTCGATTCGCTCATCCGGGTGCAGAGCGAGACCCTCGACAATCTGTCCGAAGGGGTCGCGGTGTTCGGCAGCGACGGGCGGCTGCGCCTCTACAATCCGGTGTTCGCCGGCATGTGGAAGCTCGCGCCCTCGGCGCTCGCCGAACGCCCGCATATCGAAGCGGTGATCGCCGCCTGCCGGCCCCTGCACGGCGACGAGACCGCCTGGCAGGCGCTGCGCGGCGCCGTCACCGGCCTCGAGCAGCGCGAGCCGATGTCGCGGCGGATCGAGCGGCGCGACGGCAGCGTGGTCGATTGCGCCACCGTGCCGCTGCCCGACGGCGCGACGCTCGCGACCTTCCAGGACGTGACCGACACGGTCAACGTCGAGCGGGCGTTGCGCGAGCGCAACGACGCGCTGGAAGCGGCCGACAAGCTCAAGAGCGACTTCGTCCACCACGTGTCGTACGAGCTGCGGTCGCCGCTCACCAACATCATCGGCTTCACCCAGTTGCTCAACGAGCCGCCGACCGGCCCGCTCACCGACAAGCAGCGCGAATACCTCGGTTACATCACCGCCTCGAGCGCGGCGCTGCTCGCCATCATCAACGACATCCTCGACCTCGCCACCATCGACGCCGGGGCGATGACGCTCAACCTCGCGCCGGTCGACATCCGCGCCAGCATGCAGGCCGCCGCCGAGGGCGTCGCCGACCGGCTCGCCGAGCAGGAGCTGAAGCTCGACATCCGCGCCGACGCCGCGATCGGCAGCTTCATCGGCGACGAGCGCCGCGTGCGGCAAATCCTCTATAATCTCTTGTCCAACGCCATCGGGTTCTCGCCCAAGGGCGAGACCATCACCTTGGCGGCGGAGCGGCGCAGCGACGCGGTGCGCTTTTCGGTCACCGACCGCGGCCCGGGGATTCCGTTGGAGATCGTCGATCGCGTGTTCGACCGGTTCGAAACCCACACCCTGGGCTCGCGCCATCGCGGCCCCGGCCTCGGCCTGTCGATCGTGCGCTCGTTCGTCGAGTTGCACGGCGGCACGGTGACGCTCGATTCCGCGGTCGGCCGCGGCACCACGGTCACCTGCGTGTTCCCGCTCGATGACGCCGCCGCGCGGGCGGCGGCCGAGTAGCGATGCTTGCCGCCGGGTCCGGCGAAGCCGACTTCACCGTGGCGCTGGCGACCGAGCAGGCGACGCGCCGGCTCGCCATGGACGTGGCGGCGATGCTCGCGCCGGGCGACCTCGTGACGCTTTCGGGGGACCTCGGCGCCGGCAAGACGACGTTCGCGCGCGCGCTCATCCGGCACCTGGCGGACGATCCGCGCTTGGAGGTTCCGAGCCCGACCTTCACCTTGGTGCAGACCTACGCGCTGCCGCGCTTTCCCGTGGTGCACGTCGACCTCTACCGGGTTTCCGCGCCGCGCGAGTTGATCGAACTCGGCTTCGACGACGCGGAAGGCTCGGCCGTGCTGCTCGAATGGCCGGACCGATTGGGCGACGCCCTGCCGCCCGATCGGCTCGACATCGCGTTCACGCTCAGGCCGGAGCGCGGCCTCAACTATCGCGACGCCCGCGTCACCGGCCACGGCACGTTTGCGCCGCGCTCGCGGCGGCTCATGACCATCCGGCGGTTCCTCGACGAATCCGGCTTCGCCGACGCCGAGCGCCGCCACCTCCAGGGCGACGCGTCGACCCGCACCTACGAACGCCTCGTCCAGGGCGCGCGCCGCGCCGTGCTGATGAACGCGCCGCGCCGCCCGGATGGCCCGCCGGTGCACGGCGGCTTGCCGTACAGCGCGATCGCCCATCTCGCCGAGGACGTGAGGCCGTTCGTGGCGATGGCGCGGGCGCTGCGCGCGCTCGGCCTCTCCGCCCCGGACATATACGCGGCGGACCTCGGCGAAGGATTGCTGGTCATCGAAGACCTGGGCGGCGACGGCGTGGTCGCGGGCGATCCGCCGGCGCCGATCGAGGAGCGCTACGCCGCCGCCATCGACGTGCTGGCGACGCTGCATCGCGCGCCGGCGCCGGAGGTGCTGCCGGTCGCCCCGCGGGTCGATCATCGGCTGCCGACCTACGACCGCGACGCGTTCCTGATCGAGGTCGAATTGCTCGTCGACTGGTACCTGCCGCGGCGCGGCGGGGCGATCGACGAAGCGGCGCGCAGGCAGTTCCTCTCGCTGTGGCGCGCGGCGCTCACCCGCGCCGCCACGGCGCGCGCCCATTGGGTCCTGCGCGACTTCCACTCGCCCAACCTGCTGTGGCTTGGCGAGCGGACCGGCATCGCTCGCATCGGCCTGCTCGATTTCCAGGACGCGCTGATCGGGCCGCCGGCCTACGACGTAGCCTCGCTGCTCCAGGACGCCCGCGTCGACGTACCGGAAACCATGGAGTTCGCGCTCCTCGGCCGCTATGCCCAGGCGCGCCAAACCGACGATCCGCACTTCGACCTCTCCGGCTTCGTCGCGCTCTACGCGCTCATGGCCGCCCAGCGCGCCACCAAGATCCTCGGGATTTTCGCCCGCCTCGACCGGCGCGACGGCAAGCCGCAGTATTTGCGTCATCTGCCGCGGGTATGGCGCTATTTGCGCCGGGCGCTCGCGCACCCGACCCTCGCTCCGCTCAAGGCGTGGTATGACGCCCACGTTCCGGCGCCCGAATCATGAGCCAATCGACCGCAACGGTTTTCCAAGACCCGAGGGCCCGGCTGCAGCCATCGTCGCCGGCGCCGCGGCGCGCCATGGTGCTCGCGGCCGGCGTCGGCGTGCGCATGCGCCCCCTCACCGACCGCATGCCCAAGCCCCTCATCAACGTCGGCGGCCGGGCGCTGATCGATCACGCCCTCGACCGCTTAGCGGACACCGGCGTCGAGCGCGCCATCGTCAACGTCCATCATTTCGCCGACCAGGTCGAGCGCCACCTCGCCGGCCGAACGCGCCCGCAGGTCGCGATTTCCGACGAGCGCGAGCGCCTGCTCGACACCGGCGGCGGCATCGTCAAGTCGCTGCCGGCCCTCGGCGACGCGCCG
The DNA here is from genome assembly GCA_035622435.1 of Xanthobacteraceae bacterium. Lineage (GTDB taxonomy): Bacteria > Pseudomonadota > Alphaproteobacteria > Rhizobiales > Xanthobacteraceae > AP-16. Next base: position 17,257 of record DASPVJ010000190.1, on the reverse strand, counting down.
TTCTTCCTGATCAATGCGGACACCCTGTGGATCGAGGGGGTGCGGCCGAACCTCGACCGGCTCGCCGCCGCGTTCGACCCGGCCGCCATGGACGCCCTGCTGCTCCTCGCCCCGACCGCGACCAGCATCGGCTACGAGGGCCGCGGCGACTATGCGCTCGCCGCCGACGGCCGCCTGCGGCGGCGCGGCGAACGGGAGATCGTGCCCTTCGTCTACGCCGGGGCCGGCATCCTGGCGCGGGCTCTGTTCGACGCCGCGCCGCCCGGCGCCTTTTCGCTCAACCGCCTGTTCGACCGCGCGGAGGTGCAAGGCCGCCTCTACGGGCTGCGTCTCGAAGGCCTGTGGATGCACGTGGGCACCCCGGCGGCGATTGACGAAGCCGAGGCCGCGATCGTCGCCAGCGCGGCGTGAGCCATGGCGGCCGGTCGGTCAGGCGTGCGCGTCTTCACCATTGCGCCGTCGGCGCCGTTCCTGCCGACCCTCATCCGGGCGCTCGTCGACGGGACTTTGGTGCCGGGCTTTCCGGCGTCCGACGATCCGCTCGCGCTCACCAGCGCCACGCTCTACCTGCCGACGCGGCGCGCCTGCCGGCTGGCGCGCGACCTCTTCGCCGATGCGACCGGCCGCAACGCCGCCCTGCTGCCGCGCATCCGCCCGATCGGCGACATCGACGAGGACGAACTTGCCTTCGCGGACGCGGCGTCCGGCGTCCTCGCCGAAACCGCCCTCGACCTGCCGCCCGCCCTCGGCACCCTGGAGCGGCGTCTCCTGCTCGCCCGGCTGGTGTTGCAGTGGGCGGCGTCGGCGGAGCTGCACGGCGCGGGCGGCGCGCCCCTCGTCGCCCACAGCCCGGCGGCGGCGCTCAGGCTCGCCGACGACCTCGCGCGCCTGATCGACGACATGACCACCCGCAAGGTGGCGTGGGACCGACTCGACGAAATCGTGCCGGACCGGTTCGACGCCTATTGGCAGCTCTCGCTCAAGTTCCTCAAGATCGCCCGGGAGGCGTGGCCGGCGATCCTCAAAGAGCGCGGCGCGATCGAAGCGGCGGCGCGGCGCGACCGGCTCATTGCCGCCGAGGCGGCGCGGCTCGCCGCCGCGACCGATGAGCCCGTCATCGCGGCGGGCTCGACCGGCTCGATTCCGGCAACCGCCACGCTGCTCGCCACCATCGCCCGATTGCCGCACGGCGCCGTGGTGCTGCCCGGCCTCGACACCGATCTCGACGCCGCCGCCTGGGACCTGATTGGCGGCCACGCGGCCGGCGAAGCGCCCGGCCCGCCGGCCTTCGGGCACCCGCAATTCGCCATGCAGGCGCTGCTCAAAACGCTGGGCATCGACCGCACCATGGTGACGGCGCTGGCGCCACCGGCGCCACACGGCCGCGAGCGGCTGCTGTCGGAAGCGATGCGCCCTGCCGCCGCGACGGACCGCTGGCGCGAGCGCCTCGATGCCGCAACGATCGATGCCGCCCTTGACGACCTCGCGGTGATCGAGGCGGCGAATGCCGACGAGGAGGCGCTGGCGATCGCGGTTGCTTTGCGCGAAACGCTCGAGGACGGGCACAAGACCGCCGCCCTGGCGACGCCGGACCGGGCGCTGGCGCGGCGGGTGATCGCGGCGCTGGCGCGCTGGGACGTGGCGGTCGACGACTCCGGCGGCGATGCGCTGGGCGACACGGCGGCCGGGCGGTTTGCACGACTCGTGACCGAGGCGGCGCTCGGCGGCCTGCCGCCGGTGGCCCTGCTCGCGCTCCTCAAACATCCGCTGTTTCGGCTTGGACAGGCGGAGGGCGCATATGCGGCCGCCGTCGCGGCGCTCGAACGGGCGATCCTGCGCGGGCCGCGGCCGCGACCGGGCGCGACGGGCCTCGCCGACGCGCTGGCGACGCGACGGGCCGCGTCGCTCCATCGCCGCGACCCGCGCAGGGGAATCCCCGAGGCCGATCTCGATGCGGCCGCCACGCTGGTCACGCGCCTGGTGGCGGCGCTGGCGCCGCTCGAAGGACTCGGATCAAAGCCGCGCCGGTTCGGCGAGATCGCAACGGCGCACCGGATGGCGGTCGCTGCGCTCGCGAGCGAGGGCTCCGGCAACGCTGCCGCCTTGGCGGGCGATGACGGCGAGGCCGTCGTCGCCGCGTTCGACGACATCGCGGCGCGGACCGCCGGCGACGACTTCGACGTTGCGCCGGCGGATTATCCGGAACTGTTCGCCGCCGCCATTGCCGAGCGCGCGGTGCGGCGGCCGGACCGGCACGCGCGGGTGCGCATCTTCGGGCTGTTGGAGGCGCGCCTGCAGACCGTCGACCGCGTGGTGCTGGGCGGATTGGTCGAGGGAACCTGGCCGCCGGAGGCGCGCACCGACGCGTGGCTCAGCCGGCCCATGCGCCACGACCTCGGCCTCGACCTGCCGGAGCGGCGCATCGGGCTTTCGGCCCACGACTTCGCCCAGGCGCTCGGCGCTCGCGAGGCGATCCTCACCCGGGCCGCCAAGGTCGCCGGCGTGCCCACGGTGCCGTCGCGGTTCGTCCAGCGGCTTGCGGCGGTCGCCGGCCCGGCGGCGTGGGCGCGGGCGCTCGGGCGTGGCGAACGCTATCTCGCGTGGGTGCGCAGCCTCGATCACCCGTCGAAGGTCGTCCAGCGGATCGCGGCGCCGCAGCCGCGGCCGCCCGCGCAAGCGCGGCCGCGGTCGATCACCGTCACCGACGTGGAGCACTGGCTGCGCGATCCCTACACGATCTACGCCAAGCACGTGCTGGACCTTAAGCCGCTCGACCCGGTCGACACGCCGCCGGGCGCGCGCGACCGCGGAAATCTCATCCACGACGCGATCGGCGACTTTTCGAAGATATACCCGGACCGCCTGCCGGCGGACGCGGCCGGCGTGCTCATCGGCTTCGGCCGCGCACGGTTCGAGCCGCTCGCCGATTTCCCCGAGGCGCGGGCGTTCTGGTGGCCGCGCTTCCTGCGCATCGCCCGCTGGTTCGCAGGCTGGGACGCCGAGCGCCGGACCGCGCTCGCGCACACCCATGCGGAAATCCCCGGCTGGATCGATATCCCGCTGGGCGCCGGCCGTTTCCGGCTGATCGCCCGCGCCGACCGTATCGAGCAGCGCCTCGACGGCCGCTACGTCATCGTCGACTACAAGACCGGCCAGGCGCGCACGGAAAAGCAGGTGCGCACCGGGCTTGCGCCCCAGCTCACCCTGGAGGCGGCGATCCTGCGCCAGGGCGGCTTTGCCGGCATGCCGGCCGGCGCCTCCGTCGGAGAAATCCTCTACGTGACGCTCCGGGGCGGCGAGCCGGCCGGCGAGCCGCACGGCATCGATTTCGTCGAGGGAACGCCCGACAGCCAAGCCGACCACGCGCTCGCCCGCTTCACCGTGCTGGTCACCCGCTTCGCCGACGAGCAGGAACCGTTCCGGTCGCTGGTGCACCCCATGTGGCGCGCCCGCTACGGCGACTACGACCATCTCGCCCGGGTCAAGGAATGGTCGGCGGGAGACGAAACCGACGCGGGAGACGCCGGATGAACGCGCGCGTCATCCCCGATGCGGTGAGAAAGGTGCAGATCGACGCATCGAATCCGGCCGCGTCCGCCTGGGTTGCCGCCAACGCCGGCGCCGGCAAGACCCACGTGCTGGCCCAACGCGTGATCCGGTTGATGCTCGACGGGGCGGATCCGGCAAAAATCCTCTGCCTCACCTTCACCAAGGCGGCCGCCGCCAACATGGCAAACCGCATCTTCGGCACGCTGGCCGAATGGGTCGCCCTCGACGACGATGCGCTCGACGCGGCCATCGAAGCGCTCGAAGGCGAGCCGCCGGGCCGGCGGCGGCGCGAGCGGGCGCGGCGTTTGTTGGTCCAGGCGCTCGACACGCCGGGCGGCCTCAAGGTGCAGACGATCCACGCCTTCTGCACCCGGCTGCTGCATCAGTTTCCGTTCGAGGCGGACGTGGCAGCGCGCTTTACCGTGCTCGAGGAGCGCGCCGAGAACGACCTTTTGGCGCGCCTGCGCCTCGCCGTCCTGCTCGAGGCCGCCGGCGCCCCCGAGAGCGCGCTCGGCCAAGCGCTGGCGACGGCGATCACGGTCGCCGCCGACCGGACGTTCGGCGAGGCGGTCGACGAAGCGATCCGCGCCCGCGACCGGCTCACGGCCTGGATCGAGCAGGCCGGTTCGATCGCGAATGCCATGGCCGAGCTGTCGGCATTGCTCGGCATCGCGCCGGACAAGACCGTCGATGAAATCGAAGCCGCGATGGTCGATAGCCCGATCCTGCCGGCGAGCGAATGGCCGGCGGCCGCAGCGGTGCTGGCGCTGGGCTCGACCAACGACCAGGAGCGCGCAGCCGATCTTGCCGCGGCGGCGGCCGCGACCGGCACCGCGCAGGTCGATCTTTATCTGCAGGTGTTCCTCAACGCCGATCAAACGGCGCGCCAGCGCGTCGTCACCAAGGCGATACAAACAAACGCCCCCGCGCTCGCCGCGCGGCTGTGCGAGGAGCAGAAGCGTCTGCTCGGGCTGGTGGCGCGGCGGCGGGCCGCGCGCGCGCGCGACCGTACCGCTGCGCTTATCACCGTCGCCGACGCGGTGATCGAGCGCTATCGCGCCGACAAGGACCGGCGCGGACTGCTCGACTACGACGACCTGATCGACAGGACGCTGGTGCTGCTGGGCAAGGTCGAGGCCGCCTGGGTGCACTACAAGCTCGACCTCGGCATCGATCACGTGCTGATCGACGAGGCCCAGGATACGAGCCCCAAGCAGTGGGAGATCGTCAAACGGCTGGCCGCCGAGTTCACCGCCGGCGAAGGGGCGCGCGGCCCGCTCCAGCGCACGATTTTCGCCGTCGGCGACGAAAAGCAGTCGATCTTCTCGTTCCAGGGCGCGGCGCCGGGGGAATTCGCCGCGGCCCGCCTGCACTTCCAGCGCGCCCATCGCGAAATCGAGACCGACTTCGTGGCGTGCCGGTTCAGCCATTCGTTCCGCTCCGGCGACAACGTGCTCGGCGCCGTCGACACGGTGTTCGCGCGCCGCGAGGTGTTCGCCAGCATTACCACCGACGCGGACGGCATCGCCCACAGCGCGCTGCCGGGAACCGCGCCCGGGCTGGTGGAAATCTGGCCGCTGATCGAAGCGGAGAAGCGGCCGGAGATCGAAGGCTGGGACGCGCCGTTCGACCAGGTGTCGGACGAAAACCCGCAGATGAAGCTCGCCAAACGGATCGCCGCGCAAGTGACGGCGTTGCGCCGGCGCGGCTACCGGCCGGGCGACGTGCTGGTGCTGGTGCGCCAGCGCGGGCCGCTGTTCGAGGCGATCATCCGCACGCTCAAGAACGTCGGCATCCCGGTCGCCGGCGCCGACCGCCTGGTGCTCACCGAGCACATTGCCGTCATGGACCTGATGGTGCTCGCCGACGCGCTGCTGCTGCCCGAAGATGACCTCGCGCTCGCGACCGTGCTCAAGAGCCCGCTGTTCGGCTTCGACGACGCCCAGCTGTTCGACCTCGCCCATGGGCGCAAGGGGAGCCTGCGCGCCGCGCTGGCGGAGAATCCGTCGTTTGCGGAAACCGCGGCGCAGCTCGATGGGCTGGGCGAGGCGGCGCGGCGGGAAACGCCGTTTGCGTTCTACGCCAAGCTTCTCGGCGCCCAGCACGGCCGCCGCAAAATCCTCGCCCGCATGGGAAGCGAAGCCGCCGACGCCCTCGACGAATTCCTCAACCTCGCCCTCGACTACGAGGCGCGCGAGACGCCGTCCCTGCAAGGCTTCGTCGCCTGGCTGCGCGCCGCCACCACCGAGGTCAAGCGCGACATGGACATCGCGCGCGCGGAGGTGCGGGTGATGACCGTGCACGGCGCCAAGGGCCTGGAGGCGCCGGTCGTGATCCTCGCCGACACGACGACGCGGCCGACCGGCCCGCGCGATCCGCGCCTGCTCGCGCTGCCGCGCGCGGGTGTCGCGCCGGGGACGCCCGATTGCATCGTCTGGGCGGGCCCCATGGCGAGCGACGCGGGCCCGATGGGCGAGGCCCGCACCCGCGCCCGCGCCGCCGCCGCGGACGAGCACCGGCGCCTGCTCTACGTGGCCATGACCCGCGCGGCCGAACTCCTCATCGTGTGCGGGGCGCAGGGCCTCAACGGCCGACCCAAGGGCTGCTGGTACGACCTCGTCCACGAGACCTTGTGGGGGGAGGCGATCGAAGGGCCGGCAGAGCACGGCGACGGCCCCGTGCGCCGCTGGCAAAAGACGCCGCATGCCGGCGCGCCGCCGGCCCACGCCGATCCGGAGCAAATGATCCTCCCCGTGCCGGATTGGCTCGCCCGGCCGGCGCCCGCCGAGGCCGCGATGGCGCGATCCGTCTCGCCGTCGCACGCATTCGAAGGGGCCGCGATGGCGCCGCAACCGACGAGCGCCGCAAGCGCCCGGCAGCAGGCGCTGGCGCGCGGGCGCATCGTGCACCGCTTGCTGCAAGGCCTGCCGGACGTTCCGCCCGCGCGCCGCGCCGAAGCGGCCCGGCGGCACCTCGCCCATAGGGCCGACCTCGCCGCGGAGGAACGCGGCGCGATCATGGCCGAGGTGATGGCGGTCCTGGACGATCCGGTGTTCGCGCCGCTGTTTGCCGCCGGTACCCGGGCGGAAGTCGCGATCGTCGGCCGCATCGCCCGCGCCGGCAAGCCGGCCCTGATCGTGTCCGGCCAGGTCGACCGGCTGGCGGTGACGCCCGCCGTCGTCCTCATTGCCGATTACAAGACCGACCGTCCGCCGCCCCGACGAATCGCGGACGTGCCGCCATCTTACGTGGCTCAGCTTGCCCTCTACCGGGCGGTGCTCCGCCAGCTCTATGGCGGCCGGGAAGTGCGGGCGGCCCTGGTGTGGACGGATATTCCGGAATTGGTCGAACTGCCCGGCGCCGTGCTGGACGCTGCGCTTGCCGCACTTGCGTAACGCGACCGAATCGCCCCGCAATGGGGCGATGGCAGCCTTGCAGGCGGGGCGGAGCGCCTTGACGGGTTGTGCCCCCCTCCCTAGGTTCCCGGCCTGACCGTGGGCGCCGGACGCGCTCGATTGAATAATGACGCGCGAACGAGGTGTCCCATGGGCGTTGGCAAAGTGTCCGACGCGACCTTCGAGGCCGAGGTCCTCAAATCGGCCGAGCCGGTGGTGGTCGACTTCTGGGCGGAATGGTGCGGCCCCTGCCGCATGATCGCCCCGGCGCTGGACGAGATCGCCGGCGCCATGGACGGCAAGGTCAAAATCCTCAAGCTCAACGTCGACGAAAATCCGGCGACCGCCACCAAATACGGCGTGATGTCGATCCCGACCCTGATGATCTTCAAGAACGGGCAGCTGGCGTCGCGCCAGACCGGCGCCGCCCCGAAGCAGAAGCTCGAGCAGTGGATCAACACGGCGGTCTAGCGACCGCTATCGCGAATTATACTTGCGTCATGGCCGGGCTTGTCCCGGCCATCCACGTCTTGTTTCTTGATAGGAAGACGTGGATGCCCGGCACAAGGCCGGGCATGACGGCGGTTTCTACTCCGGTATCGTGCCGTTGGCGGCCAGCACCTCGCCGGCGAAATAGAGCGAGCCGGTGGCGAGGATGCGCGGCGGCTGTTCGAGGTTGAACCGGCCGATCGCCGCAAGCGCGTCCTCGATCGTTGCGCTCGTTTGCGCCGGAATGCCGACCGATTGCGCCGCGGCCGCAATCTCCTCTCCCGCACGCGCGCTGGGCTGGCGGATCGTCACCCCCATCACCCGGCGGGCAAGGCCGGCGAAGTTGCGCAGGAAGCCTTCGCTGTCCTTGCTGGCGAGCATGCCGACCACGAGCACGACCGGGCGCGACACCCGCTCCTCGAGATCGGCGAGCGCCGCCGCAATCGCCCGGCCGCCGTCCGGATTATGCCCGCCGTCGACCCACAGCTCGCTGCCCGCCGGCACCAGGCCGATGAGGCGGCCATGGGATAGCCGCTGCAGGCGCGCCGGCCAGTCGGCCGCCAACAGGCCCGCCTCGAACGCCGCGGCCGGCAGCTTCTGGGTGCCGACGCTGCGCAAGGTGGCGATCGCGGTGCCGGCGTTGTCGAACTGATGGCGGCCGATGAGCCGCGGCGCCGGCAGGTCGAGGAGACCGTCGTCGTCCTGGAACACCAGGCGCCCGCGCTCCTGGCTCACCGCCCAATCCTCTCCGGCGATGCGCAGCGGCGCGCCCACTCGCGCGGCTTGCCGGGCGACGACTTCGCGCGCCTCGCTCGTCTGCGGGCTTACGATGGCGGGCACGCCGGGCTTGAGGATGCCGGCCTTCTCGCCGGCGATCTTGGTGATGGTGTCGCCGAGATAGTCGACGTGGTCGATGGAGATCGACGTGATCACGCTGGCGAGCGGCTGGTCGATCACGTTGGTGGCGTCGAACCGGCCGCCGAGGCCCACTTCCAGCAGCAGCACGTCGGCGGGATGGCGCGCGAACAGCATGAAGGCGACCGCGGTCGTGATCTCGAACACGGTGATCGGCGCACCCTCGTTGATGCGCTCGCATTCGCTCAGCGTTTCGACCAGTTCGGCGTCGCTCACGAGCGCGCCGCCGCCGGGCCGGCCGAGGCGGTAGCGCTCGTTGACCCGCACCAGGCTGGGCGAGGTGTAGGCGTGGACCGTGGCACCGGCCGCCTCCAGCACCGCGCGCATGAAGGCGATGGTCGAGCCTTTGCCGTTGGTGCCGGCCACGTGGATCACCGGCGGCAGCCGGCGCTGCGGATGGCCGAGTTGCGCCAGGATGCGCTGCATGCGGTCGAGCGTCAGGTCGATCCGCCTGGGGTGCAGCGACAACAGCCGCGCGATGATCGCGTCGACCTCGGTCATGGACGAAATGCCACGGCGAGGAGCGGAACGTTCAGCCGAGCGCGGGCGCCGGCAGCGCGGGCGTCGCGGGCGCGGGCGGCGCCTTGGTGAGCACGCGGCACAGCCGCGACAGGGTGGCGCGCAACTGATGGCGATGGACCACGAGGTCGATCATGCCGTGGTCCTTGAGGTACTCGGCGCGCTGGAACCCTTCCGGCAGCTTCTCGCGGATGGTCTGCTCGATGACGCGCGGGCCGGCGAAGCCGATCAGCGCCCCGGGTTCGGCGATCTGCACGTCGCCGAGCATGCCGTACGACGCGGTCACGCCGCCGGTGGTCGGATTGGTGAGCACCACGATGTAGGGCTGCTTGGCCTCGCGCAGGCTCTGCACCGCGACGGTGGTGCGCGGGAGCTGCATCAGCGAGAGGATGCCCTCCTGCATGCGCGCGCCGCCGGACGCGGCGAACATGATGCACGGGGTCGCCTTCTCGGCCGCGGTCTCGAGCCCCTTGATCACCGCTTCGCCGGCCGCCATGCCGAGCGAGCCGCCCATGAAGTCGAAGTCCTGCACGCCGGCGACGACCGGCAGCCGGTCGAGTTCGCCGAACGCGAGCTTGATCGCGTCGTTGAGGCCGGTCTTGGCGCGCGCGTCCTTGAGGCGGTCGGAGTAGCGGCGTTCGTCGCGGAACCTGAGCGGATCGACCGAAACCTCCGGAACCTCGATCTCCTCGTACTCGCCGCCATCGAACAGGGACGCGAGCCGCGCGCTCGCGCTCATGCGCATGTGGTAGTTGGAGCCGGGGATGACGAACTGGTTCGCTTCCAGGTCCTTGTAGAAGACGAGCTGGCCGGTCTCCGGGCATTTCACCCAGAGATTTTCCGGCACCTCGCGGCGCAGGATGCTGCGAATCTTCGGCCGGACGACGTTGGAAATCCAGTTCATGGGCCTCTCGAGGAATCGCGCTCACCCCATGTAAGCACGCCGCGCGGGCGAAAATAGCCTACTCCGCCGCCTGCCGCCGCGCGCCGCGTACCCCTTCGGCCAGCGCCGCGATCAGGTCGGCGACCGCCGGCACGGTGCGGGCTGTCGCCTTGCCGTTGGCATCGAGGCTTTCGCGCACCGCCTCGACCAGCGCCGAGCCGACCACCACGCCGTCGGCCCCTTGGGCGATGGCGCGCGCGTGGGCGGCGGTCTTCACCCCGAAGCCGACCGCGACCGGCAAGTCCGTATGGCGCTTGATGCGGGCGACCGCCTGGCCGACCCGGCCGGCGTCGGGCGTCGCCATGCCGGTGATGCCGGTGATCGACACGTAGTAGACGAAGCCCGACGTATGCGCGAGCACTGCCGGCAGCCGCTTGTCGTCGGTCGTCGGCGTCGCCAGACGGATGAAGTTGAGCCCGGCGTCAAGCGCCGGCAGGCACAGTTCGTCGTCCTCCTCCGGCGGCAGGTCGACGACGATGAGGCCGTCCACGCCGGCCGCCTTGGCGTCGGCGAGAAACCGCGCGACGCCGTAAATGTAGATCGGGTTGTAGTACCCCATCAGCACGATCGGGGTGGCGTCGTCGCCGGCGCGGAACGCGCGCACCAAGTCGAGCGTCTTTTGCATGGTCTGGCCGGCCTTGAGCGCGCGCAAGGACGAGGCCTGCACGGCCGGACCGTCCGCCATCGGGTCGGTGAACGGCATGCCCAATTCGACCACGTCGGCGCCCGCCGCCGGTGCCGCCTTGAGGATCGCGAGCGAGGTCGCGTAATCGGGATCGCCGGCAGTGACGAAGGTCACGAACGCGGCGCGGCCCTCCTGCTTGAGCCGGGCGAACCGCCGGTCGATCCGCGTCGTCATCCGATCCGGCTCCCCAGGTGCTCGGCGACGGTGAATATGTCCTTGTCGCCGCGGCCGCACATGTTCATCACCATCAGGTGGTCCTTTGGCTTCTTCGGCGCGAGGTCGCTCACTTTGGCAAGCGCATGCGCCGGCTCGAGCGCCGGGATGATGCCTTCGAGCCGGCAGCACAGCTGGAATGCGGCGAGCGCCTCCTCGTCGGTCGCCGACAAATATTTCACCCGGCCGGCGTCGTTGAGCCAGGAGTGCTCGGGGCCGATGCCCGGATAGTCGAGGCCGGCGGAGATCGAGTGCGCTTCCTTGATCTGGCCGTCGGCGTCCATCAGCAAATAGGTGCGGTTGCCGTGCAGCACGCCGGGCCGGCCGCCGGCGATCGATGCCGCGTGCAGGCCGCTCGCGAGGCCGTGGCCGGCCGCTTCGACGCCGTAGATCTCGATTGCGGGCTCGTCGAGGAACGGGTGGAACAGCCCCATGGCGTTCGAGCCGCCGCCGATGCAGGCGACGAGCGAATCCGGCAGCCGCCCCTCGGCGGCCAGCATCTGCTCGCGCGTCTCGCGGCCGATGACGGACTGAAAATCGCGCACCATCATCGGATAGGGATGCGGGCCGGCGACGGTGCCGATGCAGTAGAACGTGGTTTCCACGTTGGTGACCCAGTCGCGCAGGGCCTCGTTCATCGCGTCCTTGAGGGTCTTGGAGCCCGACTGCACCGGGATCACCTCGGCGCCCAGCATCTTCATGCGGAACACGTTGGGCTTCTGCCGCTCGACGTCGACGGAACCCATGTAGACGACGCAGTCGAGGCCGAAGCGCGCGCATAACGTGGCGGTGGCGACGCCGTGCTGACCGGCGCCGGTCTCGGCGATGATGCGCTTCTTGCCCATGCGGCGCGCCAGCATGATCTGGCCGAGCACGTTGTTCACCTTGTGGGCGCCGGTGTGGTTCAACTCGTCGCGCTTGAAATAGATCTTCGCGCCGCCGCAGTGCTCGGTGAGCCGCTCGGCGAAATAGAGCGGGCTCGGCCGGCCGACGTAGTGGGTGAGGTAGCCGCCCATCTCGGCCTGGAACGCCGGATCGACCTTGGCGGCGGCGTAGGCCTGCTCCAGTTCGAGGATCAGCGGCATCAGCGTCTCGGCGACGAAACGGCCGCCGTAGAGGCCGAAATGGCCGCGCTCGTCGGGTCCGGCGCGGAACGTATTGGGCTGCTGAATGTTCATGCGTTCCTCATGACTTGGCAAATTCCGTTTGGGCGGCAAGCTCGGCCTCGGCGGCGCGCGCGGCGCGCACGAAGGCGCGAATCTTGTCCGCATCCTTTTCGCCCGGCGCCCGCTCGACGCTCGAGGAGACGTCGACCGCGGGAGCGCGCGTCACCCGCAGCGCCTCGGCCACGTTGGCGGCGTCGAGCCCGCCTGAGAGCATGAACGGAACGCCGGGGTCAAGGTTCTCCAGCAGGCGCCAATCGAACGGCTTACCCAGCCCGCCCGGCCGCGTCGCCTCGCGCGGCGCGCGGGCGTCGAACAGGAGCCGGTCGGCGACGCCGGCGTAGACCTTGACCGCCGCGAGATCGGCGCGAGTCTCGACCGCGATCGCCTTCATCACCGGCAGGCCGAAGCGCTTGCGAATGGCGGCGACGCGCGCCGGCAGCTCCTTGCCGTGCAGTTGCAGCATGTCGGGCGCAAGCGCGTCGACGACCGCGGCCAGCAGCGCATCGTCCGCGTCGACCGTGAGCGCGACCTTGCCGACGCCGCCTTTGACGCGCGCTGCGAGCGCGCGAGCGGCATCGTAGGCGAGATGCCGGGGCGACGCGGGAAAGAACACGAAGCCGACGAGATCGGCGCCCGCCTCGAGCGCCACGTCGAGGGTCTCCGCCGTGCTCAGCCCGCAGATTTTGACGAGAAGACTCATCGGGGCGCCAATTGCCTTAAGACTTCATCGAGCTGATCGGCTAATACGATCGCGTCGTGCCGCGCGACGCTGTAAACGATCTCATCGTCTATATCCCAATACATATGTACAATGAAATTCCGCATTGCCTTGATCTCTCTCCACGGTATTTCCGGCGAAACAGGCTGCTTATGAAGCAGAATCTGATCGCACGCCTCGCCAACCACCATCAGGCAAAAATAGACTGCTTGCCTGCGCATCGTATCGGCCGCAAAAGCGGGAAAATCCATGCGGTCCACATAACTCGCTGCCCGTCGTGCGTAGTCTCTAGCGTCGGCCAAGAGATCGGGAATGCTTCGCATTAGAGAGGACGAGCCAACGCCTTCACGCGACCAATGTCATTACCTCGCAATCCGCTGACAAGCACGATCCCGACCGGGCGGCCCAGCCTGTCCGACAACTCCACTTCGGCGCCCGCCAAGCCAAGAAGAGATAGACCTTCGCGCTTTTCGGCAAGCAGATCGATTGCGTTCTCCTCGGACACATGCGTCGCCGTACCCCGCGGCAGCGTGCCGACGAAGTGCAAGGGAAACTTCGCCTCGACCGCATGGAGATGGTCAAGGAATTTTTGCCGATCGATCTGCTGAATGTTCATGACCGAAGCCTCCGCCTCGACCTTAGCACAAACGCCGCAATGGCGGCGAGGCTCTGGCGCGAGCGGCGCAAATTCACGCCGCGGGCGGGCGGCGATAGGCGACGCTCGGGATCGGCGGCGGCGCCGGCGGCGCTTGCGCGGTGGCGAGGCGCCGGTGCGCGTCCTCGGCGTCGGCGCGGGCCAGCCGCAGCTCGCGCTCGAGGCGGCGGGCGGCGCGGCGCCACTTCGACTGCTTGAGCCAGGCCCCGATCCCGCCCGCAAAGACGCCGACGATCAACGCCAGCAGCAGGGCGAGGAACAGCGGCGCGTGCACCGTCAGCGCCGGCGCTTCGGCCGAGAACGGGTCGAGCGAAATCGGGATGCTCGCCCGGTTCGCCACCGCGAACATCACGATGAGGACGGCAAGCGGGACGAGGATCAGGGCGACGACGAATCTGCGCATCATGGACGCTCCGCCGCTATGCGCCCGCCGGCGTCAGCCGCGATTGAGGCGCTCGCGCATTTCCTTGCCGGTCTTGAAGAACGGAACGCTCTTGCGATCGACCGAGACGTGGGCGCCGGTGCGCGGGTTGCGGCCGGTGCGCGCCGGCCGGTGCTTGACCGAGAAGGCGCCGAAACCGCGCAGCTCGACCCGGTCGCCGCGGGCGAGCGCGCCCACGATCTCGCCGAGGATCGCGTTGACGATGTTCTCCACGTCGCGCTGGTAGAGATGCGGGTTCTGCGCGGAGATGCGCTGGACGAGTTCGGACTTGATCATCGGCGTTGCCGCCCCTCGTGGCTCGCCTGCTAGTTGCCGGTGGGAGGGTGCCAAAGGGCCAGTAGACCGTCAAGATTGAGCGCTTCGACCGCTTGCACGGTTCCCGACCCCTCGATCCGCCGGGCGAGCGAATTGAGCCCCGCGGCGTCGAGCACGGCCACGGCGGCGACATGCAGGAACGACAGGTCGCCGAACCGCGACTTGAGGTGCCAGTCGCGCACCGGCAGGTTGGGGTCGACGCCCTTTTCCTTGGCGAGCCAGGCGACGCCGGTCTGCTCGTTGCCGAGTTCATCGACGAGCTTGAGCTCGAGGCCCTGGCGCCCGGTGAAGACGCGGCCGTCGGCGACGCGATCGAGCGCCGCCTCGTCGAGGTGCCGGCGCTCCTGCACCATGCCGCGGAACCAAGCGTAGGAATCCTTGACGATCGACTCGAGCGCCGCGCGCGCCTCGGGGCTGGTGGGCTCGAACCCGCTGGGGGCGGCCTTGAGCGGCGAGGACTTGATCTCCTCGACCTTGACGCCGATCGTCTTCAGGAGATCGGTGATGTTGGGGTACTGGAACAAGACCCCGATCGAGCCGACGAGCGAGGTGTCCTGGGACACGATGTGGTCGGCCGCCATGGCGGCGATGTACCCGCCCGAGGCGGCGAGCCCGTCGACCACCACCACGGTCGGCTTCTTGGCGGCGAGGCGGCGCAGCACGTCGAAGAGCTGCTCGGCCCCGGCGGTGGTGCCGCCCGGGCTGTCGACGTGGACGATGACGGCGCGCACGCGCGACTTCGCCAGGTTGTCGAGCGACTCGACCCGATCCTCGTCGCCGCGGATCAGCCCGGTGATCTTGACCCGGGCGATGTAGTTGCCGGACGCTTCCGCGAGTTCTCCGCCCGGCGCCATCACGGCGGCGACCGCCGCCACCGCCGCGATCAGGAGAAGGATCGCGACCACGCGCCAGAAGGTCAGCTTGCGCCGCATGCGGCGGCGATCGACGATGATGTCGGCATCGAGCGACATGGTTGCGCTCCGTTAGCGGTTTTCGCCGCTCCCGCGGGAGGGAGCGGGCGAAGACTCATTCCTTCTCGGCCGGCTCTTCGGCGCGCCGCTTCAAGGCGGCGCCCAGAATGTCGCCGAGCGAAGCGCCGGAATCGGACGAGCCGTACTGGGCGATCGCCTCCTTCTCCTCGGCGACTTCCAGCGCCTTGATCGACACCGTGACCTTGCGGCTGCGGCGGTCGAACTGGGTGACGCGCGCGTCGACCTTCTGGCCCACCGCGAAGCGCTCCGGCCGCTGCTCGGAACGGTCGCGGGCGAGCTCGGAACGCTTGATGAAGGCGGTGAACTCGGTGCCGACGATCTTCACGTCGATGCCGGATTCCTTCACCTCGGTCACCTCGCAAGTGACGACCGAACCCTTCTTGAGATCGCCGGCCTCGGCGAACGGATCGGCCTCCAGCTGCTTGATGCCGAGCGAGATGCGCTCCTTCTCGACGTCGACGTCGAGCACCTGCGCCTTCACCTTGTCGCCCTTCTTGTACTCCTCGATCACCTGCTCGCCCGGGCGCTTCCAGTCGAGATCGGACAGATGCACCATGCCGTCGATGTCGCCGTCGAGGCCGAGGAACAGGCCGAACTCGGTCTTGTTCTTGACCTCGCCCTCCAGCACGCTGCCGGGCGGATATTTCTCGACGAACACCTCCCACGGATTGCGCATGGTCTGCTTGAGGCCCAGCGAGATGCGCCGCTTGACCGGGTCGACCTCGAGAATCTGCACCTCGACCTCCTGGGAGGTCGACACGATCTTGCCGGGGTGGACGTTCTTCTTGGTCCACGACATTTCCGACACGTGGATGAGACCCTCGATGCCGGGCTCCAGCTCCACGAACGCGCCGTAGTCGGTGATGTTGGTGACGCGGCCCTTGAACCGCGCGCCGACCGGGAACTTCGCCTCGATGCCCTGCCACGGGTTGTCGAGCAATTGCTTCATGCCGAGCGAGATGCGGTGGGTCTCGTGGTTGATCTTGATGATCTTGACCTTCACGGTCTGGCCGATGGACAACACCTCGGTCGGATGGTTGACCCGCCGCCAGGCGATGTCGGTGACGTGCAACAGGCCGTCGATGCCGCCGAGGTCGACGAACGCACCGTAGTCGGTGATGTTCTTGACCACGCCGTCGATCACCTGGCCTTCCTCGAGGTTCTGCACCAGCTCCTGGCGCTGCTCGGCGCGGGTCTCCTCGAGCACGGTGCGCCGCGACACCACGATGTTGCCGCGGCGGCGATCCATCTTGAGTATCTGGAACGGCTGCGGGACGTTCATCAGCGGGGTCACGTCGCGGATCGGCCTGATGTCGACTTGGCTGCGCGGCAGGAACGCCACGGCGCCGTCGAGATCGACGGTGAAGCCGCCCTTGACCTGGTTGAAGATGACGCCGTTGACCTTTTCGTTGCCCTGGAACGCCTTCTCCAGGCGCCCCCAGCTCTCCTCGCGCCGCGCCTTGTCGCGCGAGAGCACGGCTTCGCCGAGCGCGTTCTCGACCCGCTCGAGATAGACCTCGACGGTATCGCCGATCTTCAGCTCGCTCTGCCGTCCGGGACCGGAAAACTCCCGCAGCGGCACGCGGCCTTCGGTCTTGAGCCCGACATCGATGACGGCGAGGTCCTTCTCGATGCCGACGACGGTTCCCTTGATGACGGAACCTTCCTGCAAATTGCCTTGGTCGAAGGATTCTTCGAGCATTTTGGCAAAATCTTCGCGCGACGGCGCGGCGACAGCGGCACTGGCGGTGGCGGCCATGAAATCTCCTAAAACGGGCGACCGGCGGCTCGAGTTGCGCCGCGCCCCTTCCGCTCGGGCCGAGGGCCCCGTAGACCCTCGACTGCCGCCGTTTCCGGCGGGCCGGCCCGATCAACCGAACGGTCGGGACGATGTTCTTTCCGGGTGCCGCGGCTTTGAGGCCGACGGGAGCGGCGGGTTGCGAGAAACCCGAGCGCCGGCCTCTGCCGCGATCCTCACCCAGGCCCCCAAAGTGGGAGTTCCGATTGGAGAACGCAACGTCGCCGGTTTAATCCGCGCGAGCGGCCTTCACGATGTCGATGGCAGCCCGGACCGCCGCGTCTATATCCAAATGCGTGGTATCGAGCAAGTGCGCATCAGTGGCGGGCTGCAGCGGCGAGATCGAACGGGAGCGGTCACGGGCGTCGCGGCGTCTGATGTCCGCCAGCACGGCGGCCGCGTCGAGAGTCAAGCCCTGGGCGGCGAACTCGGCGCGCCGGCGCCTCACCCGCGCCTCTTCGCT
>DASPVJ010000189.1:0-2564 GCA_035622435.1 Xanthobacteraceae bacterium | reverse complement strand
CTTACCTCTCCCCGCTTGCGGGGAGAGGTCGACGCGCGAAGCGCGTCGGGTGAGGGGGCCCTGCCGCCTGTCGAGCTGATTGAAGCGCCCCTCACCCCGACCCTCTCCCCGAGGGGCACCCCGCGACGCTCGCGTCGCGGGGACCCCGTTGCGGGGAGAGGGAGTCATTTTCGTCGCCGCGCCATGAACTCGGCCAGCATGCGCTGCGGTTCGCCGCCGGCAACGCTCGTGCGGTAGGTCGCGATGCCGGCTTCGACCGCTTGATCGAGCGGCAGCCGCTCCCACTCCCGCATCAGCGCCTTCTGCAGGCGCACCGCCGCGGCGCCGTTCGCCACGATCGCTTCGATCCACGCCTCGACCGCCGCATCGAGGCCGTCGGGCGGCACCACCTTCTCGATGAGGCCGATGGCGAGCGCGCGGTCGGCGTCGATGTTCTCCCCGAGCAGCACCAGTTCGGCGGTACGCCCCATGCCGATGAGCCGCGGCAGCAGCGCCGCCTCGATCACCGACGGCATGCCGACCTTGACCTCGGGCATGCCGAACACGGCGCGCGCGGACGCGACCCGCAGGTCGCAGGCCGCCGCCACTTCGAGGCCGGCGCCGAGGCAGTAGCCGTTCACCCGCGCGATCACCGGCACCGGGATGGCGCGGATCGCCGCGATCGCCTCATGCAGCGCGGTGATGAACGCCTCGCCGCCGTCGGCGTCGAGGCGCGCCATGGTGGCGATGTCGGCGCCGCCGATGAAGGCGCGCGCGCCCGCGCCGGTGACGACGACGGCGCGCAAGGCCGCATCCGCGTGCAGCGCGCGGGCGGCGGCGGCGAGCGCCGCGATCGTCTCCGGGTCGAGCGCGTTGAGCTTCTCGGCCCGCGCGATGGTGAGCCACGCGACGCGGCCGCGCGGGCGCTCTTCGAGCCTGCTGACGATCCGCTCGCGCATGCGCGGCCGCTATTTCAGCGCAGCGAGCGGGAGCTTGCCGCCGTCCGGGATCGGCACGCGGTCGACGTTGAGCACCATCGCCACCAGGCTGTAGTAGCCCATGACGCCGATGAGATCGACCGCGCCGCGCTCGCCGAACTGGTCGACCGCCGCCTTGAAGCTCGTGTCGCTCGCCTGTCCGGTTTCGAGCACCTGGTGGCAGAAGTCGTAGACGATGGTCTCCTCCGGCTGCAGCGACGCCGGCCGCTGTCCCGCGGCGATGGCGGCCACGACGTCGGCGGCGAGCCCGGCCTTGAGCGCCAATTGCGCGTGCGCGTACCACTCGTATTGCGCGGTCCAATGGCGCGCAGTGAGCAGGATCGCCAGTTCGTTGAGCCGCGGCGGGATCGAGGTCTTGAACCGGACGTACTCGCCGAGCTTCTGCGCGCGGTCGGCAAGCGCGGGGCTGCGCAGCAGGGCGTTGAACGGGCCGCGCATGCCCTTGCGCGGGCCGGCCATGATCTCGTCGGCGACCTCTCTCTGCTCCGGCGTCATGGTCTCGGGCGTCAACGGCGTGAAGCGCTGGGGGTTCATTTGGGCGGCTCCTGGTTAGGTGACGCAAGCCTACCTGGTTTGTCCGGCGGAATCCCGGCGCTCGAAACGGACGGTCGCTCCAAGGCTCAGGAGCATCAGGGCGCAGGCGCCGATCGGCAGGAACGCCAGGGCGCCGATGCCGCTCAGGTCCCAGGCAAGCCCGCTGACGACCGGCACGATCACGGCGCAGCCGTAGCCGATGGTGAGCATGGCGGCGGCGACGCGGTGGATGTCGCCCGGTGCGCTCAGCAGCGGCGGCAACGCCAGCATCAGCGTGAAGGCGCCGCCGGCGCAAAATCCGACCAGCGCGCCCGCCGCCAGAATCCAGGCGCCCGGCGCAAACGCGAGGCCGGCTACGCCGGTCAGGAACAGCACGCCGGCGAGCACGTAGGGCCAGGAACGGCGCTCGATCCGTCCGATCACCGTGAGCAACAGCAGCGAGGCGGGCAGCTGGCCGACGTTGAGGGCGGTCAGCGCGCCGCCGATCAGGCCGGGCCGCCCGGTGTGGATGAGGTAGTCGGGAACGAAGGCATTGGTGGAGAAATACATGCTGGTGATGCTGCCGAACATCAGCCCGATGCGCCAGGTCAGCGGCGCGCGCCAATCCGGCCACCAGCGGCTGCCGCCGGCGGCATCGCGCCCGATCGGATCGGCCGGGCGCGGCGCCAGCGCCGCGACGGCGAGCGCGATCAGCGCGGTGGGGACCGCCCAGGCGACGAAGCCGAGGCGCCAACTGCCGCCCACCAGCGGCAGGACCAGCGGGCTCGTCAGGACCACCGGCAGGATTTCGCCGACCAGAAGGCCGTTGGTGTAGACGGCGGTGGCGAACCCGACCCGGTCGGGCAGCCACTGGCTCGTGAGCGGCGGCAGCGACGGCTGCATGACGGCGACGCCGAACGCCATCGCGATCGTCGCCGCGTAAAGCGGCGCA
The DNA here is from genome assembly GCA_035622435.1 of Xanthobacteraceae bacterium. Classification (GTDB taxonomy): domain Bacteria; phylum Pseudomonadota; class Alphaproteobacteria; order Rhizobiales; family Xanthobacteraceae; genus AP-16. Next base: position 122 of record DASPVJ010000189.1, on the reverse strand, counting down.
ACGTCGAGGACGGCGCCGCGCAGCGCCGAGGCGACGGCGGTAAGGAGCAGGCCCGCGATCAGGGTGCGCAGCGCGCCGAAGCGGGCGATCAGCAGCGAGCCCGCCACCGCGGCGCCGGCGAA
>DASPVJ010000188.1:0-10668 GCA_035622435.1 Xanthobacteraceae bacterium | reverse complement strand
GGCAAGCGCGCGTAAGGAGCCCGCCATGACGAGCATCATCAGCGGCAACAATCGACGGGTTTCGCGCCGTGCGTTCGTGGTCGGCTCCGCCGCCGCGGGCGGCGGGCTCGCGCTCGGCTTTGCCCTGCCGTTCGAGGCGCCGGCAGCGGCGGAATCGACCGCGCTCGGCACCGAGATCAACATCTGGGTCGCCATCAAGCCCGACGACACCTGCGTCATCCGCATCGCCCGCTCGGAAATGGGGCAGGGCACCCTCACCGGTCTCGCCCAACTGGTCGCCGAGGAACTCGAATGCGACTGGAACAAGGTGACGACCGAGCAGATCACGCCCGGCCGCAACCTCGCCGCCAAGCGCGCCTGGGGCGAGATGGGGACCGGCGGCAGCCGCGGCATCCGTACGTCGCAGGATTACGTGCGCCGGGGCGGCGCCGCCGCGCGCATGATGCTGCTCCAGGCGGCGGCGAACGAATGGAACGTGCCGGTGTCCGAGCTGACGGTCGCGGACGGCATCATCACCCACGCGGCGACGAAGCGCACGACGAGCTACGGCAAGGTCGCGGAGGCGGCCGCCAAGCTCGCGCCGCCCGATCCCAAGAGCATCACGCTCAAGGACCCGCAGAGCTGGAAGATCGCCGGCAAGCCGATGAAGCGGCTCGACACGGCGGCCAAGCTCGACGGCAGCAAGCTCTACGCGATCGACGTGAAGCTGCCGGGCATGCTGTGCGCGGCGATCAAGGATTGCCCGGTCTACGGCGGCAAGGTCGTGAGCTTCGACGCGGGCAAGATCGCCGGCCGGCCCGGCGTCAAGCGGGTCGTCAAGGTGAAGGAGACGGCGGTCGCGGTCGTGGCCGACACGTGGTGGCGCGCGAGGTCCGCGCTCGAAGCGCTGCCGATCGTGTGGGACGAGGGACCGAACGCGACGCGCTCGAGCGCGACCATCGCCGCGCATCTCGAGGAAGGCCTCGCCGCCGCCGGTACCAACGGCGGGCGGCAGAACGGCGATCCGCTCACGGCGATTGCCGCCGCGGCCAGAAAGATCGAGGCGGTCTATGCGACGCCGTTCCTGGCGCACGCCACCATGGAACCGATGAACGCGACGGTCCGCCTGTCCGCCGACCGGGCCGAGGTCTGGGTGGCGACGCAGAACGCGGAAGCCTCGCTCGCGGCGCTGTCGGAAGCTTCCGGCGTGCCGCTCGCCAACTGCGAGGTCTACCGCCACGACCTCGGCGGCGGCTTTGGCCGGCGCGGCGGCACCCAGGACTACGTGCATCAGGCGGTGGCCATCGCCAAGGAATTTCCCGACGTTCCGATCAAGCTGATCTGGAGCCGCGAAGAGGACATGGCGCACGACTTCTTCCGCCCCATATCGCAATGCAAAATGTCGGCCGGCCTCGATGCCGACGGCAATCTGGTCGGGCTCTCCGTGCGCGTCTCCGGCCAGTCGATCAACGCCTGGCTCGCGCCGGCACAGATCAAGGACGGCAAGGACAACCGCCAGCTCCAGGGGCTGTGGGAGGAGCCCGGCGACGCCCAGCTCGGCTACGACGTGCCGAACCTCGCGATCGAATACGTGATGCGCAACACCCACGTGCCGGTCGGCCCGTGGCGCGGCGTCAACACCAACCAGAACGCCGTCTACCTGGAATGCTTCATCGAGGAGGCGGCGCGAGCCGCCGGCAGGGATCCGGTGGAGTTCCGCCGCGCGCTGTTGACGAACCATCCCCGGCACCTGGCCGTGCTCGACGCGGTCGCCGAAAAGGCCGGCTGGGGCAAGCCGCTGCCGGCCGGGGTTCATCGCGGCATCGCCCAGTTCATGGGCTACGCCAGCTACTCGGCGGCGGTCGCCGAAGTCTCGGTCAGCCAGCAGGGCAAGCTCACCGTGCACCGCATGGTGCTGGCGCTCGACTGCGGCCACGTGGTCAATCCCGACCAGGTCGCCGCGCAAATCGAGGGCTCGGTCGCCTTCGGCCTCACCGCCGCGCTCTACGGCGAGTGCCCGGTCGAGAACGGCCGCATGACCTCGCTCAACTTCGACACCTACGAGATCATGCGGCTTGCCGAAATGCCCAAGGTCGAGACGGTGCTGGTGCCGTCCTACGGGTTCTGGGGCGGGGTCGGCGAGCCGACGATCTGCGTGGTGACGCCGGCGGTGCTCAACGCCATCTTCGCCGCGACCGGCAAGCCGGTGCGCAGCCTGCCGCTCAAGCACGTGAAGCTGGCGTAGGTCGCTACGCCGGCACGCCGGTTTCTTTTTTGCGCGGCTCGACGCAGGCGAACAGCTCGACGCCCGGCTTGCGCAGCAGCGGGATGAGGATCGCGCCGGCCGCGAGTCCCCCGATGTGCGCCCACCAGGCGACGCCGTCGGGGGAGTGCTTGACGATTTCCCACACCTGCATCAGCACCCAGAAGCCGAGCACCCAGTAGGCGTCGAGCGCCAGCGGAATGACGAGGAACACCAGCACCTCGATCTTGGCGCAGGGGCGCAGCATCAGGTAGGCGGCGACGGTGCCGGCGATCGCGCCGGAGGCGCCGACCAGCGGCGCGGTCGAATGCGTGTCGATCAGGCCGTGCACGAACGCGCCGGCGAAGCCGCAGAGGAGGTAGAACACGAGGTAGCGCAGGTGGCCGACCGCGTCCTCGATATTGTCGCCGAACACCCACAGGAACAGCATGTTGCCGATGATGTGCTCCCAGCCGTCATGGATGAACATGTGGGTGAGGAGCGGATAGGCGCTGCCCGGTCCCGGGGCGTAGAAGAAGTTTTCCGGAATGAATCCGAAGGCGGCCTCGACCGCGTCCGTGGCGTCGGGCGCAAGCAGGACGGCCAGGAACACGACGACGTTGGCGGCGATCAGGCCATAGGTGACGTAAGGGACGGATTTCCCCTCGAGCGGGTCGATGTCGTAGATCGGGATGACCATGGCGCGGATGAGTAATCGGCGGCCGGCAGCAGGGTCAAGCTTCACTTGCCGTCGAGGCGCTTGAGCGCCTCGAGCTCGGGAAACGGCCGATAGGCCGCGGCGCCGCACTCCTCCTTGGTGGCGTCGCGAATCTGGTTGATCTTGGCGCCGTAGAAAATCGCGATCGTATCCTTGCTGCCCTGGTATTGGCCGTCGAGGCTGCGGGAATTGTAGCGCAGGCAGACCGCATAGCGGTTGTCGTTGCCGAACGGCGTGAGCGTCGGATCGGTGAGGAAGGCGCCGCGGATATTGGTCGGGTCGGGCAGTTCGTTGCGCAGGAAATTCAGCAGCTCGTTCTTATACTCGATCGGGTACTTGTTGGGGTCGACCTTGAAGGTCTCGGCCGACTTCTCGAACACGTTCCAGCCGCTCAACTCGACGCCGCCGCAGCCGGCGAGCGCGAACGCGGCGCTGGCGATGAGCGCGACGGCGGCGCGGCGTGTCGAAACGAAGCGCATGGGCCGATGCTAGCGTATTTCCATTCGCGAGTCAGGGATCGGGGATCAGATGCCGAGGTACTTCGATTTGATCTGATCGTCGGCCCGCAGTTCGTCCGGACGGGCGGAATGCACCACTTGGCCCTTGCTCATCACGTGCACGTAGTCGACGAGCTTGAGCGCGAGCGAGGCGTTCTGTTCGACCAGGAGGATCGACAGGCCCTCGCGCTTGAGCTTGCCGATCGCCTCCCACACGCCCTGGATGATGATCGGGGCGAGGCCCTCGGAGGGCTCGTCCATGATCAGGCAATCCGGGTTGGTCATGAGGCCGCGGCCGATGGCGAGCATCTGCTGCTCGCCGCCGGACAGCGTCCGCGCGCGCTGGGCGCGCCGCTCCGCCAGGCGCGGGAACAGCGCGTAGACGCGAGCGATGTTCCAGCCGTGACGGGTGAGCCCGCGCGCCGCCACCAGCAGGTTCTCCTCGACGGTGAGCGAGGGAAACACGCGCCGGCCCTGGGGCACGAGCCCCATCCCGCCGCGCACCGTCTCGAACGAGGACACCGCGGTGATGTCGGCGCCCTTGAAGACGATCCGGCCGCGGCGCGGCGGGTTGAAGCCGACGATCGAGTTCACCAGCGTCGTCTTGCCGACCCCGTTGCGCCCGAGCAGGCCGAGGATCTGCCCCTGTTCGAGGCTCAGCGAGAGGCCCTGCAGCACGTAGGCGTCGCCGTAGAAGGTGTGGATGTCGTCGACTTCGAGAATGGCCATCAGCCGGTGCCCAGGTAGATTTCCTGCACTTTCGCGCTGCCGCGGATCCTCTCCGCCGCGCCGGCCTCCACCACCTCGCCGAAGTGCAGCACCGAAATGTGGTCGGCCACGTCGAACACCACGTCCATGTCGTGCTCGATGAGCAGAATGGCGAGATTGCGGTCGAGCCGGGCGAGGAATTGCGCCATCTCGGCGGATTCGCCCGAGGAGAGCCCGGCCGCCGGCTCGTCGAGCAGCAGGATCTTGGGATCGGCCGCGAGCCCGACCACGATCTCGAGCTGGCGCTGCTCGCCGTGCGAGAGGTAGCGCACCTCCGCGTCGCGGCGGTCGAGGAAGCCGGCGAGCTCGAGCAGCCGGTGCGCCTTTTCGTGCACGGCGCGGTAGGAGGCGAGCGGACGCCACATCACGAATTTCGTCCGGCGCAGGCCTTCGATCGCCAGCAGGACGTTGTCGAGCACGCTGAGCCGGGGGAACAGGCTCGTCACCTGGAACGTGCGCGCCATCCCGAGGGCGGCGCGGCGGTGGCTCGGCCATCGCGTCACGTCGCGGCCGAACAGCAGCACCTGGCCCGAGGTGACGGACAGGAGCCCGGTCACCAGATTGAACAGCGTCGTCTTGCCGGCGCCGTTCGGGCCGATGATCGCCTTGCGGTCGCCGGGCAGCAGGGCAAGGTCGACGCCGCGCACGGCGCGCAGGCCGCCGAAGCTCTTGCTCAGGTCTTTGAGCTCGAGAACGGGCTGGGGAAGAGAAGGGCTCATTCGCAGAATTGGCACGGCGGGAAGTCGCGGCTGTAGACCGGCTGCTGGAGGAACGCGTCCTTGCCGTAGGTCCAGAACTGGCTCACCGCCGGGTAGGTCTTGATCACCGTGTTCCACAGCTCGTCCTTGTCGTAGCCGAACATCTTCTTCTTCTCGACCTTCTTGACGTAGATGTTCTGCACCGGATTGCGGAACTCGTCGAAGGAGACCGGCCCGCGCACCGCGTCGATCTTGAGGGCCGCCATCGTGGCGACGAACTCTTCGGGCCCCGGCCATTTGCCGGCGCTCTTCTTCATCACGTCGTCGATCAGGAGCGCGGTGGTGTAGTTGCTCTCGGAGAAGTAGGACGGCACCTTGCCGTACTTGGCGCGATAGGTCTTCACGAACGCGGCGTTCTTCGGCGTATCGAGGGCGGCGCTGTACTGCAGCGCCGACACGTGGCCGATGACCTCGTCGCCCATGAACGGCAGCGAAAACTCGTCGTAGCTGGTGCCGCCGCCGATCACCGGCTTCGTGTTGCCCGCCGCCGCCAGCTGCTTGGGGAACTGCAGCGACATCGGCCCGACCATCAGGGTGAAGATGGCGTCGGCGTCCTGTTTGATGGTGGGGATGAACGGGCCGAAGTCGATGGTGCCGAGCGGCGGCCAGATCTTCTGGATGATCTTGCCGCCGCAGTCCTCGAACGACTTCTGGAACCCGCCGACCGTCTCGTAGCCGAAGGCGTAGTCGGCGGCGATGATCGCGATCCGCTTGTATCCCTGCTCGCATGCCCACTGCCCGAACGGATGCATGGGCTGCGAACTCGACCAGCCGGTGCGTATGAGATACGGATATTTGCCGCTCTCGCGCTGGGTCAGGTCGTCGGCCGCCGGGATCGAGGGGATGTAGACGGTCTTTTCGCGGGTGGAGATCGGCGCGATCGCATAGCCGGTCGAGGCCAACACCCCGCCGACGAACATGTGCACCTGGTCCTGGCGGATCAGCTTCTCGGCCTTGAGCACGCCGACCGGGGGCTTGGCCTGATCGTCCTCGACGATGAGCTTGACGCTGTCGCCGGCGAAGCTGCTCTTCGTCTCTTCGAGATACATTTCGAAGCCGGCGACCATGTCCTTGCCGACCTGGGCGAACGGCCCGGTCAGCGGCGCGATGATGCCGATGCGCAGGTCATCGGCGCCGGCCGCGGTCGCGCCGAGGCTCAGTGCGAGACACGCCGCGATCCCGGCTCCGATCAAACCCGGCATTTTGCTGCACATTGTTCCGCTCCCTGGTTGGTTTGCTTGTTGAAATTTACTGCGGCGCCGCCGCCAAACTCCGCGCCAGCCCCGCCTCCCGCCCGCGCCACTGGCGCAGGCGCGCCGGAATGCTCATCAGTCCCCCCGGCAGATAGAGGATCGCCAACACGTAGACGCCGCCGAGCGCATACTGCCACCACGGCACCAGGGTACTGAGGTATTCGCGCAGGAACAGCACCGCCCCGGCGCCGATGGCGCCGCCGACGAGCGTGCCCGAGCCGCCGAGCACCACCATCAGCAGCGCGTCGACCGAGGTGGTCAGCACCACGTCCTCGGGCGAGACGTGGCCGTTGGTCGTCGCCCACAGCACGCCGGCGAACCCGCCGAAGCCGCCGGCGATGACGAAGGCGATGTATTTGTGCAGCCAGGTATTGTAGCCGAGAATGCGCATGCGCACTTCGCGCTCGCGGATGCCCTCGAGGCTGCGTCCGAACGGCGACTGCACCAGCAGATAGAGCATGCCCAGGGACGCGACGAAGAAACCGAACACCAGGTAGAACCAGGTGAGGTCGTCGGCGAGCTGAATGCCGAACGTCGGCCGGCCCGGCATGTTCAGGCCGTTGTCGCCGCCGGTGAGCGAATTCCAGCGATAGGCGAGGCCCCACACGCATTGCCCGAGCGCGAGCGTGATCATGAGGAAATAAACGCCGGTCGCCCGGATGGCGAGCAGGCCGAAGAACGCCGCGGTGGCCGCGCCGGCAATGGCGCCGAGCACGAGCACCGTCCAGAAGCCCCAGCCCAGGCCGAACTGGTAGCGGGCGGCGAGGATGGCGGTGAGGTAGGCGCCGACGCCGAGATAGGCCGCCTGGCCGAGGGAAGCGAGGCCGGTGAAGCCGAGCAGGATGTCGAGGCTCATGGCGAGAATGGCGAACACGAGGGCGCGGGTGACGAGCAGCGTCACGAACGGGCCGGTGTGCGGCGTGACGAGCACGACGGCGAGGAGGACGGCGACGACCGCCATGCGCTTGGTCCGGGTCGTCATGGCGCGCGCTCACTCCCGCCCGAACAGGCCGGTCGGCCGGACCGCAAGCAGCAGCGCCATCGGCGCGTAGAGGGTGAAATACGAGACTTCGGGAAACAGCGCCTTGCCGAAGTTGTCGGCGAGCCCCACCACCAGCGCGCCGATCGCCGCCCCGGTCAGGCTTCCCATGCCGCCGATGATCACGACCGCAAACGCGATCGGCAGGATCTGGAAATCGAGGCCCGGATAGATGCCGAGGAATGCGCCGCCGATGACGCCGCCGAGCGCGGCAAGCGCCGAGCCGAGCGCGAAGATGAACATGGAAATGCGCGAGGTGTCGATGCCGACGCCGGTCGCCATCTGCGCGTCGTCGACGGTGGCGCGCACCATCGCGCCCATGCGGGTCTTTTCCAAGGCGAGCCACAGGCCGACGCCGATGACGGCCGCGAGCGCGATCATGAACAGGCGGTAGACCGGCAAGTAGAGCCCGGCGACGACGACGCTCCGGGTGAGCGCCGCGGGCGGGGCGATGTCCATGTTGTCGCCGCCCCAGATGTCGAGCGCGCCCTGCTGGAACAGGAAGGCGAAGCCGACCGTGAGCAGCACCTGGCGCAGCGGATCGAAGCCCAACGGGCGCAGGAACACGCGCTCCATCACGAGGCCGATGACGGCGACCGCGAGCGCCGCCGCTGGCACCGCCAGCGCCCACGAGCCGGTCGACCAGATCACCGACAGCGCGACGTAGCCGCCCAGCAGGAAGTAGGCGCCGTGGGCGAGGTTGACGATGCGCATGACGCCGAAAATGAGCGACAGCCCGCTGCCCAACAGGAACAGAAGGGCGCCGTAGGACAGGCCGTTGAAGGTCTGCAATAGCCAGAATCGCGCGTCCACGGCCCCTTCCCAGTCGCCGGCGCGGCATTGTCGGCCAGCCCGCGGGCGGGATCAACTGGCGCCGGTGCGGCGAACGGCGGCGCCCGCACGCCTTCCGGCCGCAGCGCGCCGCCTGATATAGTCGTGCGGCGTTTCGCCGCCGCCAGCCGGCGCGCGAATGCGCAAGCGAGACCATCGGGGCATGCCGCGCAGAGGCCTCATCGGCGCCATCCTCCTCGCGGCCATCGTGCTGGTCGCCGGGCTCCTCGTGCTCGGGCTCGTCGGCGACTTCCTGGTCGACCTCTTGTGGTTCGCCTCGGTCGAATATTCGGGCGTCTTCTTTACGACGCTCGGCGCCAAGGCCGCCGTCTTCTTCGTCGCCTTTGCCGGTTCCGTCGTCATCCTGTGGGCGAACGGGATGTTGGCGTTCCGCCTCTCCGCGGCCCCGCCGCCATGGCCGCCCGGGCCGTTCGAGTGGCAATCGGTGCAGGGACGCACGCTGCCCGAGCTCCTCGAACTCGTGCGCGCCCACGCGCCGCGCCACGTATTGGTCGGCGCGTTTGCCGCCGTCGTCGCGGCGCTGATCGCCGCCGGGCGGATGGGCGATTGGGACCTGTTCCTGCGCTTCCTCTACCGCGTTCCGTTCGGGCAGAGCGATCCGCTCTTCGACAACGACATCGGGTTTTATCTGTTCGTGCTTCCGGCCTGCGTCGCCGTCAAGAATTGGCTGCTGACGAGCCTCATCCTCGGCGCCGTGTTCGCCGCGGCGGTGTACTGGCTCGAGGGCGACATCGTGCTCGACAACCAGCGCCGCCATGTCGCGCCCGCGGCGATAGCGCACGGCTCCGCCCTGCTCGGCCTGCTGTTCGCGGTCAAGGCCTTCTCCTACTGGCTCGACCGCTACGAGCTGATGTACGGCGACAACGGCGTCGTGGTCGGCGCCGGCTACACCGACGTGCACGTCGCGCTGCCGGTGCTGTGGCTGTTGATCGTGCTCGCCGTGCTGGCCGCCGCCGCCTGCTGGGCGAACGTGACGCGGCGCAGCTGGCGGCTGCCGGCGGCGGCCGCCGCGACCTTGTTCGTATCTTCGCTGGTGGTGGGCGACGTGGTTCCGGCCCTGTTCCAGCGCATCTACGTGAAGCCGAACGAGCTGGTGCTGGAGACGCCCTATCTCAAGCGCAACATCGCGCTGACCCAGCTCGCCTACAATCTGCACTCGATCGCGGTCGCGCCGTTCCCGGTGGAGCAGAGCCTCGACGCCGCGGCGATCGAGGCCAACCGCGCGACCATCGACAACATCCGGCTGTGGGACTGGCAGCCGTTGATGGACACCTACGGCCAGATGCAGGAGATCAGGACCTACTATCGGTTCCACGACGTCGACATCGACCGCTACTGGCTCAACGGCACCTATCAGGCGGTGATGCTCTCCGCGCGCGAGCTGCAATCGGCGCTGCTGCCGCCGAACGCGCAGACCTGGGTCAACCGCCACGTGCTGTTCACCCACGGCAACGGCGTGGTGATGAGCCCGGTCACCCGCAAGACCGGCGAGGGGCTGCCGATCTTCTACCTGCAGAACATTCCGCCGGCCGCGACCGGCGGGCCTCGGGTCGACGAGCCGCGCATCTATTTCGGCGAGGAGACCGACGACTACGTCATCGTCAAGGGCACCACCCCGGAGTTCGACTATCCGAACGGCAGCAACAACGTCTACGCCGCCTATGCCGGCAGCGGCGGCGTCGGCGTCGGCGGGATCGCGCGCCGGCTGCTGTTCGCCTGGTATTTCGAGGACCTCAATATTCTGCTCACCAGCTACATCGCGCCCGACAGCCGCGTCCTGTTCCGCCGGGCGATCCAGCAGCGCGCGCGCACCATCGCGCCGTTCCTGCGGCTCGACCGCGATCCCTACATGGTGATCGCCGAGGGGCGGCTCTACTGGATCCAGGACGCCTATACGACGAGCGGCAACTTTCCCTACGCGCAGCCGGCCGCCGCTCGCGACCTCAACTACATCCGCAACTCGGTGAAGATCGCCGTCGACGCCTACAACGGTACGATCGATTTCTACCTGGCGGACGCCGCCGACCCGATCGCCGCGACCTACCGGCGCATCTTCCCGGGCCTGTTCAAGCCGCTCGCCGACATGCCGGCGGAATTGCGCAAGCACATTCGCTATCCCGAGGACCTGTTCCGCATCCAGGCGCAGATCTATCGCGCCTATCACATGGACAGCCCGGAGGTGTTCTACAATCGCGAGGACCTGTGGCAATTCCCGCGCCAGCCGGAAGGCGGGCAGCAGGCGACCATGGTGCCGTACTACATCATCATGCGGCTGCCCGGCGAGCCGCAGGCGCAGTTCTTCCTGATGCTGCCGATGGTGCCGAGCCAGCGCCAGAACATGATCGCCTGGCTCGCGGCGCGCTGCGACGCGCCCGACTACGGCAAGCTCATCGTCTACGAGTTTCCCAAGGACAAGCTGGTGTACGGGCCGTTCCAGATCGAGGCTCGCATCAACCAGAACACCGAGATCTCCCAGCAGCTCTCGCTGTGGAACCAGATGGGCTCGCGGGTGATCCGCGGGCATCTGATCGTCATCCCGATCGACAACTCGATCCTCTACGT
>DASPVJ010000187.1:0-4362 GCA_035622435.1 Xanthobacteraceae bacterium | reverse complement strand
GAGCTTCTGCGGGCCGGTGAACGCGACGACCGGCGCGCAGCCGACCACGATCGCGCACGGCATCGGCTCTCTGCGCGCGCGGTACTTCTTCCAGTGCAAATAGCCGCCGGCGCCGCCGATGCGCGCGGACATGCGCACGCCCAGCCGGTCGGTCGCTTTCAGCGCCGCCCGATAGGTGCCCATGTTGGCGATGCCGGTGTCGGGATCCCGCGTGATGCACAAGGTCGCGGTCAGATAGGGCGCGGCGTCGAAGCCGGGCGTCGACACCGGCACCGGCAGAAGCTTGAGGCCGCCGTCGGGTCGCCGCAGGTCGTCGTCTCGGATCACGATCTCCTGGCAGGGCGGCGAGGACACCGCGACCGGCGGGATCGGGTTGGCGATCGCCTCGAGCCAGGCGGCGCCGATGTCGGCGACCGGGCAGCCCATGCCGAGCGCGTAGATCGCCGGCGAAGCGGCGAGCGCACCGACCGCCACCGGGATGTCGTAACGCCGCCCGGTCGAATCGACGACGTTGGTGAACAGGAACGCGCGGCGCTCCGCTTCCGGAAGGCCGCCCTGGAATTGCCAGCGCACCAGCGGGTGCAGTTCGGTGTCCTTGTCGATCGGGCGCGTGACCCGCACCAGAAGGCCGTTCGCCTCGAGCGCGGCCAGGTGTTGCTGGAAATCGCCGGGCGGTCCGGACGCAGCCGGCGCGCTGTTCCGACGGGCCCCGACGCTCGTCTCGTTCATGGCCATGCCCTGCTTGCAGGCGGACCGCCAGCGTACGGTTTCGCCGGCTCGGAAGCAACTGCGACGGTACGCTAATTCCTATTTGCTTGAAAACGTTTGGTGCTGATTGCGATTCGTCGTCCCTGACAATTCATCGGCGATAGGATGAGTAACTCGAGTGGCTGCTGCGATAAAGTGCCTGTTTCATGTGTTGACAGAAGCTACCTTTTGTTGCATCAACCGACGATCGTAATCTCGTGGTTCGCTAAGCTATCTTGTGGAGAGGAACATGCCAACGCCTCAAGTGATTGACATCTACCACGACGACAACGTCACGAGCTTCTCTCAGGCTGCCCAATCGGGAATCGTTGGAATCATTCATAAAGCCAGCACCGGTGCGACCGGGCAGGACGGTTCTTACAGCACTCGAAAACCTGCCGCGCTTCAGGCTGGCCTGCTTTGGGGCGCCTATCACTGGGGCACGGCAGCGGATGTGAACGCTCAGATCACCAATTTTTTGAACGTTATAAACCCGTCGCCCAATCCAATCAGCGCGCTCAATGGCATTCTCATCGCGCTCGATTTTGAAACGACCACGTTATCCGACGGATCCGACGATACGATGTCGCTCGCGCAAGCGAGCGAGTTCATAACGAAGCTTGATGCAATGCTTGGCCGTAAAGTCGTGATCTACAGCGGCGATCTCCTCAAGACCGACTTGGGGAACACCGTCGATCCATTCTGGTCGGCACATCGGCTGTGGTTGGCCCAATACAGTGCGGCTCCGACCTGTCAGGCCAGTTGGCAGCAACCGTGGCTTTGGCAATATGCGGCCGACCACGCGCAGCAGATTCCGGGAATCCCGGGCGACACCAAAGGTAACGTCGATCGAAATACGTTCCTGGGGAGCATCGCCCAGCTTCGCCAGCAATGGGCATCCTAGTCTGGGTCAGCCTGCAAGGCGTCTCAGCCGTCGTCAGAGAGCTTCGGCGCGGGTGCCCGCCTCGTTCATCACAGGGCCTCGACGAACGCCACCATGCGCCGGCGCTGGTCGGCATCGGGCAGGGGGCCGCGCATGGCGCCGAGGTTGTCGATCATGTGCGCCGGATCGGCGGTGCCGGGAATGACGGCGGTCACGCGCGCATCGGCGAGCAGATATTTGAGGAAGAACTGGCCCCAGCTATTGGCGAACTCCCGCGCCCAGTCGGGCAAATCCTTGCCGCGCACGGCGCGGAACAGGCGGGCGCGGCCGAACGGCAGCGCGGTCAGCACGCCGGCCTTGACCTCGGCGGCGAGCGGCAGGATGCGCTTTTCCGCTTCGCGGTCGTCGAGCGAATAGTCGATCTGCACGAAATCCGGCTTCTCCCGCCCGAGCACCGCTTCCACCGCGGGAAAGGACCCGTGAAAGGTCGAGGTGATGCCGATGTAGCGGGTGAGGCCCTGCGCCTTCCAGTCCTTAAACTGCGCCAGCGATTGCTGCGCGTTGCGCACGTTGTGCAGCTGCAGCAGGTCGAGCTTGTCCGTCTTCAGGCGGGCGAGCGAACGCTTGAGTTCGGCCTCGTCGGGCGATTCGAGCTTGGTGGCGATGAACAGCTTGCCACGCAGGCCGGCGGGCGCGATCACCGCGCCGAGCACGCGTTCGGCGTCGCCGTAGGTCGACGCCGTGTCGATCAGCCGCCCGCCGTTGCCGACGAGCGCCTCTACCACCGCGGCGGCCTGCTGCCGCGTCGCCTCGTCGTCGGTGCCGAAGGCTTGCGCGGTGCCGAGGCCGACCGCCGGCAACGCTTCGCCGCTTGACGGAATGGCACGGGTGACGAGCGCCTCGGTTTGTGCGCGCGCGGGCGCCGCCAGCAGCGCTGCCCCGGCCAGGCCCACGAATGCGCGACGCGTCGTTCCCCCCGCCATCTCACTCTCCCGGGACCGCCGCGGCGTCGAGCTGCGCGGCGCGGCGCGTCTGCGCCCGCCCCAGCGCGATCGACAGCACGACCCAGCCCACCGCCACCGGCCAGGCAACGAGGGCGATCGCGCCGAGCACGAGCCCGAGCGCCTGCAGGCTGCCGTACACCCAGCCGGAGAGGGCGTCGGAGCCGCGAAAGATCACCACGTCGATCAGGTTCTTGGCCTTGTACTTCTCCTCGCGGTCGACGACGGTGAAGAACACCTGGCGGGCGGGATTGGCGATGGCGAAATTCATCCAGCGTTGCAGCACTTGCACCGCGATTACGACGATGAGAAACGGCGCCAGCGCGATCGCGATAAAGCCGACCACATACACCGCCGGCAGCGCCGCGGCGGCGATGCCGGTGCCGAAGCGCTTGAGGAATTGCCCGGTGGCGAAGACCTGCGTCGCCAGGGCGAGCAGGCCGATCGCGAGATCGATGCCGGCGAAGATTTGCGTCTGCACGGCGGAGTCGTGGACCGTCGAGGAAACGGTGTTGGCGAGCTGGAAATAGACGATCGTCCCGCAGAACGAGAGCAGGGCGATCCAGGCCCCGATCCCGATCAGATAGGGCGAGCGCATAAGCTCGGGCAGCGCGGCGAAGGCGTTGCCGCCGATCGGCTTGGGTTCGGCCTGCGTGCCGGCGCGCGCGGTCGCCGCGCGCTCCAGCCGATAGACGCAGAACACCGCCGCTTCGAGGAATATGGCGGCGGCGATCAGCAGGTTGACCGGGCCGAGCGGGACCGAGAGCCAGATGGTGATGACCGGGCCGAGCAGCGTGCCGGCGGTGCCGCCGGCGCCGATGAAGCCGAACAGGCGCTTGCCCTGCTCGGCGGTGAACAGGTCGGCCATGAACGACCAGAACACCGCGAGCGCGAACAGGTTGAACACGCTGACCCAGACGAAGAACACGCGCGCGACGATCGCCGCCTCGACGTCGAGGCTCAACAGCAGCCAGAACAGGACGAGATTGGCGACGAAGAAGTGATTGACGATGGGGATGAACCGCGCCCGCGGCAGCCGCGCCACCAGGGCGCCGTAGAACGGCTGCGCGAGGAGGAGCGCGAGGAAGGTGGCGGTGAACATCCACGGCAGGTTTTTCACGCCGCCGGCGATGCCCATCTGGTCGCGCAGCGGGCGCAGCACGTAGTAGCTGGCGAGCAAGGTGAAGAAGTAGCCGAACGACCACAATGCCGCCGCGCGCTCCTGCGGCGTCGCCGGCACCGCCCATTCGAGCCAACGCTCCAGCGCGGTGCCGGCGGCGGGTTCCGCTTCGACCTTGGCCTCGTTCATGGCAGCGACAGCTTCTGCCTCAGTTCGGCGGCGCCGACTTGCTGGCCGTAGCCGGGCTGGCCGCGCTGGAAGCGGCTCGCGTCCTTGAGCTTGCCGACCAGAACCGGATCGAAGCCGGCCTCGCGCACCAGGCCCTCGGCGACCTTGACCGCCTCGGCGTCGTCGCCGGCGATCGGGATGGCGAGCTTCGGATCGGGGCGGTTGGCCTCCTTCGCGAACACCATGTAGCCCATGGTGTTGAAGGCGCGCACCACGCGGGCGCCGGGAAGGTATTTCTGCGAGGTGACGCCGATGCCGTCGCGCTCGACCTCGTCGGCGAGTTCCTGGCCGTCGCGCCCGGCGACCGCGTTGCAGGCGTCGAGCATGACCTTGTTCTTGAACGCGCCGCCGTATTCCTGGCCGATCTGCGGCAGCGCGCGGTA
>DASPVJ010000186.1:0-4081 GCA_035622435.1 Xanthobacteraceae bacterium | reverse complement strand
GCCGCCGCGTCGCCCGCTTCGTGGTTGGTCGGCCAGTAGACCGAACTGCGCTGGAGGAAGCCGCAGGTCACTTCTTCGCGCTTGACGATCGCCGGCGCCCGCGCCGCGGCGAGGTCGTGGCCGGCGCCGGTGTGCCCGATGGCGAGCTCGTCGAGCCTTGCGATCGAGGCTTTGATGGCGGCCTCGCCGTAGTTGACGTTGTTGGCGATGCCGACCGCGTGGATGCCGGCCGTCGTGAGCGCCTCGCCGCCGGGCCGCGGATCGGCGTAGAAGCCTTCGTTATGGAACGAGTGTCCGCCCGGATCGCACAGGCAGCATTCGAGATTGGCGAACACGACGCCGGCCGAGCGCAGTTCGTCGGCGACGCGGGCGAACGGCACCGTCGCGTCGGTGACGTTCATCAGGTTCACGTCGCCGGTCAGGATCAGCTTCATGGGAGCGGCGCCCTCACATCCGCCCGTTGGCGTATTTGACGTCGCGCAGCCGGATGAGGCCGTCCGGGTAGGGCACGTAGCCCTGAAGGTCGGCGGTGAAACCCCAGATCCACGTCTGGTGCCACAGATAGATGATCGGGCGCTCGTCGATGAGGATGCGCATGACGCCGTCGTAGGCGCGCTTGCGCGCCGCGCGGTCGTTGGTCAGCCGCGCCTCCTGCAGCAGCTTCTCGAGGTCCGGATTGCAGTAGCGGCCGTCGTTGCCCGGCACCTTGCAGCCGAGGAGCGTGTGGACGTTGGCATCCGGATCGATGCGCCCGCTCCAACCGACATAGTCGGCCTCGAACGCGCCGTTGCGCGCCCGCTGCAGCATGGTGATGAACTCGGTGAGCTCGATCTTGACCTCGATGCCGGCGTCCTTGGCCATCGACTGGATGATCTCGGCGGCCTGGCGGTCGGCGTCGGCGTTGGGCACCAGCAGGGTGAGGCTCGGATTGACGACGCCCGCCTCCTTGAGCAGGGCCTTCGCGCGCTCCACGTCGCGCCCAGGGACCGGCAGCGCCTGGTCGTAATAGAAGCTTGCCGGCGGCTGCGGCTGGTTGCCGAGCATGAAGGCGCCGTTGTTGGCGACCTGGTTGAGGATGGCGCGGTCGATGGCGAGATCGAGCGCGGCGCGCACCCGCTTGTTGCGGCCGAACGGGTTGTCGGCGCGCGCGCCGTTGGCGATGTTGAAGGTGATGCCCTGGTAGCCGAGGCCGGTGATGGCGGCGGACGCAAGCTTGCCGGAGGCGCGCAAGGTGTCGAGATCGCTCGGCAAGAGGCGCTCGATCATGTCGAGCTGGCCCGCGCGCAAATTGGCGAAGCGCACGGTCGCGTCCGGCATCGGCTGAAACACGACCTTCTGGATGGCGTAGCGGTCCTTGTCCCAATAATCGGCGAAGCGCTCGAGCACGATGCGGTCCTGCGGCACCCGCTCGACGAATCGGTAGGGCCCGGCGCACACCGGCTTGTTGCCGAACTGGTCGCCGAGCGCCTGCGCCGCCTTGGGCGAGACCATGATGCCGGCGCGGTCGGCGAACTGGGCGAGCAACGGCGAGAACGGCGTCGCCATCTCGACCCGCACGGTCAGCGGATCGACCGCCTCGACCTTGGCGATGGCGCTGATCTCGCTCTTGCGCCGGCTGTCGGGAAGGGTGAGCGCGCGCTCGAGGCTGAACTTGACGGCTGCGGCGTCGAACGGCTCGCCGTCGTGAAAGCGTACGCCCGGCCGCAGCCTGAAGGTGATCGCCTTGCCGTCCGCCGCCGTTTCCCAGCTCGTCGCCAGCATGGGCACGATGCTCGCGTCCGGCGCGATGTCGACGAGCTTGTCGCAGATCGACGTCATCACGACGCGGCCGACGAAGCTCCAGTTCTTGGCGCCGTCGAGCGTGTCGGGGTCTTCCTGCAGGCCGATGCGCAGGGTCTGCGCCGACGCCGGGCCGGCGAGCATGGCGACGATGATGAAAGCGGCGAGCCGAACGCGCATGGGTCTCCCGTCATGCTGGAAGCGGGAGCGTAACATGCCGCGCGGTGCGGTGCGACCGTCATCGTCGCGCGCATCGACCGAAACCTTGCGGACGCGCCGCGGCGGATTGTTTCGTTGCACGGGTCGGCTGCGGCGCCGTGCCGTTCGCCGCAGCGCGCCATGGTCTTGCGCGAAACAAGTTGATATATACTTCATCACTATGAGTGCGATTCGGATTCGCGTGCGTGCGCGTTTGTTGGTTCTCCCATCCCCAACCGCGAGCGCACCGTCATGAGCCGCACCAGCTGGAACCGCCTGGCCGACAAGTTCGAGACCGACGTGTGCGACATCACGCGCACGGAGACCAGCAATCAATTGAGCCGTTGCGTCGATCAGGTGGCGCCGTCGCGGGAGCGCTCGGTGCTGGTCGATCTCGGCTGCGGCATCGGCACCTTCATCCGCGCATTCGGCGACCGCTTTGGCGAGATCGTCGCCGTCGACATCGCCCCGCGCATGGTCGCGCGCGCGAAGCAGCGCTGCAACGGCCGCTTGCCCAAGACCACGTGGCTCGCCATGGGCATCGAGGGCGCCGCCAAGCGGATCGGCACGCGCGCCGATCTCACCGTCTGCCTCAACGTCATCACCTCGCCGCAGCGGGCGCGGCAGAACGGGCTGTGGGCGAGCGTCGCGGCGGTGACCAAGCCGCGCGGCTACGCGCTCGTCGTGGTGCCGTCGATCGAGTCGGCGCGCATGGTGCGCGCGGTCGAGACGCGCGGGCGCAAGCGGGTCAAGCCGGCGGCGGCGGACGGCGTGGTGCGGCGCGCCAACGTGTGGGTGAAGCACTACGCGCGCGAGGAGTTGCGCGCGCTGCTGCCGCGCTACGGGCTTATCGTGCGGCGCATCGGCCGCGGCTATTTCCCGTGGACGCAGGAGGGCCTGACCAAGCCGCGCTCGATCGACACCAACCCGTGGGACTGGGTGTGCCTGGCGCAACGGGTCGAGGCAGCGTGATATGGCGGCACCAAAAAACAAACGCGACGTCATCCTGAGGAGCTCGGCGCCTAGCGCCGAGCGTCTCGAAGGATGGAAGCAGGCGCGGTGCTTGCGGCCATCCTTCGAGACTGCCGCGCGAAGGCGCGCGCGGTCTCCTCAGGATGACGTGGAGTTTGTTTCACATTTTCTCAGGACGCGGGGATGCAAGGACCTACCCCGTCTTTCCCCGCACCTGCGGCAGCACCTTGCGGCCGAGGATCTCGATGCCGGCGAGGATGTCGTCCTGGGGCATGCCGGGCCAGCTCACCCGCATCGCGACGTGGGTGACGCCGGCGCGATGCTGCGCCAGGAGCGCCTCGCTCACCTGCGCCGGCGTGCCGATGGCAAAACGGTCGGCGGCGAGGCGGCGCAACTGCTGTTCGGGCGAACCGCTGCGCTCCTTGGGAACGCCGCCGAGGCCCCACGCCGCGTAGGAAGCGTATTTGCGCAACAGATGCGGGGCGGCGCGCCGGTAGGCCTCGTCCTCCTCGTCCGCGCAGGCGACCTCGGCGAGCCGGCAGATGTGCGCGCTCGGCGCCAGGCCGGCGGCGGCACGCGTCTCCGTGAACAGCTGCATCTGCGCCGGCAGTTCCGACATGCGGTCCGAGACCGCGAGCCAGCCGTCGGAAATCTTCGCCGCGCGCACGATCGCCGCCTCGACCTGGGCGCCGATCAGGATCGGCGGCCGCGGCTTTTGCAGCGAGCGCGGGCGGACGGCGACGTCGGCAAATTGCCAGTAGCGCCCATCGTGGGTGACGCGATCCTCGGTCCACAGGCGGCGGATGATATCGACGCCCTCGGCAAGCCGGCTCGCCCGTTCGGCCATCGGCACGCCGAAGATGGCGAACTCCTCGGGCCGGTAACCGAGGCCCAAGCCGAGCAGGAATTTGCCGCCGGTCGCCACGTCCAGGAAGGCGCCGATCTCGGCGATCTCCACCGGGTTGTGCAGCGGCAGCAGGATGAGGTTGGTGCCGATTTCGAGCCCTTCGGCCTCGACCGCGACGCGCTGGAGCAGCGGCAGCTGCGGGAAGAAATGGAAGCCGGGCGTTGCGTGGTGCTCGCCCGCCCAGATCGAATCGAAGCCGAGCGAACGGATGAGGCGGGCCTGCTC
>DASPVJ010000185.1:0-5582 GCA_035622435.1 Xanthobacteraceae bacterium | reverse complement strand
ACCGCTGCGGCGTGCGTGCCTACTGATGGAGGCAGGGTTGAACAAAATCGGCGATAGAGATGCGAAGAGTACCCTCTACTGCTCGTTCTGCGGCAAGAGCCAGCACGAAGTGCGCAAGCTCATTGCCGGGCCGACCGTCTTTATCTGCGACGAGTGCGTCGAACTTTGCATGGACATTATCCGCGAGGAGAACAAATCCTCGCTGGTGAAATCGCGCGACGGCATTCCGACCCCGCGCGAAATCCGTAAAGTGCTCGACGACTATGTCATCGGCCAGGACCACGCCAAGAAGGTGTTGTCGGTTGCCGTCCACAATCACTACAAGCGGCTCAATCACCAGTCCAAGCACAACGACGTCGAGCTGGCGAAATCGAACATTCTGTTGATCGGGCCGACCGGCTCGGGCAAGACGCTGCTGGCGCAGACGCTCGCGCGGATCCTCGACGTGCCATTCACGATGGCGGACGCGACCACGCTGACCGAAGCCGGCTATGTCGGCGAGGACGTCGAGAATATCATTCTGAAGCTATTGCAGTCGGCCGACTACAACGTCGAGCGCGCGCAGCGCGGTATCGTCTATATCGACGAAATCGACAAGATTTCGCGCAAGTCCGACAACCCGTCGATCACCCGCGACGTGTCGGGCGAGGGCGTGCAGCAGGCGCTGCTCAAGATCATGGAGGGCACCATCGCCTCGGTGCCGCCGCAAGGAGGCCGCAAGCACCCGCAGCAGGAATTTCTGCAGGTAGACACGACCAACATCCTGTTCGTGTGCGGCGGGGCGTTCGCCGGGCTCGAGAAGATCATTTCCGCGCGCGGGCGCTCGGCCTCGATCGGCTTCTCCGCCAAGGTGACGGCGCCGGAGGATCGACGTACGGGCGAGGTCTTCCGCGAGGTCGAGCCGGAGGACCTGCTCAAGTACGGCCTGATCCCCGAATTCGTCGGGCGGCTGCCGGTGGTGGCGACGCTCGAGGATCTCGACGAAGCGGCGCTCAAGCGCATCCTCACCGAGCCCAAGAACGCGCTGGTGAAACAATACCAGCGCCTGTTCGAGATGGAGAGCGTCGACCTCACGCTGGCCGAAGAGGCGTTGGGCGCGATTTCCAAGAAGGCGATCGAGCGCAAGACCGGAGCCCGCGGGCTGCGCTCCATCATGGAGAGTATCCTGCTCGACACCATGTTCGACCTGCCGAGCCTCGAAGGGGTCGAGGAGGTGGTGATCTCCAAGGAGGTCGTCGAGGGGACCGCGCGGCCGCTCTACATCTACGCCGACCGCTCCGATCGGGCGAGCGACGCCGGGGCGAGCGCCAGCGCGTAAGCCGGCGCGATTCGCCGCCTCAGGCGGCGCCAAGCCGGCTCTTTACCGGAATTGCCGGCGTTACTTGACACTTAGGGGGTGGGGGGCCACCTAATACCGGAAGAACGGACGGCGTACGAAATGATTCCGGGACGGGGTGTCGCGCTCGCAGTGGCGAGCAAGGCGCTCCCTGCGCCGCTCCCCGGAACCCTTGCGTCCTGCCGCGGCTGCGCAGCAGCGGGCTGCAGCGGGATGGCACAACAACAGGAATGCAAATCATGACCGCTCCCAGGACGCGTCCAGCGCTCTCTCCTCCCGGCGAAGTCCGGACCTATCCGGTCCTGCCGCTGCGCGACATCGTGGTGTTCCCGCACATGATCGTGCCGCTGTTCGTCGGGCGCCCGAAGTCGATCAGCGCGCTCGAGGAGGTGATGCGCAACGACACGTTCATCCTGCTGGCGACGCAGAAGAACGCGTCCGACGACGACCCGGCGACCGACGCCATCTTCGAGGTCGGCACGCTCGCCAGCGTGCTGCAGTTGCTCAAATTGCCGGACGGGACCGTCAAGGTCCTGGTCGAGGGCGCCGAGCGTGCGAAGATCGGCAAGTACACCGCGCGCACCGAGTATTACGAGGCCGAGGCCTCGGTGCTCGCCGACGTGATCGGCGATGCGGTCGAGGCCGAGGCGCTGACCCGATCCGTCGTCACCGAATTCGAGGGCTACGTCAAGCTCAACAAGAAGGTGTCGCCCGAGGTCGTCGGCGTCGTTCAGCAGATCACCGACTACGGCAAGATCGCCGACACCGTCGCCTCGCACCTGGCGGTGAAGATTTCCGACAAGCAGGCGATCCTGGAGACGACCGCGGTCTCCGACCGGCTCGAGAAGGTACTCGGGCTGATGGAGAGCGAGATCTCAGTGCTGCAGGTCGAGAAGCGCATCCGCACCCGCGTCAAGCGGCAGATGGAGAAGACCCAGCGCGAGTATTACCTCAACGAGCAGATGAAGGCGATCCAGAAGGAGCTCGGCGACGAGGAGGGACGCGACGAGCTCGCCGAGGTCGAGGACAAGATCAAGAAGACCAAGCTGTCGAAGGAGGCGCGCGAAAAGGCGCAGCACGAGCTCAAGAAGCTGCGCCAGATGTCGCCGATGTCGGCGGAAGCGACCGTCGTGCGCAACTACCTCGACTGGCTGTTGTCGATCCCGTGGAACAAGAAGACGAAGATCAAGAAGGATCTGGTGCTGGCGCAGAAGATCCTCGACGACGACCACTTCGGCCTCGACAAGGTCAAGGAGCGCATCGTCGAATATCTCGCCGTGCAGCAGCGCGCCAACAAGCTGACCGGCCCGATCCTGTGCCTGGTCGGCCCGCCTGGGGTCGGCAAGACCTCGCTCGGCAAGTCGATCGCGCGGGCGACCGGCCGCGACTTCGTGCGCGTGTCGCTCGGCGGCGTGCGCGACGAGGCGGAAATCCGCGGCCACCGCCGCACCTACATCGGCTCGATGCCCGGCAAGATCATCCAGTCGATGCGCAAGGCCAAGTCGTCGAACCCGCTGTTCCTGCTCGACGAGGTCGACAAGATGGGCACCGACTTCCGCGGCGACCCGTCGTCGGCGCTGCTGGAAGTGCTCGACCCCGAGCAGAACCACACGTTTAACGACCATTACCTCGAGGTCGACTACGATCTGTCCCACGTGATGTTCATCACCACGGCGAACACGCTCAACATCCCGCCGGCGCTGATGGACCGCATGGAGATCATCC
Source organism: Xanthobacteraceae bacterium (assembly GCA_035622435.1). Lineage (GTDB taxonomy): Bacteria > Pseudomonadota > Alphaproteobacteria > Rhizobiales > Xanthobacteraceae > AP-16. Next base: position 2,521 of record DASPVJ010000185.1, on the reverse strand, counting down.
GCATCGCCGGCTACACCGAGGACGAGAAGGTCGAGATCGCGCGCAAGCACTTGATCCCGCACGCGATCGCCAAGCACGGCCTGAGCGCCAAGGAGTGGGCGATCGACGAGGAGGCGCTGCTCACCATCATCCGCCGCTACACGCGGGAGGCGGGGGTGCGCAACCTCGAGCGCGAGCTGTCGACCTTGATCCGCAAGGCGGTCAAGGAGCTGATCATCGCCAAGAAGAAGACCACGCGGGCGACCGCCGAGAACCTGGCCGAATACCTCGGCGTGCCGAGATACCGCTACGGCGAGATCGAGGAGAACGACCAGGTCGGCGTCGTCACCGGGCTCGCCTGGACCGACGTGGGCGGGGAACTGCTCACCATCGAGAGCGTGATGATGCCCGGCAAGGGCAAGATGGTGGTCACCGGCAACCTGCGCGACGTGATGAAGGAATCGATTTCGGCGGCGGCGTCCTACGTGCGCTCGCGCGCGGTCGATTTCGGCATCGAGCCGCCGCGCTTCGACCGGCGCGACTTCCACGTGCACGTGCCGGAGGGCAACACCCCCAAGGACGGCCCGTCCGCCGGCGTCGCCATGGTGACCGCGATCGTCTCGGTGATGACCGGCATCCCGGCGCGCAAAGACGTCGCCATGACCGGCGAGATCACCTTGCGCGGGCGCGTGCTGCCGATCGGCGGGCTCAAGGAGAAGCTGCTCGCGGCGCTGCGCGGCGGCATCAAGACGGTGCTGATCCCGGAGGAGAACGCCAAGGACCTGGTCGAAATCCCCGACAGCGTCAAGGGCGGGCTCGAGATCGTGCCGGTCTCGCGCATGGACGAGGTGCTCGCCCGCGCGCTCACCCGCGCGCCCGAGCCGATCGTGTGGGACGAGACCGCCAAGCCCGCCGAAGGGCCGCCGGTCGAAGCCGGGGTCGAGGACGACGGCGCCGCGCTCACCGCGCACTGAGCCGCGGCCACAGATCCCGCAGGAACAAGGGCGGCGCCGGCACTGGCGCCGCCTATCTGCATCCGGACCCGTACCGCCTGTTCCCTCCCCCGCCTGCGGGGGAGGGCCAGGGAGGGGGCCGCTTGCCGCCGCACCGCCCGCGGCGATATGGGTTAGGGCAGGGCGGTTAGCTCAGTTGGTAGAGCGCCTGCTTTACACGCAGGATGTCGGCGGTTCGAGTCCGTCACCGCCCACCAGCGCCGCGCTTCTTGACTTGCCCCCGGGCGGGCCTTAAGTCGGCACCATTCCCCGCGGGGGCGTAGCTCAGTTGGTTAGAGCGCCGGCCTGTCACGCCGGAGGCCGCGGGTTCGAGTCCCGTCGCTCCCGCCATCGATGACCGTTTCGATTTGCGTTGCGCAGCGGCGGCGTTGTGGCAATGTCGCGCGTCCTCAAGACGCAAACCCACCGCCACAACGGAGTCTCCCCAATGTCCATCCAACGTCACGATGTCGGGCCGCACCTGAGCAAGGCGGTGGTGCACGGCGACACGGTCTATCTCGCCGGCCTGACTGCGGACAAGACTCGGGGCAAGAGCGTCACCGAGCAGACGCGCGAAATCCTGGCAATGATCGACGGCTATCTCGTCCAATGCGGGTCGGACAAGAGCAAGCTCTTGCGCGCCAACATCTGGCTTACCGACATCGGGACATGGTCCAAGATGAACGCCGTGTGGGACGCTTGGCTGTCGCCCGGCAACGCGCCGGCGCGGGCGACCGTCGAGGCGAAGCTCGCGGCGCCCGGCGTCAACGTCGAGATCATGGTGATCGCGGCGCGCTGATCACTGCGCCGGCGCCAGCCGCCGCTACTGCGTCGCGCAGGCGCTGGCGATCGCGGTCTTGACCCGGTCAAGCGCCCCCTCCATCTCGCCGATGTCCTGTTCGCGCGCGGCGCCGGTGCTGCAGCGTTCGAACACGTCGCGCGCCTTCGCCACCACGGCCGCATGCGCCCGGTAGGTCTCGCACTGCTCGGATTGGCTGATCTTGGCGACGGTCTGCAGGCGCACCGCCGTCTTGATCAGGCTGGTCTCGGTCATGGCGAGTTCGCGCGCGCAGGCGGGCTTGGCCGCGGGGCCGGCGGCCGCCGAGGCGGTCGGGGCCGCGAGCGCGAGCAGGGCGGCGAGGAAACGGGCGTAACGCATCGGGCGGGCTCCGGGCGTTGGTCGCGGCTTCGGGCCGGAAGGTTCAACCATGGTACGGCGCTGCGGCGCCGAAGTTTCGGCGTCGGCGCCCTCGGTCAAACGCTAGGACGCCGGCGGCCGCTGCCGTGTGAAATCCTTCACACAAGATCACTTCAGCTGAGGGCGGTCGCGCCGTGTTCGTCGGGGTCCCGGCAAGTGTGATATCCCTGGGTTTGGCGCATGATGAAAGCGCATCCCGTCTGAGGGTGGCAAGGACCAATGGCAGCCTATTGGATCGGCCAGCACGCGATCGCCGACGCGGCGGCGTTCGACGAATATCTGCGACAGGCGATCCCGATGGTCGCGCGCCATGGCGGGCGCTATTTGACGCGGCCCGGCGCGCACGAGGTTT
>DASPVJ010000184.1:0-6553 GCA_035622435.1 Xanthobacteraceae bacterium | reverse complement strand
TCTACCGGCCGACGGACCGCGAGCCGTTTATGAACGAGCGCCAGCGCGAGTATTTCCGCATGAAGCTGCTTGAATGGCGCGAGGATATCCTCAAGGAAGCCAAGGAGACGCTTCAGCATCTCCAGGACGACAATCAGAACCATCCCGATTTGGCCGATCGCGCCTCCTCGGAGACCGACCGGGCCATTGAGCTGCGCGCCCGCGACCGGCAACGCAAGCTGATTGCCAAGATCGACGCCGCCTTGCAGCGCATCGAGGACGGCACTTACGGGTATTGCGAGGAAACCGGCGAGCCGATCTCGCTCAAGCGTCTGGAAGCACGTCCGATCGCCACATTGTCGATCGAGGCGCAGGAGCGCCACGAGCGCCGCGAGCGCGTTTACCGGGACGATTAGGGCGGGGGGCGATCTGATAAAAGATCCTTGCGGCAGTAACCTCATCAGGCGTCGTTACCCTGCGCCCGGCAATAATCTTCCCACATCATCCGGTAGGCCCGCTCCACCGCTTGGGTATAGAGCGCGCCGTTGCCGGACGGGGACGATGCGATCTTCGCCGGCAGTTCATGCCGCAAGGTCGCGAGATGCTCCGGCATGGCGGCGAACTTCACCGCCAGCGCCACGTAATCATCGTCGTTGTCGGCAACCCAGTCGCCCATGCCGATCGAGGCGAGGATCGCGCCCGACAGGCGGCTCGGCAAGCCGGGGCCGAGCTTGGCGACGACCGGAACGCCCATGAGCAAGGCTTCCCAGGTGCTTACGCCGCCGTTGTGGGGAAACGGGTCGAGCCCGATATCGACTTTGTTGAACGCGGCGAGATGCTGCTCGCGCGGGCTCGAGCCGAGAAAGGCGATGCGCTCTGCGGCGATGCCATGGGCGGCAAAGCGCTGCCGCATGAGGTCGCGCAGCGCGGGCTCGTCGTAGGCGCCGTCCTTCATCAGCAGCGTTGCGCTTTGAACGCGCTCTAGGACCTGCGCCCACAGCGCGACGGCTTGATCGGAAACCTTGGTGATGCGGTTGAATACGCCGAAGGTGATGTGGCCGTTGGTCGAAGCCGGCGGCTCGGCGCGCGGCAGCTCGATCGGCGGCAGCGCCGACATGATCAGGCAGGGCAGGTCGTAGATTTTCTCCGCATACAAATGGCGCACCGCCGGCGGGATCGACACCGGATCCGAGAACAAATAATCGATCGTCGGCAAACCGGTGCCGGCCGCATGACCCCACGCCGTCACCTGCACCGGCGCGGGCTTGCGCGCGAAGGTGCCGAGGCGGTTTCCCCCCGAGTGTCCGGAAAGATCGACGAGGATGTCGATGTGGTCCGCCCGGGCGCGGTCGGCGAGTTCCGCGTCGGACATTTGCGACGCGTCGACCCAGCGGTCGGCGGTCCGTTGAAAATCCCTGGTCACGTCGTCACGCACGGTCGAGCAGGAATAGCAGACGACCTCGAACCGCGCCTTGTCGTGGTTCTTGAGCACCGGCCAGAAGGTGGTGCCCGCGGAATGGCGGCGGAAATCCGACGACACGTAGCCGAGCGCGATGCGGCGCGCCGGGTCGCGGCTGTTGGCGTGGGGCGGGCGCGGCTGAGCGGCGATCTTCGCGCCGACCTGGCGCCACCAATCCTTGCGCGCCTCCTGATGCTCGGCGAACCCCGCCTGCGGCACCAAATCGAGCGCGAATATTTTGTTTGAGATGACTTCGGCGAAATCCGGCTTGATCGCGAGCACGCGGTCGTAGCAGGCGATCGCCTCCTCGATGCGGCCGTGCCGTTCGTAGTAATGGGCGAGCTGCGCCAGCGCCTTGAGCGAGTCGGGCTTGAGCGCGAGCGCCTTCTGAAACGCCGCAAACGCTTCGCCGTGGCGGTTGAGATTGAGGAAGACATTGCCGCGGCCGACCCAGGCGGCCGCGAGGCCGGGCTTGAGCGCCAGCGCCTTGTCGTAACTTGCGAGCGCCTCGTCGAACCGCCCGAGCTCGGTGAGCGCATTGCCGCGGTTTCTCACCGCGTCGGCGTAATTGGGCCTGAGCGCGATCGCCTGGTCGCAGCTCGCCAGCGCGTCGTCGAACCGACGCATGTGGCAGAGCGCGTTGGCGCGATTGCACAGCGCCTCGGCGTAGCCGGATTTCAGCGCGATCGCCTTCTCGCAACTCGCCACCGCCTCGTCGAAGCGCCCGAGTTCGGTCAGGGTCATGGCGCGGTTGCTGAACGCCTCGGCGTAGTTGGCTTTGAGCGCAATCGCCTTGTCGTAGCGCGCGAGCGCCTCATCGTAGCGCTTGAGTTCGTGCAGGACGATGCCGTGGTTGGAAGAGGCCGCAGCCGACCGCGGCTCGACCGCAAGCGCCTGCGCCAGCAGCCGGTCGGCTTCCTCGTACCGGCCGGTCTGATACTCGGTGATGCCGTAAAGATGCAGCGCGTCGAAGTGCCGGGGGGCGCGCTGCAGGATGTCGCGGCAGATCGCCTGCGCGTCGGCAACGAGGCCGCGCCGATGCAAGCCGAGGGCCTGGTCGAACGCCGCGCCGACGTCGAAGGCTCTTTGTTGCTGCTTCTTCAGCCTGGCATTTTGCAACGCCCGCAATCCTCTGTTATTGCTCATCTATCGGCATCCCGCCGCGATCCGGTGGGCGCCATGTAAAAAATGATTCGCAAAAAGCTGTCGAGTTCGCCCGCTTCGTTGCTGCGCCGTCAGGCGCGCGGTTGCCGGCGTCGCCGCGCCTGCGCGCCCCTGAACACGCCGAGAAGCGCGAGGCAACATGCCACCATCACGGTGGCGAGCGCGAGCGAAGCGGTCGCCGTTCCGGTCCGGTCGCGCAACACGCCCGCGAGCGCGATCAGCACCGGCATGCCGCCGAAGTACCAAAGGTAATAGAGGCCGAACGCCGGTCCGCGCATGTCCGGTTCCAGCACCTGCGCCGGCAGGGCGCCGACGACCGGCGTCGCCAGCGCGAGCGCGAAGCCGAACAGGGCGAACGTCTCAAGCGGCGCCGGCGAGAACGGAAGGTAGGCGCCCATGATGATGCTGGCGACGAGGCCGCCGACGATCACCGCGTCCGGCCGATCGTAGCGGGTGGCGATGTAGCCGCCGAGCGGCAGCGCGACGATGAACACCCACGACATCACGCTCACCACCGAATCCGCCGCGGCGATCGGCATGCCGCGCTCGATCAGGTGCGCCGGGCCGAAGCTGAGCATCGCCAAGTAGGCGCCGTTGAGGAACATCCAGATCGCCCCGGTCAGGCACGCCATCCGCACATCCGATCGGGTGAGCGGGCGCGGCTCGGCGGCGGCCGGCGGGCCGTGCCCGGGCGGCAGCCGATAGAACAGCAGCATCAGCACCAGCGCGGCGGCAGCGAGCGCGGCGCTGGAATAAAACACCGCCTGCCAGGATTGCTGTTCCGCCAAGCGGCTCTGGGTCGCCTGCGCAGCCGCGATGCCGACCGGCCAGCCGATGATGAAGACCGCCATGCCGAAGAACAGTTCCTTGTCGGCGAACCAGTCGATGATCATCTTCAGCATGACGACGACCAGGATCGCACCGCCGGTGCCGCTCAGCACGCGGGCGACGAGGAGGGCGGAGAAACCGCCGCCGTAGCCCGCCAGCACCCCGCCCACGATCATCAGCCCCATCCCGGCCATGACGACGTTCTTGTCGCCGAAACGCCGCACCAGGAACCCGCTGGGGACCGAAATCGCCGCGCCGGGAAGAATGAACGCGCCGATCAAGACGCCGATCTGCGCGTAATCGACGTCGAGATCCCGGATCAGGAACGGCGCCACCGACCCGGCCGACTGAAACTGATAGCCCAAGGCGAAGCGGGCGATGAAAAGCACCGCCAGGATGAACCACCGGCTCTCGAGCATGAGGTCCCCGTCCCCACCGCACTGCGCGGCTACGCTGGTCCGGCCTGTACCATGACGCAGCGGAAGGCGCGACTAGAACTAGAAACCGGAGCCGGTTTTCCCCGTCTTTGCGGCAGCAATCTCTTCCCGCGGCTGCAAAACATACCCTTCCTACACCATGACTTCGCAAACGGCCAAAAGGCTCCGGCAAACAACAAAAATGCGTCCCGCCGGCGCCCGAGGCGGCAAGCGCCGTCGCGGCCGCGGAAAAAGCGCCTCAAACGCCCCCGATATGGATAAGGATTTGCTAAGGCAGCGAAAATCGCCGGGCTGCCGTCGATACAACGTCCTTGCGGTGGTTCACCCATTTACCGCGTGGATAGATTATTACGCCAGCATTATGGGAGCCGACGGCAGGCGTTGCATGTCCTTGCCGCCGCCCAGGTGCGCGCGATGAGTTCCGTCTCCCTGTCCTCCCCGACCGCCCGGCGGCCGACCGCGCTGCCGCCGGAAATCTACATTCCGCTGGTCGATTCGCTTTACAAGGACGGCCGCACCCTCCTGATCGGGACCATTTTCGTCGCCGGGTCGATTCTCGTCATCTATTGGAAGACCGGGCAAGCGCTGCTGTTCGGCGTCGCCGTTGCGATCGTGCTCGTCGCCGGCGTGCGCGGGCTCGTCATGCGCGCCTACGCCCGCGCGCGGCCGGCCATCAAGGACAACGAGGTCGCCCGCCGCTGGGAGCGGCGCTACGTCGCCGGCGCCGCCACGTCCGTCGGACTTCTCGGCATCTGCTGCTACGTCGCCTTCGCGGCGACCTCCGACGCGTTCGCCCAGTTGGTGAGCTTCTCGATGACGATCGCCTACGTCGTCGGCATCTTCGGACGCAACTTCGGCAGCGCCCGTTTCGTGGTGGTGCAGATCCTGTGCGCGTGGGTGCCGATGACCGCGGCGCTGCTGCTGCACGGAACGCCCTACCATTGGATCTTCGCCGCGCTGCTGATTCCGTTCTTCCTCGGCGTCAAGTTCATCGCCGAGCGCCTCCGCCACACCTTGCTCGACACCGTTGTCGCCTCGCGCGACATGTCGCTGTTGGCCAATCGCTTCGACACCGCGCTCAACAACATGCCGCACGGCCTGTGCATGTTCGACGCCGAGCGTCGCATCGTGGTCGCGAACCACAAGCTCAGCGAGCTCCTGGGACTGCCGGCGGACCGCGAACTGAAGGGATCGAGCCCGCGCCAGCTGATCGCCAGCGTGGTCGATGCCGGCCTGATTTCGCGCGCCAACGCCGAGCGCGCGGTCGGCGACCTCGACGCGCGGCTCGCGGGCGGCGGCAAGGACGACGTCATCGTCGAGCTGCAGAACGGACGGACGCTCGAACTGACCGTCCAGCCGATGGAAAGCGGCGGCATGGTCCTGCTGGTCGAGGACATCACCGAGCGCAAGGCGGCGGAGGCGAGGATCAATCACTTGGCCCGGTTCGACGCGCTGACCGGGCTGCCCAACCGGACCATCCTGCGCAACTGCATGGACGAGGCGCTGGCCGGCTGTCGGCCCGACCGCATGTGCGCCATTCATTTCATCGACCTCGACCAGTTCAAGCAGGTCAACGACACGCTCGGGCACAGCCGCGGCGATCTCCTGTTGGTGGCGGTGGCGGAACGGCTGCGCACCGCGGTGCGCGACAGCGACGTGATCGCGCGGTTCGGCGGCGACGAGTTCGTGGTCCTGCAATCGTCGGTCAAGTCGCCCGAGGAGGCGTCCGCGCTCGCCACCCGCATCCTGCGCGCGTTGCGCGGCACCTACGAACTCGACGGCCACGTGGTGATGGTCAGCGCCAGCAGCGGCATTTCCATCGCGCCCAGGAACGGGACCGACGCCGACCGGTTGCTGCGCAACGCCGACATGGCGCTCTATCGGGCGAAGTCCGAGCGGCGCGGCACCTGGCGCTGGTTCGAGCCGGAGATGGAGGCCGACGCCCAGGCGCGGCGCAATCTCGAACTCGACCTGCGCAGCGCCACTGAGAGCGACGCGTTCGACCTCTATTACCAGCCGCTGTTCGACCTGCGTACCCGGCGCATCGTCGCCTGCGAGGCGCTGCTGCGCTGGCCGCACCGGGAGCGCGGCATGGTGTCGCCGGCGGAATTCATCCCGGTCGCCGAGGAAATGGGCCTGATCGTCGAGATCGGCAATCAGGTGCTGCGCAAGGCCTGTCTCGAGTGCGGCCGCTGGCCCGACGACGTCCGCGTCGCGGTCAACCTCTCGTCGATCCAGTTTGGCCGGTCGAATATCCCGGCGCTGGTGCGCGAGACGCTCGCCGCCACCAATCTTCCGGCGCGCCGCCTGGAAATCGAGATCACCGAGACGACCCTGCTGCAGGACACGCGCCGGACCCGCGCCGAGCTGCGCCAGCTGGAGGCGCTGGGCGTGAGCATCTCGCTCGACGATTTCGGCACCGGCTATTCGAGCCTGAGCTATCTGCACAGCTTTCCGCTGCACAAGGTCAAGATCGATCAGTCGTTCCTGCAGGACCTCGGCGACAACGAGCGGCGCCTGACCTTGCTGCGCGGCATGGCGCGGCTGAGCGCCGAACTCGGCCTGCGCGTGGTGATCGAAGGGGTCGAGACCGAGGAGCAGCTCGCCTTGGTCGCCGCCGAGGACAGCGTCGACGAGGTGCAGGGCTACCTGCTCGGCCGGCCGCTGCCGGCCGCCGATGTTCGCA
>DASPVJ010000183.1:0-17887 GCA_035622435.1 Xanthobacteraceae bacterium | reverse complement strand
ACCAACTCGTTCAAGGAGCGCGGCGCGTTCAACAAGCTCGCGTCCCTGTCCGCGGCCGAACGCGCGCGCGGCGTCATCGCCATGTCGGCCGGCAACCACGCCCAGGCGGTCGCCTATCACGCCGCGCGGCTCGCCATCCCGGCCACGATCGTGATGCCGGAGCCGACGCCGTTCGTGAAGGTGGCGGCGACCCAAGCGCACGGCGCCGCGGTGGTGCTGCACGGCGAGACCATCGCCGCGGCGCAGGCGCGCGCCGAGACCCTGGCGCGCGAGCGCGGCCTCGTCTGGGTGCACCCCTACGACGACCCGCGCGTCATCGCGGGGCAGGGCACGATTGCGCTCGAAATGCTGGAAGACGCGCCGTCGCTCGACGTGCTGGCGGTGCCGATCGGCGGCGGCGGCTTGATTGCCGGCATGGCGGTCGCCGCCAAGGGCAAGCAGCCCGAGATCGACGTCGTCGGCGTCGAATGCGCCGCCTATCCGTCCATGTGGAATGCGCTAACGGGCGGTCATCGGCCGGTGGGCGGGCCAACCCTGGCGGAGGGCATCGCGGTCGAGAACGTCGGGAAACTGACCCTGTCGATCGTGCGCACGCTCGTATCCGACATCCTGCTGGTCGACGAAGCGCAGCTCGAGCGCGCGGTCAACGCCTACATGACCCTGCAGAAGACGATGGCCGAGGGCGCCGGCGCCGCCGGGCTCGCCGCCATGCTGGCCGACCCGGCGCGCTTCCGCGGCAAGTCCGTCGGCCTCGTGCTCGCCGGCGGCAACATCGATCCCCGCATCCTCGCCTCGATCATGGTGCGCGAACTCGAACGCGAGGACCGCATCGTCTCGTTTCGCCTCACCATTCCCGACCGGCCCGGCGTGCTCGGCATCATCGCCAGCCGCCTCGGCGCGCTCGGGGCCAATATCCTGGCGGTCGATCACAAGCGGCTTTTTCTCGACGTCCCGGCCAAGGGCGCGCGCCTCGACGTGACGGTGGAAACCCGCGACCGGGCGCACGCCGATGCGATCTTCGCGGCCCTGGAGGCCGATCACTATGCGCCCCAGCGCATCGATCCCGGCGCGGCGATGGATTGACGGCCGCTACGACCGTTTCTTCAGCTTCTCCGCCGCGCGCGGCGCGAAGTAGGTCAGTACGCCGTCGGCGCCGGCGCGCTTGAACGCGATCAAGGTTTCCATCATCGCTTTGTCGCCGTCGAGCCAACCGTTCTGCGCCGCCGCCATGATCATCGAATATTCGCCCGACACCTGGTAGGCGAAGGTCGGCATGCCGAACGCGTCCTTGATGCGGCGCAGGATGTCGAGATAGGGCAGGCCGGGTTTGACCATGATCATGTCGGCGCCCTCGGCGATGTCGAGTTCGGCCTCGCGCAACGCCTCATCGGAATTGCCCGGGTCCATCTGGTAGGTGCGCTTGTCGCCGCTCAGCGTCGCCGCCGATCCGACTGCGTCGCGGAACGGACCGTAGAAGGCCGAGGCATATTTGGCCGTGTAGGCCATGATCTGGACCTCGGTGAATCCCTTGGCATCGAGCGCGTCCCGGATGGCGCCGACCCGGCCGTCCATCATGTCGGACGGCGCGATGATGTCGCAGCCGGCCTCCGCCTGCACCAGCGCCTGCTCGACCAGCACCGCCACGGTCTCGTCGTTGAGGATGACGCCATCGCGCAAGAGGCCGTCGTGCCCATGGCTGGTATAGGGGTCGAGCGCCACGTCGCACAGGATGCCGACCTCGGGCACGCGCGCCTTGATCGCCCGGGTGGCGCGGCAGACGAGGTTCTCCGGGTTGAGCGCCTCGCGCCCGTCGGCGTCGCGCAGCGGCGGGTCGGTATAAGGAAAGAGCGCGATCACCGGGATCGACAGGCTCGCGGCGCGTTCGGCCGCCCGTACCGCGTCGTCGAGGGAGAGCCGGTCGACGCCCGGCATGGAGGCGACCGGCACGCTCCCGGACCCCTCGGTGAGGAACAGCGGCCAAATCAGGTCGTCGGGCGTGAGCGCGTGCTCGCGCACCAGGCGGCGCGCCCAGTCGGTGCGCCGGTTGCGGCGCGGGCGGCTCCTGAGATCGAGCGGGGCCCTATTGGGAGCCTCGGCCTCGACGGGGGCCAGGCGGGCTCGCGGTTCGATTGGGCGGCCGAACTTGATGGCCATGGCGTAACCTCCGGCGCGACCCGCTCCTTTTAACGCTTCTAGAGTAGGCTTGCCACTGGTCGGCCGCTGGCCCCGATTGCGCCGCGCCGCATCCAGGCTACCCTGTCGGCAAACCGGCGCACGGGCGGGACATGGACTTCGAGCTTTCGGAGGAGCAGCGGGCGTTCGCCGCGGTCGCGCGCACCTTCGCGCGCGAGGAGATGATGCCCTTCGCCCGCGCCTGGGACGAAGGCGAGGTCTTTCCGGTCGAGGCGCTGCGCAAGGCGGCGGCGCTCGGCTTCGGCGGCATCACCATCAGCGACGACGTTGGCGGCGCGGCGCTCTCCCGGCTCGACGCGACCATCATCTTCGAGGAACTGGCCCAGGGCTGCACCTCGACCGCCGCCTATATCTCGATCCACAACATGGCAGCGTGGATGATCGACGCGTTCGGCGCGGCGGCGCAGCGCCGGCGGTTCCTGCCCAAGCTCGTCTCGATGGAGCATTTCGCGAGCTATTGCCTGACCGAGCCCGGTTCCGGCTCGGACGCGGCAAGCCTTGCGACCCGAGCCGCGCGCGACGGCGAGCACTATGTCATCAACGGCGCCAAGGCGTTCATTTCCGGCGGCGGCGTCTCCGACATCTACGTGGTGATGGCACGCACCGGCGCGGAGGGACCGCGCGGCATTTCCTGCATCGTGGTCGAGAAGGGTACCGCCGGCCTGTCGTTCGGCGCCCAGGAAAAGAAGCTCGGCTGGAAATCGCAGCCGACCGCCATGGTGTTGTTCGACGAATGCCGGGTGCCGGTCGAAAACCGCATCGGCGCGGAAGGGCAGGGCTTCCGCATCGCCATGGCGGGGCTCGACGGGGGACGCCTCAACATCGCCGCCTGCTCGATCGGCGGCGCCCAGTTCTGCCTCGATCGGACGATCGAGCACATGCGCGAACGCAAGCAGTTCGGCGCGCGTCTCGCCGATTTCCAGGCGCTCGGCTTTCGCGTCGCCGATTACGCGACCGAGCTCGAGGCGGCGCGGCTCATGCTGCGGCGCGCCGCGGTCGCCGTCGGCAACGGCGAGCCGCACGCCACGCGCCTTGTCGCCATGGCCAAGCGCTTTGCCACCGACGTCGGGTTCGAGGTCGTCAACGGCTGCCTGCAGCTTTTCGGCGGCTACGGCTACTTGCGCGATCATCCGATCGAGCGCGTGCTGCGCGACGTGCGCGTGCACCAGATCCTCGAAGGCACCAACGAGATCATGCGGCTGATCGTCAGCCGCGACTTGCTGTCGAATTGAGCGCGCGTCCGCTGACGCACGTTCCGGCGAAGCTCCACGTCAGGTGCCGCCGGCGTTGCCGTTCAGCATCGGGCCGAATATCTCCCAATGATCGCCTTTGAAGCGCATCATCTGCATCTGTTTGAGGGGTGCATAGTCGTCGGGACCGGTGTTGATGGTGATGCCCGGCAGGAGCATTTCCACCCGCAGATCTTTGAGATTCGCCGCCTGTTTCATGACGTTCTCGCGCGTCAGGTTGTCGGCGCATTGCCTGAGCACCTGGACGACGGTCTCGGTCGTCGCGTAGGCGACGACCGAGATGCCGTTGGTCTTGTCGCCCTCCGGATAATATTTGTCCATGAACTCCAACCACCGTTCGAACTCGGGGTCGTCGGCCCAACTCGGATCGGTCGGATCTTTGGTGTAGCCGGCGCTCAATATTCCTTGCGCGTTTTCGAATCCGACCGGCTTGATCACCGAACCGATCGACCGCGACACGGTATTGAGCAGGTGGACCGGATTCCAGCCGATTTCGGCTGTTTTCTTGATCGCCTGGGATGCGAATTTCGGGGTGGTCACGTCGAAGAATATGTCGGCGCCCGACGCCTTCAGGGCGACGATCTGGGAATCGACGGTCGGGTCGGAGGTCTCGTACGGATATGCGGCGACGATCGGGATGCGCCCGCGCAGGCCGTCGGTCAGTCCCTTCACGTAATCCTTGCCGTAGTCGTCGTTCTGGTAGAGCACCCCGATCTTCCCGCCGGGATGGTGGGCGAGGAGATATTGCGCGTAGATGTGCCCTTCGCCCTGATAGCTGGGCGACCAGCCCATGGTCCAGGGGAAGTTCTTGGGGTCGTTCCACTTGGTCGCTCCGGTGGCGACGAAGAGCTGCGGCACCTTCCTGGCGTTCATGTATTTCTGGATGGCGGAGTTCGACGGCGTGCCGAGCGGGTAGAACAAGAACAGCACCTCGTCGCTTTCCACCAGTTTGCGCGCCTGCTCGACCGCTTTCGGCGGGCTGTAACCGTCGTCATAGCTGATGAAGGCGATCTTGCGGCCGTTGATGCCGCCGTCGGCGTTGATCTTGTTGAAATAGGCCGCGATGGTCTTGCCGATGATGCCGTAGGCCGATGCCGGCCCGCTGTACGGAACGAAATTGCCGATTTTGATCTCGCTGTCGCTCGCGCCGGGATCGTACCTTTTCTGCCCGGAGGCGGCGCTGGCGGCGAGTATCGAAAGGCCGAGAACGGTCAACGCCGATAGACGAGGCCCGAGGGCCATGGTTACCTCCCGGATAGTGAGCCGGCTTCGCGCCGATCTGGCGTCAAATGTAACGAGTTCGCCGGCCGCGGTCGATCGCAATGCGTGCGTCGTCAAGCCCGGTCATCGCACCACGGTGCCGAGGCGGGTCCAGCGCACCGACCACGGCCACCGCCACACCTGCCAGGCGCTTTCGCCCTCCGCCACCGAAAAGAAGACCACCTGAGCGCGGCCGATGAGGTTCTCGAACGGCACATAGCCGACCTCGCGCAAGAACCGGCTGTCGGTCGAGTTGTGGCGGTTGTCGCCCATCATGAAAAAGTGTCCGGACGGCACGCTGTAGACGGGCGTATTGTCGGGGTCGGGGTACGGGGCGACCAGCGGACATTCGAGCGTGTCGTAGGACACGCCGTTCGGCAGCGTCTCGCGCCAGCGCGGCACGCGCGCGATCACCGCGAAGACCGGCGCCGGTTGGCACGGATCCTCGCCGACGAAATCGGCGATCCGCTCGCGCCTGACCGGCGTCCCGTTGATGTAAAGCGTCCCGCCTTTGACCTCGATGCGGTCGCCGGGCAGGCCGATCGTTCGCTTGATCAGATCGACCGAGTCGTCGGTCGGCGAGCGGAACACGATGATGTCGCCCCGGTTCGGCAGCGAGGCGAAGATGCGCCCGGCGAAGATCGGCGGCCCGAACGGCAGCGAATAGTGGCTGTAGCCATATGAGAATTTCGACACCAGCAGATAGTCGCCGATCAGCAAGGTCGGCTTCATCGATCCGGAAGGAATGTTGACCGGCTGGAACAATACGGTGCGGATGACCAGCGCGATAAGCAGCGCCGGCACGATCGCGCGCAGCGTCCCGGCGACGACGCCTTCTTCCTGCTGCGGCTCTTTCGACACTCGTGCGTTGCCTGGCGTGGGGAGATGGGGCGGGAAGCCTTATATGCATCGGCCGTCCGGCTGCCGCAATGCGACCGTCCGGAATTTCGCATTGGCGGTTGCGTGGCGCCCGCCCGCCCGTTATCGCCAGCGCATGGGCCCGGTCAGCGACATCCTGTTCGAACGGCGGGGCGCCGCCGGCCTCATCACCCTCAACCGCCCGCAGGCGCTCAACGCCGTCAACCATGCGATGGTGACGGCGCTCGCGCGGAGGCTTGAGGACTGGGCGCATGATCCGGCGGTCACCCGCGTCGTCATCCGGGCGGCGGGCGAGCGCGCGTTTTCGGCCGGCGGCGACATCCGAGCGCTTTACGAACTCGGGCGCGCCGGCCGGCAAGCCGACATGCTGCCGTTCTGGCGCGACGAATATCGGCTCAACAGTTTCATCAAGCACTATCCCAAGCCGTACGTGGCGTTGATCGACGGCATCGTCATGGGCGGGGGCGTCGGCATTTCCGTGCACGGCTCTCATCGTGTTGCCGGCGAAAAATTTCAGTTCGCCATGCCAGAAGTCGGGATCGGGTTCTTTCCCGATGTCGGCGCTACCTGGTTCCTGCCGCGCCTGCCCGGGGAAACCGGGGCCTATTGCGCGCTGACCGGCGAGCGGCTGCGCGCCGCCGACGCGGTTGCTGCGGGCGTCGCCACGCATCACGTCGTGGCGGCGCGCTTTCCCGATCTCATCGATGCGCTCGCCGGCACCGTGTCGGTCGATGCCGTGCTCGCCGCCTTTGCCGAACCGCCGGGGCAGGGGGACCTCGCGGGGCTTCGCCCCGCGATCGACCGGCTGTTCGCTGGCGACAGCGTCGAGGAGATCCTCGCCGCGCTCGATGCCGGCGGGCCGCATCCCTGGGCAGCCAAAGCCGCCGCGACGATGCGGACGAAGTCTCCCACCAGTCTCAAGGTGGCGCTCGCCCAGGTGCGGCGCGGCGCCGGCTGGTCGTTCTCCGACTGCATGCGGGCGGAGTTCCGCATCGTCTCGCGGATCGTCTATGGTCACGACTTCTACGAAGGCGTGCGCGCGACGATCATCGACAAGGACAACGCCCCGCGCTGGCAGCCGGCCGATCTTGCGGCCGTGACGGAGGCGGCGGTCGAAGAGCACTTCGCGGCGCTTGGGGAGGAGCTTGCGCTGCCATGACCGATCCGATGACGGTGATCGATCCGGCGCACGGCCGCGAGCAGGCTGGCGTGTGGACGGGGCGCCTCGTCCTCTACCTGCGGGTGGTTGCGAGCCTGTCGCTCGTCAAGGGTCTCTACCATTGGGCCGGCGTTGTCGGCATCGGCGAGGCGCCGGGCGCGGGCTTCGAGGCGAACCCGCTGCCGTGGCAGGCGGCGACCGCGTTCTTCGCGGTGATCGATCTTGTCGCCGCCGTCGGTTTGTGGCTTGCGGCCGCCTGGGGCGGCGTGGTGTGGCTGACCGCGGCGATTTCCATGGCGGCGGTCGAGTTGTTGTTTCCGCAGATATTCGGCGGCAGGTTTTGGGTCGTCCCCGTCGAGCTGGCGCTGGTCGGCGGCTATGTGTGGCTGGCGCTGATGGCCGCCCGGGAACGGCCGGAATAGTCAATCGTTCCATCGCGCTCAAGGGAGGAAGAACATGGCACGGATCGGCTTCATCGGGCTCGGCAACATGGGCCTGCCCATGGCGCTCAACCTCGTCAAGGCGGGGCACGCGGTGACGGGGTTCGATGTGGTTGCGGGCTCGCTCGCCAAGCTGGCGGCGGCCGGCGGCACCGCGGCCCCGTCGCTGGCCGCGGCGGCGGGCGGGGCCGAGGTCGTCATCACCATGCTGCCCGCCGGCAAGGAGGTGCGCGAGGTCTACCTCGCAGTGGGAGGCGTGCTCGAGCGCTCGGCGCCGGGCGCCTTGCTGATCGATTCCTCGACCATCGACGTGGAGAGCGCGCGCGCGGTCGCGAGCGCCGCGCAGGCGAAGGGGCTGCCGATGCTCGATGCGCCGGTGTCGGGCGGCGTGACCGGCGCCCAGGCCGGCACGCTCACCTTCATGGTCGGCGGCGGCGCGGACGCGTTCGCCCGCGCGCGGCCGCTGCTGGAGGCGATGGGCAAGACCATCGTGCACGCCGGCGCTTCGGGCAGCGGGCAGGCGGCAAAAATCTGCAACAACATGATGCTCGGCATAGCGATGATCGGGGTGAGCGAGGCGTTCCTGCTTGCCGACAAGCTCGGGCTCGACCGGCAAAAGCTGTTCGACATTTCCTCCAAATCGTCGGGCCAATGCTGGGCGCTCACCAGCTATTGCCCGGTGCCCGGTTTGGTGCCGACGTCGCCCGCCAACCGCGATTATCAGGCCGGCTTCACCGCCGCCATGATGGTCAAGGATCTGCGGCTCGCCCAGGAGGCCGCGCGGCTCGCCGGCGCCACCACGCCGCTCGGCGCCGAGGCCGCGGCGCTCTATGGGCTATTCGTCGCGCACGGGCACGGCGGGCTCGATTTCTCGGGAATCATCCGATTCCTGCACGGAACCTGAGCCGTTACGGTGAACGGGGCGTAAGGAAAATTTCTTGCATTGGATGGTCAATCGATCGTTCACCGTGACGGATAAACTCGCTGTTTATTCTACAATTTAAGCCGATCTTAGACCCTTGCGTGTAGAAGCGATGTTACAGGCGGGGAAGCAGGGCCTCGTCATAATTCAAAACAAGTTCACGAAGGGCGTCATGATGAAGACTCTAGCCAAAGCGGGGGAGCCGGCCGAGCGTCAGGCCCGGTTCGACCATATCCAGCCGCTCTACCTCGAGGCCTTGACCTTGGTCGAGCGGCTGCACCGGCGTCTGCTCGACGTCATCAAGGACGAGTTCGACCGCCGCGGCCGCGCCGACATCAACGCGGTGCAGGCGCTGCTGCTGTTCAACATCGGCGACAAGGAGTTGACCGCCGGCGAGTTGCGCACGCGCGGCTACTACCTCGGCTCCAACGTCTCCTACAATCTCAAGAAGCTGGTCGAGATGGGCTTCCTCGATCACCAGCGCTCGCGGGTCGATCGCCGTTCGGTGCGCATCAAGCTCACCGAGCGCGGCCGCGAGGTGCGCGACATCGTCTCGCTGCTCTACGAGAAGCACGTGCGCACGGTCGAGCAGGTCGGCGGCATTTCCGCCGACGAGTTCGGCGGCCTCAACAAGGCGCTGCAGCGGCTCGAGCGGTTCTGGACCGACCAGATCCTCTACCGGCTCTGATCCAAGAAAGCCGGCATCCCACGAAGCCCCGGCCGCTCGGCCGGGGCTTCGCCTTTGCGACACAAAACCGCCATTTCTCGCCCCTATCGGCGGCAGGACACGGGCCGCTCCGGCGCCCGGGCGCGCATTGTGGCGCCACCGGACCCATGGTAAGCGGCCCCGGGACGGGGGCGCGGCGGATCGGGACGGCGATGATCGAACGCGGGCGACGCAAGTTCCTCGATCGACGCATGTTTTTGCGCACGCTCGCCACGGGCGCGGCGGCGACTTGCGCTGCGGGCGCCGCCCTGCGTGCGGCGCGGGCGGGCGACGACGACCGCCTGCTCGATGCGCTCATCGACCAGAACCGCAACGGCGAGTTCGCGCAGGGTTTCGATTCGGCTTCGCGCACCATCAAGATGCCGACCGCTTCGCTGCCGACGCTCTCGCCGGCGACCGTGCAGACCACCGAGCAGGCGATCCCGCAATACGAGGCGATCGTCGCGCGCGGCGGATGGCCGCAGGTCACCGGCACCGATCGGCTGCGGCTGGGCGTGCGGCATCCGAGCGTCGCCGCCTTGCGCCAACGTTTGCTCTCGGTCGGCGATCTCGACGCGAGCGCCGACGTCGGCGACGTGTACGATTCCTACGTCGAGGCGGCGGTGCGCCGGTTCCAGGCACGCCATGGGCTCACCGTCGACGGGGTGGTGCGCGAGCAGACCCTGCGCGCCCTCAATTATTCCGCCGACGCGCGGCTGAGCCAGCTCAAGACCAACCTGGTGCGGCTGCGCGCGTTCTCCGGCTCGCTTGGCAACCGCTTCGTCATGTGCAATCTGCCGGCTGCCCAGATCGAGGCGATCGAGAACGGGGTTGCGGTGTCGCGCCACACCGCGGTGGTAGGCAAGCCGGACCGGCCTTCGCCGGAAATCCAAAGCAAGATCGTCGAGATCAACTTCAATCCGTATTGGACCGTGCCGGTCTCGATCGTGCGGCGAGACCTGATCCCGAAGATGCAGGCGGCGCCCGACTATCTGACCCAGAACCACATCCGCATCTTCGACCAGCATCGCCATGAGCTGCTGCCGCAGCAAATCAACTGGTACTCGGAAGAGGCGGTCAACTATCAGTTCAAGCAGGACCCCGGCGACTTCAACTCGCTCGGCACGATCCGCATCAACTTCCCCAACCCGCATCAGGTCTACATGCACGACACGCCGCTTAAGAATCTGTTCGGCGAAGACATGCGGTTCCACTCGTCGGGCTGCGTGCGGGTGCAGAACGTGCGCGAGCTCGTCAACTGGCTGTTGGACGAGACGCCGGGCTGGTCGCGCGAGGAGATCGATCAGGTGCTCAGGAGCGGCGAGCAGAAGAGTGCGAGGGTCGCCAAGCCGGTGCCGCTCTACTGGGTCTACGTCACCGCCTGGGCGACGCCGGACGGCGTGGTCCAGTTCCGCGACGACATCTACAACCGCGATGGGCTCGGCAACGCCGTCCTCTCGCGCGGGTGACATTGGGCGCTTTGGCCACGCGCGCCCCCGCGCAAGTCTATTTCCGCTCTCATCCCCATTGGCTGTAGATTCGCCTCGCGGGCGATTGACGCCGCGGCCAGCACCTACATATAGCGCGACGGCGCCCGATCCTCCCAATGCTTGCGCATTTCCGGCGATATGCTACGGCACTTGCGCGAAGGGAGCCGGCGGCCGCAGAAACCGAAACCGCGGCGATTTCGCAAGGGAACCCGTCCCATGGCCGTGACCGACGCAGCGACCTCAGCGAACCCGGATGCGTTCTTTACCGCGCCGCTGGCTGAGGCCGACCCCGAGGTCGCCGAAGCGGTCCGGCTCGAACTCGGCCGCCAGCGCGACGAAATCGAGCTGATCGCGTCGGAAAACATCGTCAGCCGCGCCGTGCTCGAAGCCCAGGGCTCGGTGCTGACCAACAAGTACGCCGAGGGTTATCCGGGCCGGCGCTACTACGGGGGCTGCCAATTCGTCGACGTCGCCGAGCGGATCGCGACCGAGCGTGCAACCAAGCTGTTCGGCGCAGCCTTCGCCAACGTCCAGCCGCACTCCGGCGCCCAGGCCAACCAGGCGGCGTTCATGGCGCTGATGCAGCCGGGCGATACCTTCATGGGGCTCAACCTGGCGGCCGGCGGCCATCTGACCCACGGTTCGCCGGCGAACCTCTCGGGCAAGTGGTTCAACGTGGTGTCCTACGGGGTGCGGCGTGACGACCACCGCATCGATTTCGACGCGGTCGAGCGGCTTGCCGAAGAGCATCGCCCTAAAGTCATCGTCGCCGGCGGCTCGGCCTATCCGCGGGTCATCGATTTCCGCCGCTTCCGCGAAATCGCCGATGCGGTCGGCGCCAAGCTGATGGTCGACATGGCCCATTTCGCCGGCCTCGTCGCCGGTGGAGCGCATCCGAGCCCGATGCCCCATGCCCAGGTCGTCACCTCGACCACTCACAAGACGCTGCGCGGACCGCGCGGCGGTTTCGTGCTCACGAATGACGAAGCCCTGGCGAAGAAGATCAACTCGGCCGTGTTTCCAGGTTCCCAGGGCGGCCCGCTGATGCATGTGATCGCAGCCAAGGCGGTGGCGTTCGGCGAGGCGTTGCGCCCTTCGTTCAAGCTCTATGCGAGAAACGTGGTCGAAAATGCCCGAGCGCTTGCAGAAATCCTCCGATCGCGCGGGCTCGATATCGTCTCGGGCGGCACCGATACCCACCTGATGTTGGTCGACCTGCGGCCGAAGCGCCTGACCGGGCGGCTCGCCGAAGTGGCGCTCGGCCGCGCCCACATCACCTGCAACAAGAACGGCATCCCGTTCGATCCGGAAAAGCCCACGGTCACCTCGGGCATCCGCCTCGGCACCCCGGCCGGCACCAGCCGCGGTTTCGGGGTCGCCGAGTTCCGCCAAATCGGCGAGATGGTCGCGGACGTCCTGGACGCGCTGGCACATAGTGGCGCGGAGGAAGATCTGCTGGTGGAAGCGGCGGTGCGCGAGAAGGCAAAACGGCTCACCGCCCGGTTCCCGATCTACAACGGCTGAGCGCGGCGGGGGCGGCCCATGCGGTGTCCAAGCTGCGGGAGCCTCGACACCCAGGTCAAGGATTCGCGCCCGACCGAGGATTCCGTCGCCATCCGCCGCCGCCGGGTGTGCTTGGCGTGCGGCTTCCGTTTCACCACCTTCGAGCGCGTGCAGCTGCGCGAACTCGTGGTGATCAAGCGCAACGGCCGGCGCCAGCCCTTCGATCGCGATAAGCTGATGCGCTCGCTGCAGGTGGCGCTGCGCAAGCGGCCGGTCGATCCCGAACGGGTCGAGCGCATGGTGTCGAAGATCGTGCGCGACTTGGAAGGCATCGGCGAAAGCGAGGTCACCTCGGAGACCATCGGCGAGACCGTCATGGCGTACTTGCGCGATCTCGACGACGTGGCCTATGTGCGATTCGCCTCGGTCTATCGCAATTTCCGCGAAGCGAAGGATTTCGAGGCGTTCCTCGGCGAGCTGTCCGGGGAGGATGTCGACGCGGATAAGGCGCCGGAGCCTGCGCGCGAACAGAAATGACCGTGAGTTCCGGTTCAATCGCGATCGATCCGGCGATCGACGCCCGCTTCATGGCGCTGGCGCTGGCGCTCGGCCGGCGTGGTCTGGGCAACGCGTGGCCCAATCCGGCGGTCGGGGCCGTGATCGTGCGCAATGAGCCGCAGGGACCTGTGGTGGTGGGCCGCGGCTGGACCCAGCCGGGCGGGCGGCCGCACGCCGAGGTCGAAGCGCTGCGGCGCGCCGGCGCGGCGGCGCGCGGCGCCACCATCTACACCACGCTGGAGCCGTGCTCCCATTTCGGCCGGACGCCGCCATGCGCCGACGCGATCATCGCCGCGGGCATCGCGCGGGTGGTGTCCGCGCTCGACGACCCCAATCCGGACATCGCCGGTGAGGGCTATCGCCGGCTGCGGGCACGGGGGATCGCGGTCGTCACCGGCGTCGGCGCCGCGGAGGCGCGCCGCGTCCATGCCGGGCACGTGCGCCGCATGCGCGACGGGCGCCCGCACGTCATGCTCAAGCTTGCGGTTTCATCCGACGGCAAGGCCGGGCTTGCCGGCCGGCGCCCCGCCGCGATCACCGGCGAGCCGGCGCGCGAGCGCGTGCATCGCCTGCGCGCCATGTACGACGCCGTCCTCATCGGCATCGGCACGGCGCTAGCCGACGATCCGCTCCTGACCTGCCGCCTACCCGGCATGGCGACCCGCTCGCCCGCGCGCGTCGTGCTCGACAGCGGGCTGCGGCTTCCGCCCGACAGCAAGGTCGTGCGTAGCGCGCGGGAAATTCCGCTGTGGGTGCTGGCTGCGCCCGACGCCGCACCGGCGCGCGCGGACGCGCTGCAGCAACGGGGTGCCGAGGTGATGCGGGTCGACGGCGCCGGCGGCCGGCGCGACCTCGCGGCGACGCTCAAGTGTCTCGCGACGCGCGGCATCACCCGTCTGATGGTCGAAGGCGGCCCGACGGTGGCGGCCGCGTTCCTCGCCGCCGATCTCCTCGACGAGGCGGTGCTGTTGCGCGCGCCGGTGACGATCGGGGCGGACGGAATCGCCGCGCTCGAGGGCCTGCCGCTCACGGCGCTGACCCAATCGCCGCGCCTGCGCTCGCGCGGCGTCGTGTTCGCCGGTGCCGACAGCATCGAGACCTTCGAGCGCAGCTGATGTTCACCGGCATCGTCACCGACGTGGGCGAGGTGCTCGTGGTCGAGGAGCGGGCGCAAGGCCTGCGCCGGCTCACGATCGGCTGCAGCTACGATCGCGGCTCGATCGCGCTCGGTGCGTCGATCGCGTGCGCGGGCGCTTGCCTGACCGTCGTCGCCGTCGGCGCGCACGACGGCCGCACCAGCTTCGCGGCCGATGCGGCGGCGGAAACCCTCGCCGTGACGACGGTGGGGCGTTGGAAGCAGGGCACGCGCATCAACTTGGAACGCGCGCTCAAGATGGGCGAGGAACTCGGCGGGCATCTCGTCCTCGGCCATGTGGACGGCATCGCCGAGGTCATTGCACGGGAGGACCTGCCCGACATGGCGCGCATCGCCTTGCGCGCGCCCGCGCCGCTCGCGCGCTTCATCGCCGCCAAGGGCTCGGTCGCGCTCGATGGCATCTCGCTCACCGTCAACGCCGTCGACGCAGACGCGTTTTCCGTGCTCGTCATCCCGCACACGCTTGCCGTCACCACGCTCGCCGCGACGCGCCTGGGCGATGCGCTCAACCTCGAAGTCGATCTGATGGCGCGCTATGCGGCGCGGCTGATGGAAGCGCCTGACGATTGAGTGCCCTTGCTCCCGTGCGGGCGGGCTTGGTAGTTGACGCTGGCACCGGAGGTGCCCGTCATGGCCGAGCCGCGCAGGGGGCAAGGCGAACCGACCGCAGCCGTCGCCGGCGCGCGCATTCTCGTGGTCGAAGCGCGCTTCTACGACGACATCGCCGACGCGCTGCTGGCCGGCGCCACGCGCGTGCTGGAGAACGCGAAGGTCACCTTCGACCGTGTCTCGGTCCCAGGATCGCTGGAAATCCCCGCCGCCATCGCCATGGCGCTCGACGCGGCCGAGCGGCGCGGCGAGCCCTACGACGGCGTGGTGGCGCTCGGCTGCGTCATCCGCGGCGACACCATCCATTTCGAGATCGTGTCGATGGAGTCCGCGCGCGGGCTTATGGACCTCGCGGTCGCCCGCGCGCTTCCGCTCGGCAACGGCATCCTCACCGTCGACACCGAGGCGCAGGCGTGGGCGCGCGCCCGCCGCGAAGAGGGCGACAAAGGGGGTGACGCCGCGCGCACGGCTTTGGCGATGGTCGGGCTCAAGCGCCAGCTCGCCGCGGCGCCGCGATGAAAGCCGCCGGCCGCAAGCCCAAGGACGAGCGCAAGGCCAACCGGCGCGGGGCCGCGCGGCTCGCCGCGGTGCAAGCGCTCTATCAGATGGACATCGCCGGAACGCCGGTGAACGACATCCTCGCCGAGTTCGAGAGCCATTGGCTCGGCCAGGAGGTCGAGGGGTCGCAGTACCTGCCGGCGGAGGCGGCGTTCTTTCGCCGCATCGTTGAGGGCGTGGTCGCAGCGCAGCGGCGCCTCGATCCCTTGATCGATCGCGCACTCGCCGGCGGCTGGCCGCTCAAGCGGGTCGAGACGGTGCTGCGCGCGGTGCTGCGCGCCGGCGCCTACGAACTCGAAGGCCGCCGCGACGTGCCGGCGCGCGTCGTCGTGTCCGAATACGTCGATGTGGCCAACGCCTTTCTCGACGGCGAGGAAACCGGCATGGTCAACGCCGTGCTCGACGCGTTGGCGCGCGCGTTGCGCCCGGCCGAGTTCGATGCGGCAGGTTCGTCGCCATGACCGGACGCCGTGTGATCAGGGAATCGGGCGAGGAGCGCCTGATCGCCCGCCATTTCCGTCCGCTCGCCCGCCACCCGGGCGCGTTCGGTCTTGCCGACGACGCGGCGGCGCTCACGCCCCCGCCCGGCTGCGACCTCGTGCTCACGACCGATGGGGTGATCGCCGGCGTGCACGTCTTCCCCGATGATCCGGCCGATGCGATCGCCCGCAAGGCGTTGCGGATGAATCTCTCCGACCTCGCCGCCAAGGGGGCAAAGCCTGCGGGCTTCCTGCTGTCGATCGCGCTGCCGGGCGACACGGGTGACGATTGGCTCGAAGCCTTTGCCCGCGGGCTCGGCGCCGATGCGGATCATTACGATTGTCCGCTGCTCGGCGGCGACACGGATCGCACGCCCGGCCCGCTGTCGGTGTCGATCGCCGCCTTCGGCACGCTCCCGACCGGCACCATGGTGCGGCGCAGCGGCGCGCGGCCGGGCGACGTTCTCGCGGTCACCGGCACCATCGGCGACGCCGCGCTCGGATTGAAGCTGCGCCAGGATGCGGCCGCGGGCAGGAATCTCACGGGCGAAGCGCGCAATCATCTGTTGGCGCGCTATCTCTTGCCCGAGCCGCGAACTGCGCTCGCCGACCTGGTGCGCGCCCACGCGTCGGCGGCGCTCGACGTATCGGACGGGCTTGCCGGCGACTTGGCCAAGCTCTGCCGCGCGTCCGCCGTGTCGGCGCACGTAGATGTCGAGCGGGTTCCGCTCTCCGACGCCGCCCGCGCGATGCTCGCAGCCGAGCCGGCGCTCCTGGAGCGTGCGCTCACCGGCGGAGATGACTACGAGATTCTGGCGGCGGTCCCGGCGAGCGAGGTCGCGGATTTCCGCGCCGGCGCCGCCAGGGCGGGGATCGTCGTCACGGAGATCGGCCGCATCGAGCCCGGCGAGCCTCAACCGCGGTTCACCGGAGCGGACCGGCGGCCGCTGGCCTTCGAACGCCCCTCATTCAGTCATTTCTGATTTGCGCCGCCCGCAGTAGCTTTGGCCTCGCGGGCGCCTTAAGCCTGGGCGATCCACGCACGCGAAGCCCGTTGCGGAGAGCATGATGCCGGCCGTGGCACAAGCGCCGTTCGATGCCGCGGCCGGCAATCGCCTCGCCAAGCGCAACGCGCTCGTACTCGCCGTCGGGCAGGCGCTCGCCGGCGGCAACAGCACGGTCGTCACGGCGACCGGCAGCATCCTCGGGGCGATGCTGGCGCCGGACAAGAGTCTCGCCACCTTGCCGCTCAGCGTCGTGGTCGTCGGCACCTGGGTGGGCACGCTGCCGGTCGGCTTCCTGGTGCGCCGCTTCGGGCGCCGCAGCGCCTATCAGATCGGCGCGGCCGTCGGCTGTCTCGCCGGGCTTATCGGATACGTGGCGGTGATCGAGGGATCGTTTGCGACCTATCTCGCGGCGACCTTCTGCGCCGGCCTCTACCAGGCCTCGCACTTGTCCTACCGTTTTGCCGCGGCCGACACGGCGAGCGCGGACTTCAAGGGCAAGGCCGTGTCGTGGGTGCTGGCGGGCGGGCTGTTCGCCGCCTTCCTCGGACCGCAACTGGTCATCCTCACCAAAGATCTCGTGCCGCCCTACCTGTTCGCCGCAAGCTATCTCGGGCAGGCCGCAACGGCCGTTTGCGCGATGCTGGTGATCTCGCTCGTTCGCACCCCGCGGCAGGTCGCGCCGCGACCCGCTACCGCCGGGCGCAGCCTTTCCGAGATCGCGCGCCAGCCGCGCTTTGTCGTCGCGGCCACGTGCGGGGTCGCGAGCTATGCGCTGATGAATCTCATGATGACGTCGGCGCCGCTCGCCATGGTCGATTGCGGCCATTCGGTCGACAGCGCCGCGCTCGGCATCCAATGGCACGTGCTCGCCATGTACGCGCCGAGCTTCGTCACCGGTGCGCTGGTCACTCGCTACGGCGCCGCGCCGGTCGTCGCCGCCGGCCTGACGCTGCTCGCCGTGAGCGCGGCGGTCGGTTTTGCCGGCATCACCGTCGCCCATTTCTGGACCGCGCTCGTTCTCCTCGGCGTCGGCTGGAACTTCGGCTTCGTCGGCGCCACCACCATGGTGCTCGCATGCTATCGGCCGGAGGAGCGCAACAAGGTTCAGGCGTTCAACGACTTCCTCATCTTCGGCACCATGGCGCTGGGCTCGTTCGCCTCGGGCGCGATGCTCGCCTATTTCGGCTGGTACCTGGTCAACCTGGTGATGTTGCCGGTGGTGGCGCTGGCCGGCGCCATGCTGGCGTGGCTCGTGGTACGCGAACGCCCCGGGCTGGCGTAACGGCGGTCGGTCGGTCGAACGGTCCGCCAATGCATTTGCGTCGCCACCGGGTTTTTGGCAATGTCCGCGCGCTTCGCGGCCGGCGGCGAATCCTGCGGCCATGTGGATCATCGGGGGCGGCGGGACCCGGTCCCGCCCGGCTCTTCTCGCACGGGGTTGAACGCATGATTGCTTTGTGGGGGATCATCGGCTGCGGGCTGCTCGCCATCGTCTACGGCGTCTGGGCCATCCGATCGGTCCTGGCGGCCGACGCCGGCAGCCAGAAGATGCAGGAGATTTCCGCCGCGGTCCGCGAGGGCGCGCAGGCCTACCTCAAGCGCCAGTACACCACGATCGGCGTCGTCGGCGTCGTCATCTTTCTCGTCGTCGGCTATTTCCTCGGCTGGCTGGTGGCGGTGGGTTTTGCCGTCGGCGCGACGCTCTCCGGCGCGGCCGG
>DASPVJ010000182.1:0-2810 GCA_035622435.1 Xanthobacteraceae bacterium | reverse complement strand
ATCCTTGGGCGGGATCCTGTTCGTCTCCCGAGCGAACCAGGCCGCGGCTTTTGACAGGATTTCCCGGTCAAGCCGCAGCTGCCGGTTCTCACGCCGCAGCCGATCAAGTTCTTCACGTTCAGACGGCGTCAGGCTTCCTTTGCCGTCTCGCCCCGCGGCGTCCTTCGCCCAGGCGGCCCAGTTCCTGATCGATTGCGGGTGTGGCCCGAAATCCTTCGCCAGCTCACTCGTCGAGCGTCCAGCCCGATACAGCTCGACGATCTCCTCTCGGAACTCCGGTGGATAGGCTCGTCTCGACCGGTCGTACCAGCCTTTGGAACCTTGCTTCCCCATTGTGGACACCTCCGTCGCAAATGTTCAGGTGTCCATCAAACCGGGTCAACTCCAACCCCTGGATTGCTTCGCTTCGCTCGCAATGACGTTCAAACAAGCGGCGCCGCAAATTCGATCGCCACGTCCCGCGCCGCGTGCGCGAGCCATTCGACGAAGGCCTCGGCATAGCTGCGCGGGACGTAGACGTCGAGGGTCGCTGGCGCCACCGCGTGCAGCAGCGCGCCGATCTTGCCGAGCGCCGTGAGCGCGCAGGCGCCGGGCGGGAACTGCGCCGGCCGCAGGTCGATGCTGGTGCCTTTGGCGAGCACGTCGCGCACGCCCTCGCCCTCGAAGCGCAATACCGAACGCGCGTGGCCGAGATCGACGATGGCGGCGCCGTCGCCGCACACCGCGGCAAGCTCGTCGGCCAACGGCACCATGGCCACCGCGCGCACGATCAGCCATTGGCCGGGGCCGTGCCACAGCACCGTCAGGTCGCCGGCCGCAGCCGCGCGATTGGGTGTCGGCGCGATCGCGACGCCGAAATGTCTGGACAGCGCCTCAGCCGTTGCGGCGGGCGGGCCGAACGCCGCGACCTGGACCATGTCGAGCGGGGCGCGCGGGCGCACGTCAACCATGCAGCCGCTCCCCCGCCGGATCGTAAAACACCGGCGCAACGACGCGCGCCGGGACGAAGCTGTCGTCGAGAGGCGCGGCGGCGACCACGGTCTCGCCTGTGCGGGCGAGGCCGCCTTTGAGCAGAGCGAGCGCGATCGGCCGATCCAAGGTCGGGCTGAAGGTCGGCGAAGTGACGTGGCCGAGCATCGGCACCGGCGCCGGCGCGCGCGGGTCGGCGACCAGTTGCGCTCCCGCCGTGATCGGCGTGACGCCGTCGAGGGGCTCGAGGCCGACGAGGCTCGGCCGCAACCCATCGGCCAGCGCCGGGCGCTCCAGCAGCCGCCGCCCGACGAAAGCCTTGCGCGTCGACACGAGCCGCGCGAGGCCGAGATCGGCCGGCGTGGTCTGGCCGTTGATCTCAGGCCCGGCGACGTGACCCTTTTCGATACGCATGGCGGCCATCGCCTCGGTGCCGTAGGGCGCAAGGCCGAACTCCCGCCCCGCCGCGAGCAGCGCTTCCCACACCGCGACCGTGTGGCCGGCCGGGACCGCGATCTCGTAGGCCAACTCGCCCGAATAGCTGATGCGGAACAAACGCACGCGCGCGCCGGCGATGACGGCCGGAGCCGAGGCGAGGAAGGGCAGGGCGGCGTTGTCGACGTCGACGTCGGCCACGCGGCGGAGCACGTCGCGGCTGCGCGGCCCCGCGAGCGCGATCTGGCCGAACTGGTCGGTGACCGAAACGACGCGCACGTCGAGCCCGGACCACGCCGCTTGCAGCAAATATTCGAGATGCGCCAGCACCCGGCCGGCGTTGGCGGTCGTCGTGGTCATGACGTAACGGCGCTCGCCGATGCGGGTGACCGTGCCGTCGTCGAGCGCGATGCCGTCCTCGCGCAACATCAGGCCGTAGCGGCAACGCCCCACCGCCAGGCGCGCGAAGCCGTTGCAGTAGACGCCCTCGAGGAACGCCGTCGCGTCCGGCCCTTGCACGTCGATCTTGCCGAGGGTGGAGACGTCGCAGATGCCGGCGGCGCTGCGCACGGCGACGACCTCGCGCCGCCACGCCGCCGCAAAGCTCTCGCCAGGGCGCACGTAGGCGCGCGGGCGCAGCCACGGGCCGGCTTCCACGAAGGTTGCGCCATGCGCCGCGTGCCAGGCGTGGAGCGGCGTGCGCCGGATCGGCTCGAAATGCTTGCCGGTCTCCGGTCCCGCCAGGGTGCCGAACGCGACCGGCGTGTAGGGCGGGCGAAACGTGGTGGTGCCGACCGCCGGGATCGCCTCGGCGCGGCGCTGCGCCACGATGGCGAGGCCGTTGAGGTTCGAGGTCTTGCCCTGGTCGGTGCCCATGCCCAAGGTGGTGTAGCGCTTGACGTGCTCGATCGCGCGATAGTTCTCGCGCACTGCAAGGTCGAGATCGTCGGCGGTCACGTCGTCCTGCAGGTCGACGAAGCGCTTGCCGCGCATCTGTTTGTTCGATGTCACCTCCCACAGCGGGCGGATCGACCACGGGTCGTCCGGCGCGAGCGCGGGCAAGTCGAACGCCGGCGCCTGCAGTCCGATCGCCGCGGCGGCCGCGGTGCCGGCACGGGCGCCGTCGGTCAAACAATCGGCGAGCCCGAACACCCCGCGCGCCGCGCCGCAGGCGCGGATGTGCGGCGGCGCCGGGCCGGGCACGAAGGCGGCGATGGTCGCGTCCCACGCGAGCTTGCCGCCGAGGTGCGAATGCAGGTGCACGCTCGGCGTCAATCCGCCCGACACGGCGAGGAGGTCGCAGTCGATCCAGGCGACGTTGCCGGTCGCTTGGCCGGCACCGTCGATGGGGGCGACCGCGACCGCCCGCAGCGCGCGGCCGCGGGTGGCGACGACCGC
The DNA here is from genome assembly GCA_035622435.1 of Xanthobacteraceae bacterium. Taxonomy (GTDB): domain Bacteria; phylum Pseudomonadota; class Alphaproteobacteria; order Rhizobiales; family Xanthobacteraceae; genus AP-16. Next base: position 8 of record DASPVJ010000182.1, on the reverse strand, counting down.
GTGGCCGG
>DASPVJ010000181.1:0-3430 GCA_035622435.1 Xanthobacteraceae bacterium | reverse complement strand
GAGCCGCGGCGAGGAGGCGATGCCGCGGCCGATGGCGAGCATCTGCTGCTCGCCGCCCGAAAGCGTGCCGGCCGTTTGCCCGCGGCGCTCGGCGAGGATCGGGAACAGCGCGAATATGCGCTCGAGATTGCGCGCCCAGGCTTGCCGTCCCGATTGCGGATAGGCGCCCATTTCGAGGTTTTCCAGCACCGTCATGCCGGCGAACACCTGCCGGCCCTCGGGCACGTGCGCGATGCCGAAGTGGGCGCGCTCGGCCGGCGCGACCGCGAGCAGATCGCGCTCCTCGAAGCGGATGCTCCCGCCGCTCGGCTTGACGGTGCCGGAAATGGCCTTGAACAGGGTGGTCTTGCCGGCGCCGTTGGGGCCGACGATGGACACGAACTGGCCGGCGCGCACGGCGAGCGACACTTCGGCGAGCGCGGTCAAGCCGCCGTAGGCGACCGTGAGGTTCTCAACCGCGAGCACGGATCGCCGCCCATTTCTTGCCGAGGTAGGCCTCGATCACGCTCGCGTCGTTGACGACCGCTTCCGGCCGGCCGACCGCAAGGATGGCGCCGTGGTCGAGCACGATGAAGCGCTCGGCGAGCCGCACCATGGCGCGCATGGTGTGCTCGATGATCGCGACCGTGGTGCCTTGCGCGGCGAGCGCGCGGATCACTTCGAGCATGTCCTCGATTTCGTGGCTGGCAAGCCCGGCGAGCGGCTCGTCCATCAACATGAGCCGCGGCTGCCCGGCGAGCGCGCGGGCAAGCTCCATCAGGCGCAGTTCCTTGTTGGTGAGGGAGCCGGCGATTGCCCCCGCGCGGCCGACGAGCCCCACCTGGGCGAGCGCGGCGTTCGCTGCCGCGACCGCCTCGGCGTCGGTGCGCGTGCGCGCGTAGGCGCCGACCACCACGTTGTCGAGCACCGACAGTCGCGCGAACGCGCGCACCACCTGGAAGGTGCGGCCGACGCCGAGCCGGCAGATGCGGTTGGGCTTGAGGCCGGCCAAGTCGTGCCCGGCGAAGGCGACGGTGCCGGCGTCGGGCTTGAGGAAGCCGTTGAGCAGGTTGAACAGCGTCGTCTTGCCGGCGCCGTTGGGGCCGATGATGCCGAGGATTTCGCCCTCGCCGATGGCGAAGCTCGCGTCGGCGACCGCGCGCAAGCCCCCGAAGGATTTCGAGAGATTCTGCACGGTGAGGATCGGCGGCCGCTGCGGCGGCGGTGCCGCTTCCGGCGCGGCGGCGGCGAGGGGCGGCGCGATCGGGTTCACCGGCCCGAGGCCCACGGCGCGCGGGCGCCGCCAAAAGTCGCGCACGCGCCAGTAGATTCCTTCCGGCGCCAACAGCACCACCAGGATGATGGCAAGGCCGTAGACCACGCCCTGGATGCCGGGGATTTTGTCGCCCAGGTTCGCCTGCAGCCACTCGCTCAACGGGATCAGGATGGCGGAGCCGATCAGCGGGCCCCATAGCGTCGCGACGCCGCCGAACAACGCGACGATCAGCGCTTGCGCCGAGGTGAGCATGCCGAACACGCTGTCGGGCGTGACGACGAGCTGCACCACCGCGTAGAGGCCGCCGGCCGCCGCGGCGAGCGCGCCGCTGAGCATGATCGCGCGCATCTTCCAGGCGAGCGTATCGATGCCGGCGGCTTCCGCGGCCGGCTCGTTCTGTTTGATGGCGAGGAGCGAGAGGCCGAAGCGCGAGCGCTCGATCGCAAGCGAGATCAGCAAAGCGACGACGAGCAGGCCGACCGCGAGCGCGATGTACGCCCGGTAGTCGGCAAACTGCATGTAGAACGCCGGCGCCTCGCGCTTCATCGGCAGCGGCACCTCCTGGTAGCCGAGCCAGACGAACACGTAGAGCAGCGCCATCGGGTAGGCGAGCATGGAGAGCGCGAAGTAGTGCCCGCGCAGCCGGAAGGTCGGGTAGCCGATGACGACGCCGGCGACGGTGCCGACCGCCATGCCGAGCGGAATGCCGAGCCACGGGGTCAGGTCGAACTGGACGAGCGCGATCGTCACCGTATAGGCGCCGAGCCCGAAGAACGCCGCGTGGCCGAACGAGACGAGGCCGGTATAGCCCGAGAGCAGGTTCCACGACAGGCCCATCACCGCCCAGATCGGCACCAGGGTGAGCATGAGCTGATAGTACGAATTGGTGACGAGGAGGCCGAGGCCGATCCAGGTCGCGCCGATGGCGGCGATGGCGACGAGCGAGGCGACAAGCGTGCGGCGCGCCATGCTCTAGACGCGCTCCGTGGCGCGGCCGAACAGGCCCTGCGGGCGGATCAGGACGATCAGCAGGAAGACCACGAAGATCGCGGCGTTCTGCAATTGCGTCGGCAGCACCAGGGTGGAGAGCTGCTGCACCAGCCCGATGGTCATGCCGCCCCAGAACGCGCCGAGAATGCTGCCCATGCCGCCGAGCACCACGCCCGCGTACATGATGATGACGAAGTCGAGGCCGATGTAGGGCTGGAACGGATTGTAGGTGGCGACGAGGCCGCCGGCGACGGCGGTAATGCCGATGCCGAGCCCGAAGGCGATGCGATAGGCGCGGTCGACGTCGATGCCCATGTAGACGGCGGCGTTGGGATTGTCGGCCGCCGCGCGCAAGGTCTTGCCCAGGCGCGAGCGGTTGATCAGCCAATAGAGCGCGGCCGCCACCACCACCGAGACGACGCCCGCCACGGCGCGCGCCTTGTTGAGGAACAGCGCGGCGTCGGCGTTGTAGACGAGCGGAATCTCCCAGGCGCGCGAGGAGAGTGGCGTGCGCACCGATTCCGGGGTCGAGCCGAACAGGATGAGGCCGCCGTTCTGCAAGACGAGGGCGATGCCGAGGGTGAGGATGAGCTGGGCGTAGTGGCCTTCGCCCTCGGTGCCGACGACGCCCAGGCCGGTCACCCGCGAGATCAGGAATTTGTGCAGGAGGTAGCCGAGGACGAACAGCACGGGGCCCGCGATCAGCGCGCCGACGTACGGGCCGATCGACGGCCCGAGGAACCACAACAGGTCAAAGCCGACCACGAGGTAGAAGGTGAAATACATGCCGAGCATCAGGAATTCGCCTTGGGCGAAATTGATGACGCGCATGACCCCGAAGATGATGCCGAGCCCGACGCACATCAGGCCGTAGATCGCGCCGATGAGAATCCCGGCGAGCAGCGCCTGCAGGAAGATTTCGACGAAGGTGCCGAATGGGCTCACGGCAGGCGGTCTCGGCGGGCGGAGACGGAGAAGGGAAGGGCGCATGAGCGCGCCCGCGACGGCGGATGACGCTACGCCGCCCTACTGCTGCTCTTCAAGGTGCTCGGCGAAGAAGCGCTGCGCCCGTGCCACCGCGTCCTCGGTGGCGATGGCGTTGTCCATGTTGCGCTGCCGCTTGCGGCTCGGATCGTCGAACCCGTGCGTCGCCCCCTCGTAAAGCGTGATGGCGATGTCGCCGCC
>DASPVJ010000180.1:0-6360 GCA_035622435.1 Xanthobacteraceae bacterium | reverse complement strand
TTGGCGTGGAACGCCTCGACGCCCTCGCGGAAATCCTCCGAGGTGCGCAGGCGGCTGTAGCAATGGCCTTCCAGCTCGATCGCGATCGAGAGGGAGGCGTCCTCGGTGTCGTTGAGGAGCTTCTTGGCCGTGCGCTGGGCGAGCGGCGAAAACGCGCGCAGCTCCTCGACCAGCGCCGCGGTCGCGGCCTCGAGCTTGTCGTCGGCGATGCATTCGGTGGCGATGCCCCAGTCGGCCGCCTGCCGGCCGGAAATGCGCCTCGAGCGCATGACGATGTCCTTGGTGCGGGTGATGCCGACGATCTTCTGCAGCCGCGCCGACCCGCCGGAGCCGGGGATCTGGCCGAGCCGCTGCTCGGGCAACGCGTAGAGGCAGGTTTCCGAGGCCAGGCGGAAATCGCAGGCCAGCGACAACTCGAAGCCGACCCCGAAGCAATAGCCGCGGTTGGCGGCGATCACCGGCTTGGCGCAGCGCGCGGGCGCGGCGATGTTCCAGGCGAGCTTCGCGACGTGCTCGGGCGAGGCCTCGATGAAGCCCCTGATGTTGCCGCCGCTGGAGAAATGCTCGCCGACCGCGCGCAGCACGATGATGCGCACCCGCGCGTCCGCATCGAGGGCTTCGAACGCGAGGCGCAGCTGGTCGCGCTGGGGCATGGAGATGACGTTGAGCGGCGGCCGGTCGAGCACCACGTCGGCGCGTTCCTCGGCCGGGTCGATCTCGACGCGGAAGCCGTCGAGCGAAGCGAGGCGCGGATCGGCGAAAACCATCGGCTGGGTCATGCGGCGGTTCCTTGCTGGGGCGGGGCGCCCGGCTCGCCCTCGGGCGCGTATTCGCCGGCCACGAGCTTGCGGCGCAACAGCTTGCCGACCGGCGATTTGGGGATCGCCGCGACGAAGACGTAGCGGCGCGGGCGCTTGAAACCGGCGAGCCCGGAAGCGCGGCAGAAGCGGTCCAGTTCCTCCGGCGCGACGGCGGCGGCGCGCCTGACGAAGGCGGCGACGATCTTACCCCAGCGCGGGTCGGGGAGGCCGACGACCGCGACCTCGGACACCGCCGGATGCAGCGACAGGCAGCTCTCGATCTCGACCGGCGAGACGTTCTCGCCGCCGGTGATGATCATGTCGTCGACCCGGCCGGTGACGAAGAGATCGCCGTCGGCGTCGACGTAGCCGGTGTCGCCGGTGAAGTACCAGCCGGCGCGCAGCGCCGCGGCGTCGGCGTCCGGCCGGCGCCAGTAGCCCTCGAAGGATTCGTCGCCCGCCAAGAGCGCGATGATCTCGCCCTCCTGGCCGACGGCGGCGGGGTCGTCGGGCGAGGCCGCGGCGAGCTTCACCACCCGCACCATCTGGTTGATGCCGGCGCGGCCGGCCGAGCCGGGTTTCTTGGCCGCCTGCTGGTCGATGGTGAAGGTGTAGATTTCCGAGGAACCGTAGTGGTTGACGAACAGGTCGGGCTTGAAGGCCGCGTCGAGCGCCTTCAGCAGCCCGTCGGTCATGGGGGCGCCGGCAAAGCCGAGCTTGCGCACGCAACTCACGTCGGCGGCGGCAAATCGCGGGTGATGCAGGAGGTCGTGATAAAGGGTCGGCATCAGATACAGGTTCGTGATCCGCTCGCGCTCGATCAGCTCGAGCGCCCGCTCCGGCGAAAAGCGCGGCAGGCACACGAAGCAGCCGCCAATGAGCGACATGGCGAGGAGCGAGCGCACCCCCATGGTGTGATAGAGCGGCATGACGCCGAGCGTGCGCTCGCCGCGGCCGTAGAGGTTCTGCGCCACGTGGGCGAGCGCGGCGGCGCGCTCGGCGCGCTGGCGGCGCGGTACGCCCTTGGGCCGCGCCGTGGTGCCGGAGGTGTAGAGCATCACCGAGACGGCGTCCGCGCCCACCCGCGCGGTCGCCGGCCCGGACTCGGCGCCGATCAGGTTTTCGAACGCGATGTCGGCGGTGTCGGCGACGCCGACCGCGATGCGCGGCCGCGCGTGCGCCTCCTTCGAACCGGCGACCGCCTCGACCGCCACCGGTTCGTAGACCAGCGCCTTGGCGTCGGCGTCGGCGAGCACGAAGTCGAGATCGTCGGCGGTGGCGCGCCAGTTGACCGGGGTGACAATGATGCCGGCGAACTGGCACGCCCAGTGAATGGTCGCGGCCTCATGCCTGTTTTGCAGCACGGTGACGAGGTGGTCGCCCGGCTCCAGCTCCAGTTCGTCGAAGCCTTCGATCAGCGCCGATATCTGCCGGTACCACGCCGCGTAGGTCAGCCGCGCGTCGCCGTCGACGATGGCGAGCGCCTGCGGGTCGCGCGCCACGCTGGCGAGGAAGCTGGTGCCGAGATCAAGCATGCTCGATTCTTTGTTGGAGCATGATCTTTTCCGAAATCCGGTACCCACCCCGCATCAAGCGCGGGGCAGGCTTTTTCGGGATCATGCTCTGTCCTCGCGCAGCCTCCGCGCCGCGTCGAGCACCGCCGCGACGATCGGCACGTAGCCGGTGCAGCGGCACAGGTGCCCGGTCAGGAAGGTCCTGATGTCGGCTTCGGCCGGGTCCGGATTCGTGCGCAGATAATAGTCGAGCGACATCAGGATGCCGGGGGTGCAGAAGCCGCACTGCAGGGCGTGATGCCGCCGGAACGCCTGCTGCAGGACCGAGAGCCGCCCCGGCTCCGGCGCCAGGCCTTCGACCGTGCGCAGCTTGGCGCCGTCCGCCTGCACCGCCAGCATCAGGCAGGCGCGCGCCGGCACGCCGTCGACCTCGATGGTGCAGGCGCCGCACACGCCGTGCTCGCAGCCCACGTGGGTGCCGGTCATGCCGAGCGCGTGGCGCAGGAAGTCGGTCAGCAGCATGCGCGGCTCGGCTTCCCCCGCGACCGGGCGGCCGTTCAACTCGAAGGCGACGCGGTGGCGCGCTTGCGCGCTCAGGCGCGGCATTGGCGCGCCTCCGCGATGGCCGCGCGGCCGAGGCGGCGCACCAGGTCGCGCCGGTAGTCGGCGCCGGCGTGCAGGTCGTCGCGCGCGTCCAATTCGCGCGCGATGCGGTCGAGCGCCTCGTCGAGCGCCGGGCCGTCGAACGGCAGTTCGTCGAACGCGACCGGTCGGTCGGCGACGCCGCCGACGGCGAGCCGCGCGTCGGATTCGCCGGCGATCGCCGCGCACGCCACGATGGCGAAGTCGCCGTGGCGGCGGGCGAACTCGCGAAACGCGTAGCCGTGGCCGGGGCGCCGGCGCGGCACGATCGCCGCCTCGATCAGTTCGTCCTCCGCGCGCGCGGTCGACATCAGGCCGGTGAAGAAGTCGGCGGCAGCGATGCGGCGATGCCCGCGGCCGCTGGAGAGCACGATCTCGCCGCCGAGCGCGGTGAGCACCAGGGGGATTTCCGCGCTCGGGTCGGCGTGGGCGATCGAGCCGCACACGGTGCCGCGGCTGCGCGTCTGGGCATGGCCGACGAAGGGCAGCGCCATCGCCAGCAGCGGCTGGGCGCCGGCGAGTTCCGGCCAGGCCGCGAGGCTGGCTTGGCGCACGCCGGCGCCGATGCGGATGCCCTCGCCGTCGCGCCCGATCGTATCGAGGCCGGGAATGCGCATGATGTCGACCACCACCTTGGGGCGGGCGAGGCGGGTCGACAGCAGCGGCAGCAGCGACTGGCCGCCGGCGATGACGCTCGCCTCCTCGCCTTCGGCTGCGAGCACGGCGTGCGCCTCGGCGAGGCTTTCCGCCCGCACGTAATCGAAGCGCGCGGGCTTCATTTCGAAGGCTCGCGATCCGGCGGGCGGATCAGGGCGGCGAGCTTCGCCGGGGTCAGCGGCAAGTCGAGCGCCGCGACGCCGAGCGCGTCGGCGACCGCGTTGGCGATGCACACCGGCGTCGACATGCAATTGCCTTCGCCCACGCCCTTGGCCCCGAGCGGCGTGAACGGGGAGGGGGATTCCATGTGGAGGATGAGCGGCGCCGGCACTTCGGTCGCGGTCGGCAGCAGATAATCGGCGAAGCTGCCGGCGAGGAAGGCGCCGTCGGGCGCGTAGGCGAATTCCTCGTAGAGCGCGGCCCCGACCGCATGCGCGAGCCCGCCGGTGATCTGCCCGGCCACCATGGCGGGATGCAGGACGCGGCCGCAGTCGTGCATGGTGACGTATTTGTCGATGCGCACGGCGCCGGTGTCGCGGTCGATCTCGACGCCGCAGAAGTCGAAGATGAAGGAATGGCACAGCTGGGCATTGATCTCGTCGGCGTCGTTGGGCGCCGCGAGTTGCGGCGGCGTCCAGAACAACGTCTCGCGCAACACGTTGTCGCCGTCCGGGGCGGCGCCGGGCGACCAGTGATCGGCGCCGGCAAGCCGCGCGAACGCGATGGCGTTGTCGGGGTTGGCGCGGGCGCGCGCCTTGCCGCCGACGAACTCGACGTCCGCCGCCGCGACGTTGAGCTTGCCGGCGGCGCTGCGCGTGAGGCGCTCGCGCAGCCGCAGCGCCACGAGGTGCACGGCGCCGGCGACCGCCGGCGCAAAGCGGCTGGAATAATTGCCCGACGCGATCGACCAGGCGTCGCGGGCGGTGTCGACGTCGCCCGTCACCGTGATGTCGCCCGGGGTGAGGCCGAGCACGTCGGCGACGATCTGCGCCGCCACGGTGCGGTGGCCCTGGCCCTGCGGCACCGAGGCGATCTGCACGCTGACGCCGCCGAGCGGATCGAGCGCGATGGTTGCGGTCGCCTGCGCGCCGCTCTTCGGCCCGGCGCGGCGGCGCTCTTCGGCCGAGAGCACCGTCGTGATGTAGCCCATGTTCGACACGCTCGGCTCGACCACCGCGGCGAAGCCGACGCCGTAGATGCGGCCCTGCTCGCGCGCCCTCGCGCGCCGGGCGACGAGCGTGGCGAGGCCGCCGTCGGCGACCGCGGTATCGACCGCGCGGGCGTAGTCGCCGGAATCGAGCAGGCCGCCGCTCGCGGTGCGGTAGGGGAACGCGTCGGCGCGCACCAGGTTGCGCCGGATGACCGCGAGCGGATCGAGCCGCAGCGCGACGGCGATGCGCTGCATCAGCCGCTCGAGCGCGTAATAGACCTGCGGCCCGCCAAAGCCGCGGTTGAGCCCGGTCGGCGTCTTGTTGGTGAGCACCACGCGGTTGCGCACGCCGACGTGGCGGATGTCGTAGGCGCCGGTGAGGTTGCCGTGCATGCGATAGAGCGTCGCCGGCTCGGGCGCGCGGATGTGGGCGCCCACGTCCTCGACCTGGTCCCAGTCGAGCGCGCGGATGCGCCCGTCGGCGTCGACCGCGGCGGCGAGCCGGGTGACGCGGTTGGTGGCGGAGGTGGAGGCGGCGAGATGCTCGAGCCGGTCCTCGATCCATTTGACCGGGCGGCCGCAGACGCGCGCGGCGACGGCGACGAGCACGATGTAGGGCACGACGCCCTGCTTGACCCCGAAGCTGCCGCCCGCGTCCGGCGGCGTGCGCAGCCGCAGGCGATTGCCCGGCACCTTGAGCGCACGCGCCATCACCGGGTGCAGGCTGAACGGCCCCATGAAATTGGCGAGGATGTCGTAGGCGTCCTCGCCCGGGTCGTAGGCGGCGACGACCCCGTAGGTCTCGATCGGCGTGGCCGAATTGCGCGGGTAGCGGACTTCGACCGCGATGCGGTGCGGGGATTGCGCAAACGCCGCCTCCGGATCGCCGTAGCGGAAGGTGCGGTCGCTGGCGACGTTGGCGCCGAGCTTATCGTGCAGCAACGGCGCGCCCGGGTCGAGCGCCGCGAGCGGATCGACGATCGCGGGCAGCGGCTGGTAATCGACCTCGACGACGTCGAGGGCGTCCTCGGCGAGGTAGCGGTCGGCCGCGACCGCGACGGCGACCGGCTCGCCCACGTAGCGCACGCGCTCGACCGCGATCGGCCGGCATTCGATCGGCGCCTTGACGCCGGCGACGAGGCTCGCCGAAAGCGCGGTCACCTCGGCGGCGGTGATGACGGCGGCGACGCCCGGCGCCGCGGCCGCCGCGTCGGTGCGAACGGCGCGGATCGCCGCGTGCGCGTGGGAGGAGCGCAGGATGGCGGCGTGGAGCGTGCCGGGCGGCACGCCGAGGTCGTCGATGTAACGGCCTCGTCCGGTCAGGAGCGCAGCATCCTCGACCCGCTCGATCGAGCGACCGAGCCAACTTGCCGCCGCCGCCATCCGCACCTACCGTTCGCGCGCGTCCGAGGCGGCATTGTCGTCCAAACGGCGGGCGGCGCAAGGCAGGGCGCCGTGGCACGCACGTCGCGCTTGCCGAACGGGGCCGCGCGGTCGTATGCCAGCCTCACCCGCGCGGCGGGGCCCGTAGCTCAATGGTTAGAGCCGGCCGCTCATAACGGTCTGGTTGGAGGTTCGAGTCCTCCCGGGCCCACCA